>JBFWKZ010000030.1:0-19476 GCA_050252415.1 Oscillospiraceae bacterium | reverse complement strand
ACAAGCCCAGACATGACTCCGCCGAGGAGGCCAAAGCAGACCGCTTTAACAGTGTTGGGTTTCTTATGGGTTTGATCGGTCTCTCGCCCATTGCCTTTTTTCTTTATGTACGAAACAAACATCTGCACGGCAAGCAATAACAGGAGCGCTCCGGTCACCTTATTATATAGACTTTCCGGCAGGAACCCGGAACACAGAGAACCGATAATCGAACCGGCCACGCCGCCGATCAGCATCAAGAGCCCGAAATGCCAATTCACATTTCCCATTTTCCAATGACTGAAAGTTCCCACCGCTGTGGTGGGTATCGTGGTTGCAAGCGAAGTAGAGGCCGCAATGCCAGGCGGGATGTGAAAGAAAACAGTCAAAATCCCCACATAAACGGCTCCGCCTCCACCCCCAAGCGAAATGATCAGTAAGCCGACCACAAATCCCACGATAGGTAACGCAATATAATGCCCCATATTAATCAGCCTCCACGGTACTCAATGTCGATATCAGCCGGGAAACCAGTTGCTCATAGCTTTCATCCGCGTTGGCTTCACCGCTCTGGAAAAAGCCCGCCGCTTCCAAAGAAACGAAACCGTGAAGCGCGCTGCGGAAACACCGGACAAAATGGATCGCTTCTTCTTTGCTGTAATGGTATGGTTCCATCACCTGGTACAAAATACGAACAACGGTATGACCTGCTTCCTGTACGCTGCTGTCGTTATAATCAGGAAATCTCAAAATTGCTTTATAGAGTTCGGGATTTTCTTTCGCAAATTTACGGTATGCAGAAGCAATTGCCATTAAAGCATCATTTTTCGACCGGCCGACTGCTGCGCTGCGAATGGTATCTTCAAGCCTGCTGATAGCAAGCTTCGCAATACCTGAAGAGAGTTCCTGCAATCCGCTCAGATGATTGTATAGCGATGGTGATTTTACGCCGAGTTTTTCCGCGACCTGAAGCAACGAGACATTTTCAAGACCCTTTTCTTCGGCCAGCTCTGCTGCTGCGTTCAGGATTGTTTGTGAATCCAAGCCTCTTTTTGTACTCATGCTATGCCTTCTTTCAAACTACTGTGAATATATCATAAACTAATTGTATTAGCTTGTCAATGATTGTAAATGAAAAAGTCAGGCCAAGGCATGCGGATAATCAGTAGTACACAACCATGCAAAGCCTACTTTTTACTGATTTCCCCATACCGTTGACGGCGCCCAAAAAAGTGCGTGACGGTGTTCAGGACATACCCGATTCCAATTATCCTGAAATACCAGCCACGATTTCAGCGGCCTCGCCGCTGTCAACAAATAGTCCGGATAGCCCGCGGGTGATTGCGGGAAGGCTTTGCTGAAAGGCGGCGGGGACCCCTTCTGCAAAACAAGGTACGATACATGCCTTTTGAACGGCTGAAATATGGAAAGCAAACATTGGGCTTTCTTTCTATGCATGATTGTGCAGCGTTGTCCTACTAGAACGTATAAAGCAAAAAAGGTGGTTGTACATCTGGAAATTTCCTTGGAATTTATTAATGAAGATACATTACAACGTTAGATAATAAGGTGCCCCTTGTTAATGTCAAGTCATTAGCAAGGGGCACCTTATTACCCTCTGCCTTTTGGCACCGGGCCTTTATTTATCGAAAAAGTCATATGTCTAGTGTGAATATGGGACCCGCTATGGTGCTGCTTTTGTCCGAACGACCCTTTAGCGGCAGCTGTCACGTCCCGGGCAGGAGGCGCAGCCGCAGCCGCAACCTTTCCCGCGCCGCTTATCGTGCACCATTTTTCGCACGATGAATATCAATAATACCGCTAATCCGATTGAAATAATAATGGTTGGTATGTTCATAAAATCAACTCCTTTAGAATCTTACGGAAAATATCCAAATGCATTTTTCCTTGCGATATGGCTAAATATATATTACCGATGCTTTGCCGCTGTCCCGGTCATCAGGAAGGGCTCCGATAAAAGGTGTCTGGTCTCTTTTACTGCAATTCGTTCTAACCGTCTTTTTGCTCACTGCACCTCTATCATCTCAGCATCCGCCTTTCGGAGGCTGAGTTCGTAGCCGCGCACCGTAATCTCCATTGGATCTCCAAGCGGCGCCAGCTTCCGGATATAAACCGATACGCCCTTTGTTATGCCCATGTCCATGATCCGACGTTTCACAGCACCTTCTCCGTGGAGCTTTACAACGATAAGGGTTTCACCCACCTTAGCCTCTTTTAACGTATTCATAATGATTCTCCTCTCGAACCGTTACTCGGTAAGCCATTTTCCGCTGGCCGTTTTGCATGAACCATGACGTTTCCAATAACGTTGTCCGCCCATTCTAAAACGGCAGTCGGCGGCTCCTCCGGCATAAGTCTGACTTTTAAATTTTTTTAGCATCGCCACTGATTGATGATAAAGCTTCCATCCACTTAAATATAGGATAACGCGGCCTGTCAATTATCCCCGACTCGCAAGTTAGCATTATATAACCGGCATACGTATATGTTAGCATTAACTAACCGTTTTGTCAATACCCTGCAATAGTTATTTTGTGGCTTGATAAGGCAGGGACGTTATGGTAAAATAATAATTAATACTCATAGGCAAATAAGGAGTAAATCATGAAAATTTACGAGTCCGGCGAAAATTACTTGGAGACAATATATATGCTAAAACGGCGTATCGGCTCCGTCCGTTCGGTTGACATATGCAATGAATTGGGCTATTCCAAGCCGACCATAAGCGTTGCCATGAAAAAATTCCGCCAAGACGGCTATATAACGGTCGATAGTTCCGGGTACATTGAACTTACGGAAAAGGGACTTGAGATTGCTGAACGCATGTTTGAGCGGCACAACGCCATAGCCGAGCTTCTGATTGCCATGGGGGTAGACGAAAAAACAGCATATGAGGACTCCTGCCGCATCGAGCACCATATCAGCGAAAAAAGCTTTCGCTGTATGCAAAAATACTATAAAGATAATATGAAAAACGGGTAATCATGCGATTACCCGTTTTTTTATCCTCTCAGATGAACATACGCGCCGTTTTTGACGGCAAACGCTTCGCGTATGGTTTATCGGTCTGATTTTCATAAATTCTTTTTTGCCGTAATATCACAGGCCCTATACACTTTAATAAAAGCTATAGGCATGCTATAATGTCATTGAGAATTCAATAAAGTATCTTTTCGTGGTACAGAAACGCGTTATTGACGAGCGTGATCTGTCAAAAAGTGGAAGTTTAGGACTGATATCATATGAGTAAAATAGCCTTTTTCGTCCCCTATCATGCAATGATACAACAAATACGCGATGCCTGGGCAATCAGCGAACAATACACGCTTGAAACGAGCCTCTATACCAATCACAAATTCGAGTATTCAATCCGGGATAATCCGGACAGCAACGATAAAATTGAGGACTGTGACGGGGCAGATGTTCTTGTGGCCAGGGGTGCAACAGCAATTCTTCTGAAACAATATTTTCTCAATAGCGACGTACATGTCGTCGAAATACCTCTCACCAGTGCAGATCTCATTTCGACGATACGGCATGCGCTGAAACGGTATGGCAACCTCCCCATTGCCGTGGCCGGAACCTATAATATGACCTACGGTGCGCAAGGGATACTCAAAAGCAACCGTTACAACATTCGCGTCTATCAGAGTCGAGAGGCCAGCTATAACAGCTATGAGGACACCGTTCGGCGTGCTGCGCGTGACGGATGCAAGATTATTATCGGCGGCGTACACACCACCGCTTATGCACGGGAACTTGGGCTTTTCGGCGATCTGCTGACAACGTCCGTCGTATCTATTCTCCATGCCATAAGCGCCGCAAAATCCGCTGCGGTTATCGTGGAAAAGGAGAGAAGGCGCTCAACCCTATACCATGCAATCATCAGCAATACTTACAGCGGCATTATATCATACGATCAGGATAACGAAATTATCTGGATAAATGACTCCGCCCTGATACTTCTTGGGCAAGAAAGTGCGCCGACGTCGCCCAAAAGGCTTAACGAGCTTCTTTCTCCCGGTCAACTCTTGCAGATGCTGATAAGGCCGGAGATATTTCAAAATAGAATTGTCGAATATAAGGGTAAAACCCTTGTTGTGAGCAAGGCCCTGATTCCCTATGGTGAAGAAAAAAATTGTTATCTTACCACATTCCAGAATGCCGCCGCCCTTGTCCAGTATATTAACGATTATGACGCCAAAAATAAGAGCCTTTCGGCCGCATATATCGCAGAAAACAGCTTCAATAATATCATCGGCACAAATCAGCGCCTTATTTCCACAATCAAAACTGCAAAACATTACGCCGAAATGGGAAAAAATATTCTTATTACCGGAGAACCCGGAACCGGAAAATCGCTATTCGCGCAATCTATTCATAACGGCGGCGGCCACCGCAGGGGCCTGTTTCTGACAATAGAATGCTCATCTCTCACTCGGGAAAAGCTCTTTGGGACGCAAGCCCATGATAAGTCTCAACCCGGAATTTTTGAGCTGGCAAGCAACGGAACGCTCCTGCTTCGGGAAGTCGACCGTCTACAAAAAGGGCTGCAGGGCGACCTCATTTCCGCAATTAGCAGCCATAGCGTGACCCGGCTTGGCAGCGGCTTCACCATACCGCTTGACTTAAACATAATCAGCACAACCTCATGTGATCTTGAAGTTCTGTCAAACAGCGGGCAATTTGAGCCCCGGCTTTACTACTTACTCTCAACGCTCATACTGGACCTGCCTCCACTGCGGGAACGTCCGGAGGACGTCATGCCGCTTATAGAGCATTACCTCCGTCTGAAGCTTGGGAAAGAACCGCCCGGTTTTCGGCCCGGTGCCGCCGCTCTTCTCCAAACGTACAAATGGCATGGTAACATGTACGAGCTATTATGCTGCTGCGACCGGCTGTCAACACTCGGGTCGGTGCGGCAGTATTCGGAAAGTAACATACTGGATATGGTGATCAACGCCCCCGTCACTGAGCTGAGTGGGACAGGCATTGAATCCCGCATTGAAAAGCATCATATACTCGAAATTCTCGCTGATTGTAACTTCAATCGGACTCGCGCTGCCAAAAAGCTCGGAATGAGCCGCACAACACTGTGGCGCAAGCTCAACAAATATGGCATAAGAGACTAAACTTTTCTGCCTCATGAGCACCCCAATTATGTAAAATCACCCCCATTATTGTTCAGTATATCCTACTGATAATTGGGGGTGATTTTTATACAAACGGCATACCGATAAAAGGCCTCATGCCGAACGCTCACCGTGCTCACGTTACGTAAAGCAGTATATTCTCCATCGTGGGCCCAATGAGCGCAATCTATTTGGGAGCTGGCGGCGGAAGCTTAAGTGAGATTTCTTTCAGCAGTATTGTTCGTCAAGTTGAGGCCTTATCGCTATGACTCGGCTTATTTTCAATTTGTTGTCGGCATACTCAAACATCGCTTGCGGAACAAAGCTGAGCGATCGATAATCTTATCTCAGATCACAGAATTTTGCCGCCTCTTTATTCGTTGAAGTTTTGGACGCAATGTGTTATCATTTTGAAAGGAGTGTGATTTTTTGTGCGGATGAGAAAAAAGCGAAATTTGATTCCCAGACTGATGCGCTGTGAGCGCGTTCATATAAAAAATCCTGAAGCAAACTGCGGCACATGGCTCAAAAGTATTCCCGGATTCACCGAACTGCATCTGGAGCTGGGCTGCGGTAAGGCCAGTTTCACCGTGAGCACTGCAGCGGTCAAACCAACAATCTTATATATTGGCATAGAAAAAATAGCGGACGCCATGGTCGTCGGTATGGAGCACGCCTGTGAAATAGGCCTGCAGAATATTCGTTTCACAAACAGAGACGTATTGAAGCTGCCGGAGATGTTCGCTCCACAGGAAGTCTCGCGGATCTATATAAATTTCTGCGACCCATGGCCAAAGAAACGCGATGAAAAGCGGCGCCTTACGTCTCCCGGCTTTCTGGCGCTTTACCGCACGGTGCTGAGAGACGGCGGAGAAATCCATTTCAAAACCGACAATCTGCCGCTTTTTGAGTATTCGCTCAAGAGTTTTGAGCAATCCGGCTGGGTTTTGAGCGAGATCACAAACGACCTTCACGGTGGAGGCGTCTGCGGCGTGATGACGGATTATGAGTCAAAATTTCACGAGCAGGGCATAAAAATAAACCGCTGCGTTGCCGTATACGGCGGTGAGCGAGTTTAAGCACATTCAGGGCGCGTTTGAACATAAGGGCCATTTTCAACAATAGTCCTTATGTTTCACCAGTAATGCAAAAGGGATGATAATAAAGATGAGACTGATTTCATGGAACGTAAACGGACTGCGTGCCGCAGTCAAAAAAGGTTTTGAGGACATATTTTACAGCCTCAATGCGGATATCTTCGCGATTCAGGAAACGAAACTTCAGGCGGGACAGATTGATCTGGCGTTTCCCGGCTATGAACACTATTGGAACTATGCGGAGAGGAAAGGCTACTCCGGCACAGCGGTTTATACACGGATAAAGCCCGGCGGCATAAGCTATAACCTCGGAATTCCTGCACACGACACCGAGGGGAGAGTCATAACGCTGGAATATGACGCGTTTTTTTTCGTCTGCGTGTATACGCCGAATGCGCAGGACGGTCTGCGCCGTCTGGATTACCGCATGTGTTGGGAAGATGACCTTCGTGACTATCTTTGCCAATTGGACAAGATCAAGCCTGTCATCATCTGCGGCGACATGAATGTGGCCCACAGGGAGATTGACCTCAAGAATCCCGGACCCAATCGCGGCAACCCGGGCTTTTCAGATGAGGAACGTGAAAAATTTGGGGAACTCCTGGAATCAGGATTTACGGATACTTTCCGATATCTGTACCCCGACCTTGTCGGGGCGTACAGTTGGTGGAGCTACCGGGGCAACGCGCGTGCGAACAACACAGGATGGCGTATCGACTATTTTCTCTGCTCCAACCGTATCGCAGATAAGATAGACAAGGCTTTCATTTGTCCCGAGATCATGGGCAGCGATCACTGCCCTGTAGGACTTGACATCAATCTATGACAAAAATCGGTAACGTTGAAATTAATGGGTGTCTCGCCTTGGCGCCAATGGCGGGAGTGACGGATGTTGCCTTTCGGCAGATCTGCCGGGAGTGCGGCGCCGCCTATACCGTTACGGAGATGGTAAGCGCAAAGGCGCTTGTATACGGCGACAAGAAGACAGCCTCTCTGCTTCTCCGCGGCGCGGGGGAAGCGCCAATGGCCGTGCAGATATTTGGCTCGGAACCGGATTTTATGGCCAAAGGCGCTAAAATTGCTCTGGAAATTTCCGGTGCGGACATAATCGACATCAATATGGGCTGTCCCGTCGGCAAGGTAGCAGGGCACGGAGAGGGCTGCGCACTCATGAAAACCCCCTCTCTGGCCTCTGCCATCATCTCCGCCGTTTGCGCGTCGGTTCCCGTCCCTGTCACGGTAAAATTCCGTAAGGGTTGGGATAAGGGAAATGTCAACGCCGTAGCGTTTGCCAATATGGCTGAAAGCGCCGGGGCCGCCGCCGTTGCGGTACACGGCCGAACACGGGCACAGATGTACTCCGGCGTCGCAGATTGGGATATCATCCGCGACGTGAAGCGCACCGTCTCAATACCGGTAATTGCGAATGGGGATGTTTTTGAACCGGAAGATGCCGAGCACATCCTGCGCTATACCGGCGCCGATATGGCTATGATCGGGCGCGGCAGTTTTGGGAACCCCTGGATCTTTTCACGCGGCAACGCCGCCATTGCGCATGAAAAGATTTCTCCCCTGCCCCCACTCAGAGACAGGATAGATCTTGCCGTCAGGCAATTTGAGTTGGCCTCACGCGCGAGGGGGGAGCGCGTGGCATGTCTTGAGGCCCGCCGGCACTTTGCCTGGTACCTCAAGGGTGTCGCTCACTCGGGTTATTTTAAGCAACAGATCGTCCGCATCGAAACGCTGGATGATATTTATCGCATTGCATCTGGTATTAAACGTGAATTGAGGTGATATGATATGGATCGGGATGAGGAGAGACGCGTAATAGACGGCGTGCTCGCCGGAAACACGCAGGATTTTGAGATCTTTGTCCTGCAATACCAGACCCCGATATATAATCTCGCCCTGAGAATGGTTGGGAATGAGGAAGACGCCTATGACTTGACCCAGGATGCGTTCATCAGGGCCTTTAATTCGTTGGAAAGTTTTAGAGGCGACTGCAAGTTTTCCGTCTGGCTGTACCGATTGACGAGTAATCTGTGTCGCGACTTTCTCCGTGCGCGGCGCAGAAGAAAGGTCGTATCGCTTACTTATTTCACTTCGGATGAGGGTGAGGAGCTTGAATTTGAAATTCCGGACGAACGCTACTGTCCGCATACGGCGCTTGAACGGCAAGAACTGCGGGATGCTGTTCACCGCGGTCTTTCCCGTCTGCCGGACGACCAGAGAGAGATTCTTCTGCTGCGCGAAATCGGCGGTATGAGTTATGATGAGATCGCATTGACGCTTTCATTGGAACCCGGTACGGTAAAATCCAGAATTTTTCGTGCCCGCAAAAAGCTGTGCACGATTCTTATGAGGGATGGGAACTTTAAGGAATTTCAAACGTCAAAAAAAACAAAGGAGGTGTGAGTCTTGAATGAGTGCAATAAATATTTGGAAATGATGAGCACAATGATCGACGGCGAGCTCTCCCATGCGGAAAGCGCAGAGTTGAAGGCTCACATCCGCACATGTCCCGCCTGTCAGGCGGCATATGGGGCTTTTTCCTCTATCTCCGCCGAAATGAACGACCTGATTCCTGCACCCGATGGGCTTTTCAGTTCCGTCATAGAGAAGCTTGAAACAGCGAAAAAAAGCGCCCATAGGCCGCCCCGCAAACGCTATGTCGTGGCAGCGGCTTGTTTTGCACTCATATGTGTTGCCGGTATCGGATACGGACTATTGGATCCCGGCTCACACGGCAGTCCCTCCGCCGGTGTGCTCATGGGCGAGTTTACTACCGCAAACGACACCATCACATCGTATGAGGTTCAGTCTGGAGCCGCTATGGACGGCGCATCCGCGTCCGATGGGACAGAATCGAGCCGGTCGAAAACCATGACTGCCGCCGCTCCCGAGCCGTCCGAATATGGTTTTGATGAATGCGCGCCGTCCGAAGCGGCCGCTGAAAGCGATCCGCTTGTGTATGTCAACAGCGTTGTCACAAGTGACGAAAACAGTGCAGTGCTGAGCCTTATGGCTTATTCCGACGATACCAAAAGCATCACGCTGAGCGACGAGAGCACCATTGAGAAGCTTCTCACCTATTTTGAGTATGGCGAGTCCGCCGAGGTGCCGAGCGGCCAGCCCCTGGCCGTTATTGAGCTGGCCGACTCCTCACACATAACCGTTTGGGATGACGGCGAGACCATAACCTGTGAGCTTGGCGGCGTTGTGTTCCACCCTATGGGGCCTGACGAAGACATCCGTTCGTTCATTGATGAGCTGTGCTGACAACAGCAAAGGAAGGCGGGCAATCATATAAATGATTGCCCGCCTTCCTTGTGTTTAATGCCGGGGTCAAATAAGGCTCTCGATAAACTCAACAAGCTGACCGACCGTGTGGATATCCTCGGTAGTACGATCCGTCGGCGGGAGTGCAAATTCATCTTCTATAGTGGCGATAAGCTCCGCTATATCAACAGAATCCGCTCCAAGATCCTCGATAATATCGGTATCCGCCGTGATGATACTGTCATCCGTTCCAAGCTGTGACTGGATAATATCACTAACTCTGTCAAATACCATCATTATTCTTCCCCCCCCTGATTAAATTCTCAGCTCCACTCCCTGGCCTGGGGTTTATTCTTTTTCGATTCGGGACGTACATAGGAGACCACCACGCGGCGGTTAGGCTCTGTTCCAGTGGAACTTGTGGTAACGCCGCCAAAATCCTGCAGAGCTGTGTGGATAACGTGGCGCTCGTAGGAGTTCATGGGCTCCAGCGCCATACTGCGGTGGTATTTTACTACCTTGGCCGCCATTTTCTCTGCGAGGTGAACAAGCGAATCTTCCCGCTTACTGCGGTAGTTTTCTGCGTCAACATTGATGTAGAGCCGCTTCTCCGCACCGCGGTTAACCGCATAGTTTGTGAGGTGCTGTATGGCGTCCAGCGTCTCGCCCCGGCGTCCTATTATGACACCCATATTGTCGCCGCTGAGGCTGACATTGAGGCCCTTCTCACGCTCAGTGATTTGAATATCCGCCTCAGCACCCATGTGCTGAAGCAGACCGCGGATAAATTTCTCAACCTTTTCCTGCTGAGAATCCGTCTTCTCATAACTTACCCTGACAACGGCAGGAGAGGCGCCAATCCCTAAAAAGCCGGGTTTTGCACGCTCGATGATCTCAACCGAGACCGCATCGCGCTCCATGCCCAGCTGTTCGAGAGCGGAGGCAATTGCCTCTTCCTCTGTTTTGCCGGTTACTTGGATTGATTCTTTCATAGCATGTTTCTCCTGTTATTCATCGTCGGTCATGGTATCGTTCTCAGGAATATCTGCGCTCTCGTCTTCCCAGGCGCTATCCTCGCCGAGGCTGTCGGCATTGGAAACCTCACCGGCGTCCCCGTATCTCTCGGGGTCATAGGCGCGGCCGCGGGCATAACGGCGTTTTCCAACCTGAGAAACGGATACATCTTTCTGCTCGCCGGAGGTCTTTTCCGCCGCAGCTTTTTCCGCCGCGCGCCGTTCCTCCTCACGAACTCTGTTCTGACTCTCAAGCTTGCGCTTGCTCGTATTTTTGTTTTTTGTTGTTGTCCCATCCTCACGCTTGCGCTGGGTCTCTTCGCGTTTTTGTTCCAACTCAGTCAGACGCGCCTGCATACGGGCGTTGCGCTCTGCCTGTTCTTTATCAAGCACTTTTTTAAAATACTTGTTCATAACCAGCTCCTGTGCAATTGCAAAGACGCTGTTTGCGATCCAGTAGATACCCATTGCCGCAGGCATGATGAAACAGATATAGACGGACATAAGCGGCATGACCAAGTTCATACTTTTCATCATTCCCGCCTGCTCGGGAGCGGTCGCCGCAACATTATTTGCACTGGAGACTTTCATCGTCACCCAAGATAAAAACGCGGATATGAACGGAATGAGAAACAGCCCCAACGCAGGCCCCCAGACGGCGGCGTTGGACCAGTCAACACTGCTGAAAAAATTCAGCTTAGGAATTTCACAGAGGTTGATTCCAAGAAAATTATAGTTGAGGTCAAGCAGCTGGGGGACAAGTGCATGCAGCTCATCATAGTGACTGCTAATATGCTTGGCAATCTCCAGCTCACGATAGGTACCGCCTGAAAGCGTAACACCGTAAGAGGTGATTTTTTCAGTAATAAGTGTAATTTGATCCTGTGTGAGCCCCATGACATTTGTCAGAGGGGCACGGACAACACTGTAAAGTGCGATGAGGATGGGAAATGGAATGAGTGTCCAGATACAACCCGACATCGGATTGATCTTTTCTTCCTGATACAGCTTCGACACTTCCATCTGGTACTTCTGTTTATTTCCGCCGTGCTTTTTTTCCAATTCTTTCAGTATTGGCGTAAGACTCGCCGTACGCATCATACTGCGCTTGCTCTTTACCTGGAAAGGCAGCAGGATAAGCTTTACAATCAGTGCGAACATGATTATAGCGATACCGTAATTCTGCATCGGGTCGTAAAGTTTCAAAAGCAGCCATGAAAAAGGCACTGTTATAATGGACATTGATTTCTCCAATCTGATGTGATGCCCCATTATGGGACAGGGTCGTAAAAATCGTGATTCTTATCGCGATGAAAAGGGTGGCACCTGGACAGGCGCTTGATCGTCAGCCATGTGCCCTTTGCGGCGCCGTATTTCTCTAAAGCCTCTATGGCATATTCCGAACATGTTGGGATAAACCGGCAGGAAGGCGGGAAAAGGGGAGATATCGCACGGCGATAGAATCGGACGAGCAAAATAAGAAACTTCTTCATTGGCTCCCCCGATTTCCCGCGTCCCTTAGAAGATTAAGCTTTGAGCAGGCGTCAAGAAATGCCCCTTCAAGCTGCCGATAATCGGCTGAGCGGCTGCGGACACGGGCCACGATAATCATGTCCATCCCTCTTAGCAGCCTATCCTCATTGAGGCGGTATATCTCCCTTATTCTGCGGCGCACACGGTTGCGGTGTACCGCCTTGCCAAGTTTACCTGTGACGGTTATGCCCAGGCGGTTATTTTCGCGCCTGTACTTTCGGCAATAGACCACCAAAAGCGGTGTCGCGGCGCTGTTTCCCCTGGAGTACAGACGACGAAATTCATAATTTTTCTTCAACGAACCTGTAAATTTCAACAGTCTCACTCCAATGCGGCGGGGTCAGAAAATTTTCCAACAGATTAGTAGCTCAGCTGAGCTCTTCCCTTTGCTCTGCGGCGAGCGAGGACCTTGCGTCCGTTCTTTGTCGCCATTCTTTTGCGAAAACCGTGCTCTTTCTTGCGTTGGCGCTTTTTGGGCTGATAGGTACGCAGCATATGTGTTGCACCTCCTTATCGTGATCTGGGGCAAAAAATATTGGCGCCCCGATATTACTCAACATCGGCAAAGCCGAAGTAGTTGACGATAATTGGGGCATCGATACCCCAAAGATATAAAAAAGCCTAGCATACATTTTACCCTATTTTGTTTATCTGTGTCAACTTCTTTTTCATGACAGGCGAGAATCGGGCGCATGGTCCCATACGCCTGTAAAATTAATCGTCTAATCGTCCGCAAAGCTCTTGGCTTTATTGATGATGAACTCCCGCAGCCATTCACCGGTCTCGGGATGGCGCAGAGCATAATCGATTGTGGCCTCGAGGAAACCGCGGAGGTTGCCCGTATCATAGCGTATCGCGTCAAAGTCGACGGCAACCATCTTCTCACGGCGCAGCAGCTCGCGCATGCCGTCGGTCAGCTGAATCTCGCCTCCGGCGCCCGGCGCCGTATTCCCCAGAATATCAAAAATTGCGGGAGTCAGAACATACCGGCCCATGATGGCATAGTTTGAGAGCTTGGTTTGAAGCGTGGGCTTCTCGTTCATATCGTGTATCTCATAAATCCGGTCTTCCAACGGCGATATTTCAAGTGAAGAATACTTGACGATATGCTCGTCGTCGACCTCTCTGGCACCAATGGCACTGCAGTCATATTTCTCTGCGGCACTGATAAGCTGCTTCAGAACAGGCTTTTCAGCATACATGATGTCGTCGCCGAGGAGTATGGCAAACGGTTCGTCGCCCACGAAACGTTTCGCACGCCAGATGGCATGGCCGAGACCGCGGGTCTCCTTCTGGCGCACATAGAATATGTTTGCCATATCGGCCGCATGCCTGCACATCTCGGCTTCGCGTGTTTTCCCATCTGCGAGAAGACGATTTTCCAGTTCGGGATGATAGTCGAAATAATCGTCCATCGCCGACTTGGCGCGGTTTGTCACGATCAGGATATCCTCAATACCGGAAGCCACCGCCTCCTCAACGATATACTGTATCACCGGCTTGTCTACAAGCGGGAGCATCTCCTTAGGTACTGTCTTGGTTGCCGGCAGCATTCTCGTACCCAACCCTGCAGCAGGAATAACTGCTTTTCTAATTTTCATAGGGTACCTCCTGATTCTCTTAAGATTTATATTTAAATAAGAATAGCGTCGTAATAGCTACATATTTTTTTATTATAGCCTAATACGTCAAGGATTTCCAGCAATTCCAGAAGAAAAAGTAAAAAATAACCAGATCTTGTTTTTAAATTTAAAAGTGCCGGATATTCTGAGATAATACAAAACGAAGCAAGAAAAAAGGGTTGAAATACGAGATGTATTTTAAGAATTTTTGACGAAGCTGCAATCTTCTTAGACAAAATAAGCAAGGCTTGATCATAACAGGCATCTTCAAATTTCTGCAATACAACGCCCTATCGGTCGGCTTTTTTCTCCGTATTATACAGGTAATCAAATAATGCCGAGCAGCCCTCACGGAT
This sequence comes from Oscillospiraceae bacterium, assembly GCA_050252415.1. Taxonomy (GTDB): domain Bacteria; phylum Bacillota; class Clostridia; order Oscillospirales; family Oscillospiraceae; genus Heteroscillospira. The sequence goes on along the minus strand of JBFWKZ010000030.1, from coordinate 5,444 downwards.
ATCATCCCATGTGGCGTCAAAATTGCCGGTATACCACGGGTCTGCAATTCCACACCGTGAACCGCAATATTCAAGCAACAGGTGTATCTTCCCGTCGGGGTCGCCGCCCATTATGCGCACCGTGTCACGGATATTCGGTTCGTCCATACCGATGAGCAGGTCGAAGTTGTCATAGTCGTCACGCGTTACGCGGCGCGCCGTCTTACCGGAACAGCCGATCCCGTGCTCACGCAGCTTTTTTCTTGCGCCCGGGTGGACAGGGTTTCCCAATTCCTCCGCGCTGGTTGCGGCGGACGCAATGTAAAGTGCGTCCGCCAAACCGTGCTCAGCGGCAATAGCCTTCAAAACAAATTCCGCCATCGGCGACCTGCAAATGTTGCCGTGGCATATAAATAGAATCCTTGTCATCGCTTTCCTCCCGGATATAATTGAAATTCAGGCGCATTGTCCTTGACTTGTCGTCACTTAAATATTATCATATTTTGGAAGGATAGTATAGATTTGGGGGAATATTATGCAGTCTAAGGCTCGCGCACTCACCGTCACCGTACTTGTCTCTGCACTCATACTGCTGTGCGTCATACCCTCGCTGGCCGCTGATTTCCCCGATCTCGACGGTCACTGGGCACGGGAGGCCGTACTCAGCGCCGCTCAGGACGGTTTTCTTTCCGGTTTTGAGGACGGTACGGTACGGCCGGATAGCCCTGTGACGACGGCCGAGGCGGCAGCCCTGCTGTGCCGCGTGCTTGACGCGCAGGCCTCCTCCGATGTCACGGCGCTTGGGCTTACCGGCGACGAATGGTATGCTGAGGCCGCCGGCAAGGCGCTGCGCCTGAAACTTGTCTCTCCCGGAGACGACCTCACCGCACCAATAACGCGGATTCGGGCTTTTGTCATGGCTGCGGAGGCGTTCCAGCTTGCCGGCTCCAATGAAAGCACCGCTTCCCTAGCCGTATTCCCAGCCTCAGCTTCACTTCCCGACGGCGAAAAGCACGCTGTCGCCGCGCTTATCAACGCGGGACTTGTCCAGGGCTGCGGCGGCAGCCTGAATTTGGACGCAGGGATGACCCGGGCCGAATTCATCACGCTGCTGTATCGGATCATGGGTACCGGTAAGATTTTGACTGACGGCACGGTATCCGGATTTGAGGGCGGAACGCTGTGGCTTGACTGCGCGGCAGAGGACATACGCCTTTCCCGGGTATCCGCCGAAAGAGTCATCGTCCGCTCACAAAAAGCCGGCACGGTATCTCTGGCAGGCTGCCATATCGGCGAGCTGGTACTCGCCGTCGAAGGCGATATTCGTCTTTCTCCCCGCGGGCTGGAGAAACTCCGTATCGGCTCAGGTTCCGGCGGGATCTCCGTCAATGGCAGGCTGGACACGCTGGACCTTACCGGCAGCGGCAAAGAAGTTGCCCTGTCGGAAAATGTCAACAGTATTGATATCTCCGGCAACGGAAATACGGTCACAATCAGCAGCGGTGCGCGGATTAAGCGCATTACCGTGACCGGTAAAAACAACACCGTCGCCATTCAAGGGACTGCCGACAGTATACATGTTCTGGGGGAGGCAACAGCCATCACCGGCTATGGCCATATTGCGAACGTGTATCTCCGCGCACCCGGCTGCGAAATAACTGAAAAAGCAAAAAACGTCATGGACGATACCGACTACGGGTTATACGGCGTAACCGCCGAGCTGGCACATCCGGAACGTTTGCCCGCAGGAGAAACACTCTCCGTTGCCGCAAAGCTCATAGGCGCCCCGACAGGCCTGAACTGCCGCGAGTCGTGGTATATAGACGGCGAGCTTATCTCTGAACAAAACGTCACCCTGGAGGGCGGCGATGTCTTCACGCTCAACTACAATTATGATTATAAACGCGGTATGGCGCTCCGGAGTGAAATCGTCTTTTGCCTGGACTATACCACCGCATACGGCTACGCCACCTCCGTCATCACGAAGGCAGCTCAGCAGCTTGAAAACTATGATGAAGAGCACTTCTCCGCCGTTGAAACCCAGCACGTCCTGGACCTCATTACCTCGGACTATATCGGCGACTTCACGCTGGCCTGGGCAGAGCAGCACGACTATGGGGATAACGAGAAAGAGCTGTGGGTCAACGCCAAAGGCTATGAAAGCGACACCCCATATCTCATCTGGGTAAACCAAGCCTACCAACACGTCAATATCTTTGAGGGCACTGCCGGTAATTGGAAGCTTACCCGTGTGTGTATCGTCGGCTGCGGCAGAGGCAACAATACGCCTAAGGGCGTTTTCAAAACCACCTATAAACAGCCCGGTTGGTATACCGCTTCATATGAGGTCCGGCCCGTTGTCCGGTTCAAAGACGGCGGCTATGCTTTTCACTCCAGACTGTATGTCCCGGGCTCGGATACCGAGCTTATGGATCCCGGTATCGGCTACCCCATCAGCGCCGGGTGCATCCGTATGTATGATGAGGACATCCGGTGGATTTATGACACTGTCCCCTCGGGTACAACAGTCGTGGTTTTTTAGAGCTTGTTTGATAAATCAAGAACGCCTGACTCATCCGAAAAACTTCAAACCGCACCTGCTGCTTTTTCCCATCGGCCCATACCTAATGAAATACAATACGTCCGTTTTTAAGCTTGAAAGGAAGAATTATTTAATGGATAACCGAACCGATAAAATCAACTACTATCTGGATATTGCCGCCTCGGTGCTCGAGCGTTCCACTTGCCTGCGCAGAAAGTATGGGGCAATTATCGTCCGCAACGACGAGATATTATCCACCGGCTACAACGGTGCGCCCAGAGGCCGGAAAAACTGCTCGGACCTTGGATTTTGCAACCGTGAAATGCTGAGCATCCCCAGCGGCGAACGGTATGAGCTCTGCCGCAGCGTCCACGCCGAGGCAAACGCCATCATTTCCTCCGCCCGCCGCGACATGCTGGGCGGTACGCTGTATTTGGTGGGAAAAGACGCCAAAACCGGCGAGTACCTGACGAACACCACGCCCTGCGCCATGTGCCGCCGCCTCATCATCAACTCCGGGATAGAAAACGTCGTCTGCCGCATCGGTGAAGACAACTATGAGGTCGTCCCGGTCAAAACCTGGATAGAAAACGACGACACACTATAATTAAAAATATCCACTTGATTTACAAAAAAATATGAAGTATAATGATTAAGCTTTGTGGCCTGTAGATGGAGACGTATCGAAGTGGTCATAACGAGAACGACTCGAAATCGTTTGACCGGTGATGAGCCGGCCCGTGGGTTCGAATCCCACCGTCTCCGCCAAGAAGAAACGTGCTGGCTTAGGTACGTTTCTTCTTTATAAATTTGCATAGTACGACATCAGCCATATCGGTTTCGCCGTTGGGTACTCAGTGCCCGACCACGTATTCAAAAAATAAGAGGTGCCCTATTGAAAAAGAAAAGCCATATGCTCCTTGGAAAATATCTGACGGATAATTTACAGGGTTTCCCCACGCGCAGTTATGAAAGAGCTTTCCTCTTTGGTTGTGTTGAACCGGATTATAATGTCTTCACCTTCCTGAAGGGGTCGTTAAGAGAAAGTATGTTTTGCGGCCACAACTTTAAAAATGCGGAACGTCTTATTCTCCGGACGGCTGAAAGGCTCCAGCAGCGGAAGCACTGGTGGATACTCGAATACTACCGCCTCGGAAAACTTATTCACTATCTTTCCGACGCTTTTACATCCCCCCATAACGATTCATACAGCATTGCGGATCATGCGCTCTACGAAATCCGGTTACATAGCTATTTGGCAAAATGTATCGCGGGTTCCTCCGGCATGCCGCAAAAATGTATCGGGGAGTCTGTCGTGGAATACATTCTTACGACACATCAGCAGTATATCAACGCATTGAAAAGTCCAAATACCGACGTGCAGTATATTCTGGATACCACCGGTATGGTTTTCAGCCTGCTCCTGCCCGAAGAGGAAATTTTAGTGGGCAGCCAAGTCGCATTATAACCGTATTTCCGGGCCACAATTTGAATTTTGACCACAGAAAATGCGGCGGGGGAGATTTTTGCGTAAATTTCTGCAGAGAAAAAAGCGCGCTCCCTGTCACTTGGAAGTTGATTCTCCTACAAGGCGGGGCATCTGAACGGATGCCCCGCTTCTGATTTATAAATGAAATAACTGAGAGGTAAATGAACTATGATCTGTCCCAGATGCCACAAGACGGTAGATGATGACTCCTCCGTATGCAAAAATTGCGGCGCCAAGCTCATGAATCCGGAAGATACTGCTGAGAGCACGCCTTCCAATACGGACCGGACGCTTATGAAGAATAGCGCGAAGCGCAAGACGAAAATCATTGTGATCGCCCTTATTTGCACGGTCGTCATCGCTACAATTGCAATTGCTATCGCTCTTTCACAAAATCGGGCATCTCAGGCAACTGAGGTCCCTTACAATATAGCATGGGGCTCCGCTTATGACCAAGTGGTTTCAATAGATTCTCACGCAAAGGCGCCGGCCCTAAACAAAACAGGCGATAATATGATCAGCTCGAGCAATTTAGAGAGCGATTACTTTGGTATGAATAGCAATACCCTGGATATCTCTCTAAAATATTCGTTTGGCCTGAATGATTCTCTGGCAAGTATAATGATTATCGTCAATATTGATGAAGCCGGGAATATAAGCGACCAACAATTCTTTAACGAAATGATTGGCTACTACAACGACCTGTGCCAAGTTGAGCCGGAAGAAGAAGTTGCGACTTATACCTGGACGACCGAAACAAATGAAATTAAGGTGGATTTCTTATCGGAAGGAATATTCGTGATTTCGATCAGACCCGCACAATAGTCCGCTCCGTATTAAAGCTCGGTGACAAAATTACAGATGGAATCCGCGATATATGATATTTTAATAACATAAAATATCATTGGATCGAGGTAATTTATTGTGAAAAACAATTTAAGTGGTTTTTTTATGGGAAATAAGTCGGAGGTCGCTGATCCGGATAACAAAGCCTTGCGCGTAAATATAAATCGTTGTCCTCAAAATCATTTTTGTCCGGCAGTTCGAGTTTGTCCCGTCGGAGCCATTTCACAAAAGGGATTTTCAGCGCCGAAAGTAGACATGGAAAAATGTATCCGTTGCGGTAAATGTGTACGGTTTTGTCCCATGAGAGCGCTAAGCTTGTCTTGATGAGTTTCTTTGTGCCGAACCAAAAGGCCAGTTTGATTGAATGCACAACAGCCATACAGATAATCGTATACCGATAACCTGAAGCGCCACGAAAACATGTAGTTTTCATGGCGCTCTTCAGCATGTCAAAGAAGTCTTTCGGTGAATTGTCAAGTCAAGTGCAACAGCATATCACAGAAGACTTCAAGAGGAGAATGCCACTCCGGGCATTTGCGCGGGCGTAGATTTAACGTGGTAATGAAGCCGGCAACGTCTTTGTCTGAA
>JBFWKZ010000029.1:0-19622 GCA_050252415.1 Oscillospiraceae bacterium | reverse complement strand
TATCAAACGTTCCGAAGTATCAGCGGTACTTACCCGTATGATGGACAATACCGCACGACTGAGCTTTACCCTTGGCTAATTCTATGGTTTCTTAGATTAATGATCAAAATTCCCAGATCTATTCAACGGATCTGGGAATTTTTCAGCGTTAACAAGTGTTTTATCTTGAATAATAAATGGTATACTAATTTGCAGGCAAAAGAAAGCAGTGATGTAAAATGACCGATAACAGAACACCCAATAGATTAATCCAAGAGAGTTCTCCGTACCTTCTTCAGCACGCGCATAACCCCGTGGATTGGTATCCATGGGGCGAAGCGGCTTTTGCCAGAGCGCGGCAGGAGAACAAGCCCGTGTTCCTGAGCATAGGCTATAGTACCTGCCACTGGTGTCATGTTATGGCGCATGAGAGCTTTGAGGACACAGGCGTGGCGGAAATTTTAAACCGCGAATTCATCGCCGTCAAGGTCGACAGGGAAGAACGTCCGGATGTGGACAACATCTATATGCGTGTCTCTCAGATGCTGACCGGCAGCGGCGGATGGCCGACCAGCATTTTTATGTCCGCGGACGGCAAGCCATTTTATGCGGGAACCTATTTTCCTAAGGATAACTTTATCGACTTGCTGGAAGGAATATCGGGCGCATGGAAAAGAGACAGGCAGGCGCTGCTGCAAAACGGCGATTCGATAACCGCGGCTCTGAGAGAAAAGGCCGGTAAGCGTTATCCCGCTGAGAGCGCACCGATAAGAGAAGCTGTTGCCGCGTTCCGTTCCGCATTTGATCCGGAGTGGGGCGGATTCGGAAACGCGCCGAAATTTCCGTCTCCGCACAACCTCATGTTCCTTCTCGGTGCGTCGCCCGAGATGGCGGAAAAAACGCTGCTTCAGATGTATCGCGGCGGCATTTTTGATCATATAGGCGGCGGTTTTTCACGTTACGCGACCGACCGGTTCTGGTTGGTGCCGCATTTTGAAAAAATGCTCTATGACAATGCCCTTCTGGCTATGGCATACCTTTTAGCTTATGAAGATACCGGAAAAGCCCTCTACCGAACGGTGGCTGAAAGAATATTTGCCTATCTTGAGCGCGACATGCATGCGCCGGGAGGCGGATTTTACTCGGCTCAGGACGCGGACTCCGAGGGGGTTGAAGGCAAATTCTACCTTTTTACCCAGGATGAGCTCAAGGCGCTGTTGGGTAACGAGGCTGCCGAACAATTTTGCCGCCGTTACGGGATTACCCCGGCAGGAAATTTTGAGGGCGGCAGTATCCCAAACCTGCTGCGCTCACCGGGCGATGACGAGACATCGGACAAGCTTATCCCACGGGTGTTGGACTACCGGAGCCGCCGCATACCGCCGCACACCGACAAAAAGCTTTTAACGGCCTGGAACGCGCTCACCGCGGCGGCCTATGCCATGGCCGGGCGCATCCTGAAAAACGACGGTTATCTTAAAACCGCACGGGAGACTGCGGATTTTATCGCACGCGAGCTGACTGAAGGGGACGCCGTCTATGTCGGGATCACGGACGGGCGCCGCGCCGGGAAGGGCTTTCTCGACGACTATGCTTTCTATCTTTTTGCGCTTCTGCAGCTCCATCAGGCGACGCAGGCCGACAGCTATCTCTCGCGTGCCGTTTTACTGACGGATAAAGCCGTCTCGCTGTTCTGGGATACGTCCGACGGCGGATTTTTCTTCTCGGGCGCTGAAAACGAAAACCTGGTGGCAAGACCGAAGGAAAGTTGGGACGGCGCTATGCCGTCGGGAAATTCCGTCATGGCCTATGTCCTCTCGCGCCTGTCGCTTCTGACCGGTGAGGTGCGCTTTTCGGCATTTTCGGAGAGGCAAAACCACTTTATGAACGGGGAGGCGGCGGCTTATCCCATGGGCTATGCGTTTTATCTCTGGTCGGTTCTCCCGGTGAAGAAAGTGGTGTGCGTACTCAAAGACCCGGCGGATTTAAAAGACATCGTTATCCGTTCAAAGTGGGCCTTTCGGGTGACAGACAGCCCCGACTATCCGCTTATGAATAACAAAACGACTTATTACGTCTGTGAAAATGAGACCTGCCTGCCGCCGGTAAACACGCTTTAGGTGTTGCCTGCGCGCAACAGGTCCTCACCTAAAATTAGAGACTGACGTCTTTTGTGGCGGGATTATCGATGAGCGTGCCGTGCTCGTTAAACCGGGAGCCGTGACAGGGACAGTCCCAGGTGTGTTCGGCGCTGTTCCATCTCAGTGCGCAGCCGAGGTGAGAGCAGCGCTTTGTGGTGGGGATGATAAAGTCGCTTATGGTCGCCCCCATATTTGCAAACAGCTGTGTACGCAGCATGCTCCTGTCGGGCGAGAAAATGTTTGAAAATGCATATTCGTGTCCTGTCACCATGTCGGCAAGAATGACAGCGGCGACCATTGAAGAGGTCATTCCCCATTCGTTAAAGCCTGTGGCCACGTATAGGTCTGGCGTTGCCGGACTGTAAGTGCCGATATACGGCACGCCGTCGAGGCTCATGCAGTCCTGTGTTGCCCAAGTATATTTTTCCCTGGCCTCGGGAAAATATCGGCGGCAGAATGTGCGAACAGCCTCGAATCCGCCGCCGGGCTTGCCGGTGCGGTGGTCACCGCCGCCGACCAGTAAAAGCCCCTTGTAGTTGCGAAAATACATGCCGCTCTCAGCCGTATCCACATAGGTGCCGTCAAGGTCCGGGGCGTTTTCCAACGCGACGACAAATGAGCGCATCTGGTAAAGCTTCATAAAATACAGCCCGCGCCGGTCGATAAACGGAAAGTGCGTGGCGATAATGATTTTTCGCGCGCTGATTTTGCCGCTGTTTGTGTAAGCAATACTGTCCGCTATGCGGTGAATAAAGGTGTTTTCAAATATTTTCAGGCCACCGGCGGCGCCGTACAAAAATTTCAGAGGATGAAACTGCGCCATACCGGGATAGCGTACCGCACCGGCGACCGGAAACGGCAAGTTGGTTTGTGTGGTGAACTCCGCCGGGAAGCCAAGCCGGTTTACCGTTTCCGCTTCCCGGCTCAGCGCATTGCTATCGGTTCGAGAGTACATATATGAAGCTTTTTCTTCAAAATCACAAGGAATTTTCTCCGCAAGCTGTCTAAACCGATTGACCGCGTTGCGGTTTGCATCGAGATATTGCGCTGCCTTCTGCGTACCGAACCGCTTGATCAGGTCGGTGTACAGCGTGTCATGCTGCGCGCTGAGCACGGCGGTGGTGCCTTTGGTAACGCCGGAACCTATCGTTTTTGCCTCTGCCAGCAGGCAGTCCACACCGCGCTCGCGGAGGAGCGCGGCACAGAGCACACCGGCCATGCCTCCGCCGACAACCAGCACGTCCGTCGAAACATTTTCAGTCAATGAATTAAAGTGCGGCGCTGAAACGTCGGCCTCCCACAAATATTCCATGCGGTGCCTCCTTAATAATTCTAATTTGTCTTAGTATCCGCAGACGGCGCAAATATATGAGTGACCGATTTTATATGAGAAATATCTGTGCATTGTTTCGGCGCTTATATGCAGGCAATTCTATTTTGAGCGCTTACAAATGGACTTTTTTGAACATCCCCGCGATAGGCGTCCAATCCTTTGCAAGAGCAATAAGATATACCGTATGCCCACGGCGGTGAGCTGACAGGCGGCTGCGTCATACCGCGTAAGGAAATTTTTATAAAAAACCTTACGCTGGGGTGGTAAAGCCTGATAAATTGCAGTGGAATAAAAAACGCCACAGCTCTTGGCTGTGGCGTTTTTATAATAAACGGAGCGGAGCGCCCCGGAGCTTTAGGTGACCGCTCCCGCTCCATGTGAGCGGGAGCAGCAAAAAGAAAGAGAGGAGAATGAAGATAGAAGTGTAAACTTAGTGTTTTTGTTCTGTCTGTTGTACACAGTATAACAGCCGCAAATAAAAAAGTGATGGCGAGACTAAAAACAAAATGTTAAAAATTTTTGTATAAATGCCAAGCCTTGCCGGAAAATATGTACACAAATCGGTCTTGACAAAATTCGATGGAGAGAATATACTGTTTTTGCCAATTATTGAACCTGAAAGGCAATGAAGAGAAGAGTAAGCTTCGAGATATGCTTCAGAGAGTCCCGGGCGGTGAGAAGGGACGCAAAAGGCGGAGCCGAACATGGTCTCGGAGCCGCACGGCCGAATGCGATGGCGCATAGGTCGTGACGGGGGTGCTCGTAACAGCGCAGGAGTATGACAGTACTCCATGAGGCTTCCGCTGTGAGGCGGAGGTGAAACAAGGTGGTACCACGGTATTTATTATCGTCCTTGATGCAAAAATCAGGGGCGTTTTTTTATGTCCCGGAAGAAAGAGGAGAGAATTATGAAGAGAAACTACAGCGCATTACTTCCAATCGGCGTATTCCTGGTGCTTTATCTTGGCGCCGGCATCGCGTTCAGCGATTTTTATGCCATGCCGGCTATCGTTGCTTTTCTTGTCGCTCTGTTGGTTGCGTTTTTGCAGAACCGCAGCCTCGGATTTGATGAGAAGGTCAGCGTGATCGCCCGCGGTCTTGCGGACGAAAATATTATAACCATGTGTCTGATCTTTCTGGTCGCCGGTGCATTTTCAGGGATCGTCAAGGCGGCCGGGGGAGCCGACAGCACGGTAACGCTTGCGCTGCATATGATGCCGCCGTCATTTTCCGTTGTCGGGTTGTTTCTGATAGGCTGTTTTATCTCAACGGCCATGGGGACCTCGGTCGGCACGACAACGGTACTTGTGCCCTTTGCGGTGGGTATTGCCGATAAGACAGGATACAGCCTGGCCCTGTGCCTCGGCGCCTGTGTCTCCGGCGCCATGTTCGGCGATAATCTCTCAATGATTTCGGATACGACCATAGCCGCCGTGCGCACGCAGGGCTGCGCGATGAAGGATAAGTTCAAAATGAACTTTTTTATCGTTCTGCCTGCCGCAATCATTACGGCGGCGGCCTACCTTGTCATGACTATGAATGCGGCGGCTGTACCGCTTGAGCTTGCGCCGGTCAATGCTCAGATGGTCCTCCAGGTCATACCCTATATCATGGTACTTATCGGCGCGCTTATAGGCTATAATATCTTTCTGGTGCTCGTGGCCGGCATCGTCGCATCGATTGCCGTCGGCGCCGGCACCGGTATGTTTGCCTTTTCGGAAATTTTCAAACTTATGGGCGACGGGGTTACCGGAATGTATGATATCACCGTTATTTCCATTGTTGTCAGCTGCATAGGTTCGCTCATGAAGGAGGCCGGCGGAATTCAGGCCGTACTCGATCTTGTGAAATCTAAGATCAGAAGTAAAAGAAGCGCTCAAATTGGTATCGCGGCCCTGGTAGCGGGTGTGGATATTGCGACGGCCAACAATACAATCGCTATTGTTATGACCGGGTCTTTGGCAAAGGATATCAGCACGGAGTATGCTATCGATCCCCGCCGTACGGCCTCCATCCTTGATATCTTCGCCTCCGTTGTGCAGGGGCTCATCCCATACGGTGCGCAGCTGCTCTATGCCTCGGCAGGGGCTACGGCGATGCTTAAGACCGGCGCAATCGTCAGCGTCGAGATAATACCTTATATGTTCTATCCTGTGCTCATGTGTCTCAGCGCACTTGGTTTTATCTTGTTTGGCAATGAAAAAGTCAGGGAAGTATAGGAAACATGGCAATGAAATCGGCAGGGCTATTTGCCCTGCCGATTTCAGCATGTCGAAAAACCACATAAGAGATAAGGCGTGGATTTCTTTATTGCCATCGGGAAGAATACGTATTATAATTATAAAAAATAATGAATAAATTAGCAGGCATGATCTGCCGGTTTCAACGAACAAAGGGAGGGGAGAATCATTATTCTTGTCATTACCATTATCGGCATCAATATTGTTTATGTCTCTTTAAATACTATCCGTACGATTATTGTTATTAAAGGCCAAAGGGTTTTGGCCTCGGTCATGTCTATGGCCGAGGTAGGCGTTTACCTGATGGGCCTTACCATGGTATTGCAAAACCTTGACAGCCCGATCAATATCGCCGCTTACTGTATTGGCTACGGAGCCGGCGTCTACATCGGAAGTATGATCGAACAGTATCTTGCGCTCGGATATGTCGATGTCCAGATCATTGTTGATTCCGTTGACTGTAAGCTTCCCAATTTGTTGCGTGAAAACGGCTATGGCGTAACGTCTTGGGATGCAGAAGGCCGGGACGGCGCACGCCTTGTCCTCCATGTTTTGGCAAAACGCAGCAATGAAAAAAAGCTTCTAAGGCTATTACATGAAATTGCGCCAAACGCTTTTGTGATCTCATATGAACCCAAACACTTCATCGGCGGCTTTTGGACAAAGCATATCCGGAATGTTAACTAAGGCTCAAGAGGCGCTGCTCAAGTGCGAAAAAGAATTCCAGAATTGGGGTTACGATGTCGACAGGATGACCGTAAGCTGACAGACATCAATTATACGAAGAAAGGAACATTGCTATGAAAAAGTTTACCCGCTCCGACGCACTGGCCATCGCAAAGCAATTGGGTGTTGATTTTGACAAAGAGGCGTTTACAGCAGAGGATTATGTGGAAGGCATAAATATCGAATTGGAGCATGGAACCGTCGACCCGCAAACCAATGTGAGCAACGATGACCCGCTGATAACAGGCAAAATTGCTCTGGCTCACCTGAAAGAGCTGCCATGCTATTATAACGACGATATCGGACTTGAGGCCTGGGAACATGCCGTCGAGGCTTTCAAGAGAGACCCGAAAGGGAAAAGGCTTCAAATCATTTAAAAATGCTTTTCTTTTTTTCCATGCGGATTGCCGGTTTATATGTAAAGATCCTGCCTTGGCTTTGCTCTTTTAACGCAGCGCCGGGGCAGATTTTTTATAACAAAAAAATTTTTCCCCGGATATCATCTGTCACGATACTTAAATCACATCTCTATTTTGATGCTCATATGATGGCATAGAGGTTAAATAAAGGAGATGAACCTAAATGTATCGAGGGTACAACAATTCCGACCGAATAAATTCAAATAATTTTGAGCTGACGGATTACGGTCCGGAGCCATTTGTCATAAATATCGATAGGGCCACCAAACGCAATGATACATTCCGTACCGCGCTTTGGACAGGGCAGCACCTGCAGCTCACCCTGATGAGCATTAAACCGGGGGAGGATATTGGCCTGGAAATTCACCCTAATCTGGACCAATTTTTGCGGCTAGAACAGGGGCAGGGACTTGTGATGATGGGAGACAGCAAAGATAATTTGAATTTTAAGCGAATCGTTACCAGCGATTATGCGATCATCGTGCCGGCCGGGACCTGGCATAACCTGATCAATACCGGAAACAGGCCAATCAAGTTATATTCGATTTACGCCCCACCGCAGCATCCGAAAGGAACCGTCCATATAACCAAGGCAGACGCCATGGCAGCCGGAGACTGATACCTTAGATGATGCCGTCTCCGCCGGCCGGAAAAATCCGCCGCTCTTCAGAGCGGCGGATTTTATTTTTAATTATTTGCTCCTTTCGTGAGCGTTCCATTATAGTGCACGGTTATCGGCTGGCTCTGCCTCTTTTAAATTTCCCTGCGATTTTCTAAGCAAGAGTGATGTTGTAAACCCGACCAGCAGGATAAGGATAGATGCGGGTACATAGATTTTTGCGATACCGACAGAACCGATGATCTTGGCATTGACAGAGGTTCCGACAGCTCCGCCCACAAACATGTTAAAAGACGCAAGCGACATAGCTGTGCCCTTCGTTTTTGGGAGCATTTCCTGCGCGGCCGCGACCAATGTGGACTGAAGAAATATAAATGCCGTTCCAAAGAAGAACAGGCCCAGGGAAAGGATATAAATACTCCGGCTCGCCGACAAGGCATACAGGCCGCAAAAGCCGATGACTCCGCTGATAATAAAATACAGGGAACCGGTTCTTTTTCTGATTTTCGGAGCGATCCGGCCACCTGAAACAGTTCCTACCCCGAACAGGGACAGAATCAAGCCGACGCCCAAGACCTGATACCCGGTAATTTCCTGCAAAAGCTTTCCCGAATAGGTGAAAGTACCGAATACGCTGAAGCCAACAAAAAAGATGGTGAGAACCAAACGCATAAATCTGAAATTGCTAAGCGGTTCTCTGTAGGCGGTTATATAATTCAGTTTTGCGACAACAGGTTGATCTTTTTCCAGCATTTTCAGTAAGAATAATGCCAGGACAAGCTCACCTGCGCCGTAAATGATATAGACCAATCGCCATGATCCAAAATAGGCAAGGGCACCACCCACGGCAGTCGCAGTCGCACCGCCAAGGAACATAAGTCCCATGACTTTGCCTAAGGCCTTTTGCCTGTTTTCATCATTAAAATTCTGTCCGACCAGCGCCATGGTCACCGGAAAAATACCCGCGGCAAAAGCACCGTTTACGGCCCTGAAAAAAACAAGCGAGGGCAGGTCATAGGCAAAACCGCCAAGAATGCTGAAAATAGCCGTTCCTATGGCCGCAATATTAATTACCCGGACCTTTCCAAATCTATCCGACAGTGGTCCAAACATCAGGGTAAAGGCACCAAATGCCAGCATATAAGCCGTAACCGAAATTGAAGCGGTTTCAATGTTTAAATTTAAATCCCTGGCAATGTTCAGCAGCAGGGGAGCAGCGGCATAGTTATCACCGTTTGCAAGAAAAGCCATGAGGCCTAATAATAACAGCATCTTGTTTTTATTTTTCATTTTTATCACCTTTTAATAAATCAGTGTGCATTGTTCATTTGCTAAATCCATGGCCGGCCCGCCGGCCCAAACTTTCAGCAGGAAGTGCATTCGCCGGAATTACGGGATGATTTTTTCCTTCCCATAAAGAAAGTTTTCAGATTTTCCGGAAGCGCATAGCTGCCGCAGGAACATCCGCTGCCAGACGCGCCAAATACGCTATTTAGAATGGCTTGAGCCAACATTTCTTTCGGTGGTACCTCATAGTTCTCTCCGTTATATTCAAATATTCTGCAATCCACATTTGTACCGCTGATCTCGCTGCAGCAGCCGCAATTGTTCTCTTTGACAGAAGTGCAAATATCCCGTCCGTTTACGCGAATCGTCGGAGAGGAGAGAAAGTGATATTTTATGGCAAGCTCGGCCGTAGTCATCTCAATTTTTTGATACGATACCTCAAACCCCGCAAGTCGCAGCGCCGGACTAATCGTGAGCATTACCTCATCCAGCGCTATGTCTGTTCCGATGCAGCGGTCACAGGTATGTAAATCCAGATATAAGTATTCGACCAACACCTTCTTGGCCAAAACCGTCTTTTCGCTGCCGGAACAGCAGGCGTCGTCTATTTTGCAGGTGCCGTTTGGCGGAGTCCAGCCGGTATCATCCCCCACATAGGTAATGGCTCCGACAGGGCATAGGCTTCCGCAGCCATGACAATGGTCAATGCAGGCTGACGGAGCCCTTACAACCGGGGTAGGAAATTTTTCAGTATCGTAGACGCCGTGGGAACACTTCGTGATGCAGGTACCGCATGCATGGCACGCGGCATAGTCGATAACGGGATACCAGATTTTTGCCACCGGAAATTCCTCCTGTTTTGTTTCATATTAAAGCTGCCGGAGAACCGATATATCAAAATTTTTTGATATATCGGTTCTGATAAAAGCCATCGGAAGATGGCTTTTATCATTTGCAGCAATTATTTTGTGCGGTTAGTTCCTTCAGAAGAGCCACGGCAATCGCGCTGCCCTCCTTGCTGATCTTATAGTGTATCCATTTGCCTTCCTGTCGGCTTTCCACAATGCCGGACTCAACCAATATTTTCATATGATAGGAAAGTGCCGATTGCCCTATGGCCATCTGCTCGATCAAAAAACAGGCGCATTTCTCACCGCCTCGCAGCAGATCCAGGATACGCAGGCGTTTTTCGTCACACAGCGCCTTAAACATCTTGGCATGTTCCTCATAAATTGTAGCGATATCATCACCTCATATCAAAAATATTTAATGTGTTTATCAGTATAGGCTTCAAATAGATATATGTCAATATATAAAACGATAAATTTTCATTTTATTCCGGAATTGCGCGAGGATACCGAGAGCGGGAATAGGCTATTTATCCGGCGTGGTCTTTTGCTTTTTCCTCATTTGTAAAAACTGATTTAAATATTTAGGTCTGAACTCCGGAAGAAAAGAAAAAACAAAATAAATTAAATTAAAATAAGAAAATATATTAATAAATTATTGAATTACACAAATAGTATTTAATAATTTAAGGGGATGTGCTAATATATGGACATGAACTTCCGGAAGGGGTCATCATATGGATAGTATTGATATCAAAATTTTGCAGTTCCTAAAAAACAATGCCAGAATAACGGCTTCGGAGATCAGCAATCTCATCAACCTGTCGGTACCCGCCTGCAGTGAACGCCTTAAGAAATTAGAGTCGTCCGGCGTTATTAAGCAGTACACGACAATTATTGATAACCGCTACCTCAAGAAGACTTTAACGGCCATGATGTTCGTAAGTCTGGAGCGTCCGCAGTTTACCGATCGATTCGTCGACTATATCAATACTGAGGACGATATCCTCGAGTGCCACTACCTGGCGGGCGACTTTGATTATTTGATGAAAATCATTACGGAAAACACCGATACGCTTGAGGCTCTTCTCAACAGGATCAAGAGTGTACCGGGCGTTCAAAAAACCAGAACAATCGTCGTATTATCAAGCGTAAAGAACAACTATTCAGTATCCATTGGAAATAACGCAGTTGATATAGGAGGCAAATCAAAATGATTATCGGCATTCCAAAAGAGATAAAAAACAATGAGAACAGGGTAGCCATTACTCCAGCAGGCGTATATGCCCTGACGAAGCTTGGCCACAAGATCATGATTGAAAAAACGGCAGGAAATGGCAGCGGTATTGCCGACAGCGAATATGCCGCCGCCGGGGCAACCATGCTGGCCGACCCGACCGACGTCTACGACGCGGCGGAGCTTGTCGTGAAGGTCAAGGAACCGGTTGAGCAGGAATACAACTATTTCAGAGAAGGCCAATCTCTTTTTACGTATCTCCATCTTGCGCCGAATCCCGAGCTGACTGAAGCGCTGGTGAAGCGAAAAGTTACGGCAATCGCCTATGAGACCGTGCAGCTGCCGAGCGGTATTCATCCGCTGCTCTCTCCTATGAGCGAGGTCGCCGGAAGAATGTCCATTCAGGTCGGCGCCAGTATGCTGCAGACCTATCACGGCGGATCCGGCATTCTGCTCGGCGGCGTTCCGGGGGTTCATCCTGCCGAGGTGCTCATCATCGGCGGTGGCGTCGTGGGCGCAAATGCCGCGAAAATGGCTTCCGGACTCGGTGCGCGCGTCACCATCATGGACATCAGCAAAGACAGACTCAGTTACCTCGACGATATCTTTTCCGGAAGGATAACGACGCTGATCTATGATGAATACAGTGCGGCTGAAATGGTCAAAAGGGCGGATCTGCTCGTCGGAGCCGTACTTGTCACCGGGGCCAGGGCACCTAAAATTGTCTCAGAGGACATGGTAAAGAGCATGAAGAAAGGCTCAGTCATTGTCGATGTCGCCATCGACCAGGGCGGCTCAATAGCCACCATCGACAGAGCCACAACCCACGATAATCCCTGTTATGAGAAATATGGCGTTATTCATTATTCTGTTGCCAATATGCCGGGAGCGGTTCCTAGGACATCGACTTTTGCGCTGACCGGCGCCACATTGCCGTATCTGGTAAAGCTGGCACAAAAGGGCGTTAAGCAAGCGCTGCTTGATAACAAGGATAAAGCCCTTCTGACCGGACTGAATACCTGCAACGGCTGCATTACCTACGAAGCAGTGGCCCATAGTTTCAACACTGAATATGTCCCTGCGGAAAAATGCCTTGAGGAGATGTAACCTTACAAAAAGTATTATCCGAAACTTATCACAATCCATCGTAAGCTCTTACAGAGCATTTTTACAGCGTAAAGCACCGGAGACGCTCCCGTCTCCGGTGCTTTACGCTGTTCGGTTTTATGTTTTTATCCATAACCTGTCCAGCACTTTCCTTGCCGCTAAAGTCGCGGCATGTCGAATAATGTCGAAAAATACAGCAAATATTATTTTTCAGGATATATCCAAAATTATTAAAATATGCTATGATATAGTTAATTAATAAGTAGGGGAGTGTCAAGGGTGAAAAAAAGAGTCATTGCCGTTTTTCTTGTGGTCGTTTTATGCCTGACGCTTATGCCGACGGCTATGGCTGCCGATACACCGGATGTCGTCATATCCTCGCAGTCGGTTATGGTCGACGGGCAGGCGCAGAACTTTGAGGCTTACAATATCGACGGCAATAATTATTTTAAGCTGCGCGATATCGCCTATGTGCTAAGCGGCACGGATGCGCAGTTTGCCCTGTCATACGATTCTGTCCATAAGCTCATAACGGTTACAACCGGTCAGAATTATTCTCCGGTCGGCGGAGAAATGAAAGTCGGTGACGATAAATCCGATACAATGACGCTGAGCAGTCAAATGATTATGATCGATGGTACCGTGTCGAAAATTACGGCATATAATATCGGCGGCAATAATTTTTTTCAGCTCAGAGAGCTTGCGGACGCACTGGCGTTCACTGCCGGCTATGATGCCGAAACGAATACGGTAGTCGTAGATAGCACGGCAGCGAGCGCAGATCAAGACACCGATACGGACACGGATACAGGTGACAAAGCCTTCCTTGACGCCGAAGACATCTATGCCAAATGTTCACCCGCTGTATTTTATATTGAAGTCTATAATTCCTCAAATGTCGCCGTCGCCTCGGGAAGCGGGTTCTTTATCGATGATAAGGGGACGGCCGTCACGAATTTTCATGTCATCGACGAATGCTATTCGGCCAAGATCACAACGTCCGATACCGGGAAAACCTATGACGTCGTAGGCATATATGATTACAGCAGGGAAGATGATTGGGCGGTCATCAAGGTAGATGGCAGCGGTTTTTCCTATTTGACCATCGGAGACGAGGATACTGTGATCGGCGGAGCCACAATCTATGCCATCGGCAGCCCTCTCGGCCTTCAGAATTCGATTACCCAAGGTCTGATCTCCAATCCGGCACGGGTAGAAGACGGTGTGACCTACATACAAATCAGCGCTGCGATTTCATCCGGCAGCAGCGGCGGCGCATTGATCAATAAATACGGAGAGGCCATCGGCATTACCTCCGGGTCATATGTCAATGGCCAAAATATGAATCTTGCCCTGCCGATATCTTACATCGAAAATGCCTCGACAAAGCACTGTATTGCCCTCAGCGAGACGTGGCTTAGCGATGATCCGATAACGTATTTGAAAGAATATGTCGTCGAAAACGGAGCTGAGGATGAAATTTATGATGAAGACACATACGGGATAGTATGGCCGACAGATGAAAATTATTATAGTATCTATTATAGTCCTGAAAGTGACAGCCTCTTTTTGGAATTTATTTATTATCCCAGCAATGATTCAACATGCTTTATGATTGACCTCTATATCACAGGGGACTTGACCTCGGCGGCAAATTCGGCGAACCATAGGTATGGCTATTATTTTATGTATTTTGACGATGATGACAGTGATGATTATTTATCTACCGGCAGTATTAACGCACCGAATTTTACAGAAAATTCTACCATCGCTTTTCAAGATGTTCATGGAGACTCTTATTATACGGATACCTTTGAAAATCTGGGAAAATATATGTTCCTCGACTTGATTGACGCAACACAATATCAGCTTGACTACTATGGCCTGCCCATAACGATTGCGGACTTGGGTTTCACGGCTGAATATAAGGATTATATCGCGCGCGGCTAGGGCTTGTTTAATTTTTCTAACGAACCCCTAACAAGTTGTTTCCTGCACTGAACCTTCAGCCAAAGATAAAATGAATTTTGGTATCTCTTCAGGCGGCAGCGGTTTGCTGAAATAATAGCCCTGTACATATTCGCAGCCCATAGCCGCCAATAGCGCCATCTGCTCTTTGGTCTCCACACCTTCCGCTATTGTTTTGTAACCTGTTTTATGTGAAAAATTGATTATGGTTTCAATCAGCGCCCGGTCTTTTTTATCCGCAATGTCATCAATAAAAACTTTGTCGATCTTTATATAATCAATCGGAATTTTAATCAGGTCGATCAGCGAGTTGTAACCCGTCCCAAAATCATCCAATGAGATTTTAATTCCTTCATTTTCAAGAAGGCCAAGAAGCAGCGTGACGATTTTTTCATTTTCAAGGATGCTTCTTTCGGTCAGCTCGACCTCGATCATAGCGGGCTCCAGGGCGCTTTTGCGGATGGATTCAATTAAGTAATTGATAACGGAAGAATTTCTAAGATCCTTTGATGAAATATTTATCGCAACTTTCAATGATAATCCTTCGCTTCGCCACTTTCCAATTTGTACGATGACATTTTTGATTACCCATTTGGTGATTTCGCTGATGATTCCCATTTCCTCGGCGATCTTAATAAATTCGCCGGTGTTTATTTGCTTCTCGGTGCCGTATTTCCATCTCAAAAGTGCTTCGACGCCTATAATACTGTTATCGGTTAAACACAGTTTCGGCTGATAAACAAGATAAAACTCATCATTTTTTATTGCGCCCAGGAGACGGCACATCACGTCATAGCATTCTTTGCTTTTTTGATCGATATTATTATCATAAATTGAGAGTCCTATCCCATTTGTATTCTGACCCAATGCAACACCCATTTCCCGGATAAGGTCATCGGGCTCGGCAATCTGCAAAGGGTAATTGACGATCCCTCCTGTGATAATCAGCTCGATGTGAAACTGATCAACCAAAAGCGGTTCTCGTATTTTCGCCAGAAATTGAGTTCCGAGTGCCTGGGCGCTTTCGATGCCGCAGTCAGGCAAAATTGCCGCAAATTCATTGGTGTATATCGAATAGACGGTATTGTCGATATGGCTTTGGAATAACTCTGCCGCAAGTTTTGCAGATTCTATCCCAATATTGTAGCCGATGTGCCGGTTGATGTCATCCATATTAATGATTTTGAACCCGATCAATGAAAATATTCGCTTTGCTGTAATCATTTTTTCAAGGTCAAGCTTCAGCATGTTGATATTGGGTTGACCGGTGACAAAATGCTGAAATGATTTTTCTAAATCCGACTTTTTATGGACTTTAATACGGCTAAACAATATCGCAACCATGATTCCAACAATCATAAACATTGTAAGGCGAAACAGCCAGCCGACCGGTTCCTGCGTGACGTGAAGCAGCACATTCTTCGGCATTTTCGGCCCAAGTAAAAGCCCGCCCAATATGGCTGCCGCAGCCGCACCGATGACATTAAAATAGAGTGCGGACAATATGATTGGAATATACATCAAATGCGTAAAGGCCGCCGAGGTCCCGCCTGATAAATAGACAATAAGACTTATTGCAACGATTTGTGTCAAGATGATAAATATCTTGGAAAAATATTTATCCGATTCTATATAATCATTTGACAGCCATTTATGCATGATCGTGTTCTCCCTGAAACGATATAATTTTTCCTTATTGTAATATAGCACAGCGCTATCCGATTGACAACGTTTTTCCGGCCAAAATGACAGCCATGTTTCCGATAATGCCCGGCCTTGTGAGAAAATAAGTCCCGCAAAACATAGACCCCTGCCGAAGAATCGGTAGGGGTCTATCAATTGAATTCCGCGATCACGAAAAACTGTTGCTGCAATACTCCTATCATTGTGCACAGTGGCCTGAGCGAACGGAATTCAGAGCTCAGCGATCTTCCCTCATGATGGAGAAATCCTGCTTTCCTTGTTTTGGCGTCCTTTAACGCTTAAGTCCGTCGGTGATCTTGATGCAGCTCATTTCAAAATGGACTGCGCCATTCTCTAATGAAAGCGGGAAAAAATAAAGTAAACCGAATAAAAGACTATCTCATCATAACATAAGCGAGATTGTTTTTCAATTAACAATATTGCATGGTAATTCTATAAAATATTTGTAAAATATGTAAAATTAATGACATTATAATTGCTGTTTATCGATTTTTATCAAAATCCGGCGTCATATCGGTCATTAAAAAGGCCGATATCTCCGAGTAGAGGTGTGACACTGTTATCATTTTTAATAACTTTGCCTGCCGCAGCCAAATCCCACCAAAGACAAGAGTTGTAATTGAGAAGGGGATTGGTATATAATAACGGCAGATCTGCCCAACATTTTTGAAACGTCGGCACAGCCGGGAACACCAACGTCTTACGATGTATATGAACGGGCCTATCATTTGGAGGTATTGATGAAAAAACGTATCGTCAGTTTTTTGATTACCATTGTCTTACTGTCAAACTATTTTCCGGCTATGGCCGCAGATTCGGATTTTTCAGATGTCCCGGCAAACCATTGGGCGGCCGAATACATAAGCAGGGCCACACAGCTCGGCCTTATAAACGGTATGGGTAGCGGTCTCTTCGGTGTCGGTCAAAATGTGACGAGAGCGCAATTTGCCGCTTTGCTTGTCCGACTGTTTGGTTGGGAGCCTGTGATGCCGGAGGAACCGAGCTTCACCGATAACGACGATACGAGCGAATGGTATTATTCAGTAATTGAGACAGCCGTGGCGAACGGCGCGGTTTTAAAAGACGGCGAAACCTTCAGACCTGACGACGATATCACGCGGGAGGACATGGCCGTTATGCTGGTGCGCGCGCTCGGCTATGACCTGTTGGCCTCAAGTGCCGCCGATTATGGGCTGCCTTTTATGGATGTAACCCGGAACATCGGCTATATAACGCTTGCCTATGATTTCGGCATGATCAACGGAATGACGGGTACCGCCTTTGAACCGAATGGTTATGCAACCCGCGAGCAGGCAGCAACCATAATCATCCGCATGTATGATAAATACAGTGCGCAGATCGACTGGCTCCATGCCTTTTATGCGATAGCCTCATATTCTCAGGCCGACAGCATTCCGGATATGGATGCGCTTTCGTTCGGCTGGAGCAAGCTTGAATACACAACGGCAGGCGGCGTCTGCCTGAACACGACCACAGCGGGCGGAAATGAATTTTACATCCCGTCCGGCTACAGTTCCGTGGTAAAGATTGTGCAGGACAGCGCCGTCCCGGCAAACCTCAACATCTATATGAGTACGTCGCAGACGGTGATGACATCAGACGGTACCACCTCGGATCCCTGCCGTGAAATTTTGCTGGACCCCGAAAACCGTGCTGCCGCCACCGCCCAAATCACATCGCAGCTGCAAACTTATCCCTTCCTCTCAGGTGTCACAATCGATTTTGAGGGCATGAGCGGCGATGACCTTAAAGCGGGCCTGACCGCGTTTTTAAAAGAACTGCGCGCGTCCATGGATGATCTGGGAAAGACCATTTATGTCTGTGTCCCGCCTGTTGTTTCCGACGGTCAGTACTTTGACGCCTACGACTATAGAGCCATCGGGGAATATAGCGACAAGGTCATTTTGATGGCGCACGATTATCAGGCAACCTACATGCCGGCCAATCTTATGGATGCCGGTTTTACCACAACGCCGCTTACGCCGATCAATGAGGTATATTATGCGCTGAAAGCGATCACCGATCCGGACACAGGGGTACAGGATGCCGATAAGATCGCGCTGGCCATCAGTTTCAACACCGAACAGTGGCAGCTGCAGGATGGTAAAGTTATCAACGCGACACCGTACCATCCGGATACTGAAAGCGTGTATGGGCGGCTTGCCGACTCCGACACGACGATGAATTATTCAAAGCGTTATGAAAACCCCTATTTAGCGTTTTACAACAGTGCCGATGATACGCAGAATGTGCTCTGGTATGAGGACGAGCGGAGTATTGCGGCTAAGATCAGTTTGGCCCATATGTTCGGCGTCAACGGCGTTTCGATCTGGCGTCTTGGGCTGATTCCGGATTATGCGGATGGTTCGGGACGTGACATCTATTTTGATGCCCTGGATATGCTTGTACATGGGAAGTAGATCCGTTTTGAATATTAGGGAAGCTCTGAATAAATTAACAGTCGGCGTCTGCGCAAATTATTTTCCGCCATTTTGTTCAAAAGGCCTCGTTAATACACAAGGTATTGTCTGCGCTTTTTGAACGAACCGACGAAATTTCTCTCGCTCATTCATCCAACACAATTTAATCAGCGCTTCCTTAGTTTTAGGACAGGAACCAAAAGCGTGTCACAAAAGCAGCAGCCTGACGCCGTATGAGCGGCGTCAGGCTGTATTATATTTAAAATTAACAACATATAAAACTTGTTTGAGCAAAATAAATTTTTGAGTAGTCTCAAAATCGATATTGCATTGCCGTCCGTTTGCCAAGATCCTAAAAAAATTATTACCCTTCGTTGGCTATCTCAGAGATTAAGTGGCAGGAGATGAAAGTCAAATTGTCGGTAAACGATCAGGGCATGTTCGAAAAATCAAAAACGCCTGCTTTTCCATCGAATTTTGCCCGGGCTGCGTTGAATTTCCTTATCACAAAATTCATCAGGAAATATAAACATCTGATTGGTGTTATATGCTCTAAGAGGCTTATTTATCATGATTTTTGTCATGGTTGATGAGTACACTTAGAACATTTTATATACAGGAGGGCGCAAACATGGGAAACGGAAAAATCACTCCGTTATACGAACGGCTGTCCCGCGACGACGAGTTGCAAGGCGAGAGCAACAGCATATCCCACCAGAAGCAGATGCTGGAGGAATATGCCCGGCGAAACGGTTTTCCGCGTCCGACCCATTTCACCGACGACGGTATTTCCGGAACCCGGTTCGACCGACCGGGTTTCACGGCCATGATGACGGAAGTCGAGGCGGGGCAGGTGGAAGCTGTTATCGTCAAAGATATGAGCCGGTTGGGACGCGATTATCTCAAAGTAGGCCAAATCATGGAGATTTTGCGGCAGAAAAACGTCCGGCTGATTGCCGTTAACGACGGCGTGGACAGCGCCAGAGACGATGACGACTTTACCCCATTCCGCAACATCATGAACGAATTTTTCGTTCGGGACACCAGCCGGAAAATAAAATCTGTTTTCAAGGCCAAGGGCATGTCCGGAAAACACCTGACCGGCACAGTCATTTACGGGTACTTATGGGCGGACGAAAAACGGGAGCAATGGATTGTGGACAAAGAAGCCGCCGCTGTCGTGCGCCGAATTTTCGCCATGACGATGGACGGTCGCGGCCCCTATCAGATTGCCCAGCAGTTGACCGCCGACAAAGTGGAAATTCCCGCCGTTCATTTGGCGCGGCACGGCGAAGGCGTAAACAAAAACAAGACATTTAAGGATATTTACGGGTGGGGTTCCTCCACCATCGTGGATATTCTCAAAAAGCGGGAATATCTCGGTCATACAGTCAATTTCAAGACCCGGAAGCACTTCAAAGACAAGAAAAGCCATTACGTTGATGAAAGTGAATGGACAATTTTCGAGAATACACATGAAGCTATCATCGACCAAGCGACCTTTGACAATGTGCAGCGCATCCGGGGCAATGTCCGGCGCTACCCGGACGGCTGGGGCAAGGCCCACCCGTTG
>JBFWKZ010000028.1:0-19754 GCA_050252415.1 Oscillospiraceae bacterium | reverse complement strand
TGGCAAGACCTCCGGTCGCGATAACCGTAAGCGTCTCGCCCAGTTCTTTCTCTACCCGGTCAATTAATCCGTCCAGCATGGCGGCAGTCCCGAAAACAATGCCGCTTTTCATACAGTCAATCGTGTTTTTCCCGATAACGCTTTCGGGCGCGTCAATATCGATATACGGCAGCTGAGAGGCATTTCCGGACAAGGCGTTAAGCGAAGTTTTTACGCCGGGCATGATTGAACCGCCGATATAGCAGCGCCTTTTATCGACAACAGCCAAAGTCGTTGCCGTACCCATATCAAATACGGCCAGAGGAAGCGGATATTCATTCATCGCCGCCACCGCACCGACGATCAGGTCGGCGCCAAGACGTTTTGGCTCGTCGATCTCAAGCGTCAGTCCGGTATCCAGCGTGTGTTTAACCAGCATTGGCGTTTTGCCAATTAGTATCTCAAGCGCTCTTGTCAGAACATTGGTCAGTTCGGGAACAACCGTTGAAATAATCGAACCATCAATATCGCCGATAGCAATATGATGCAGACCAAGCATCGCGCTAAGTCTGATGGCATACTCCTCAACAGTGCCGTTTTTTTCCGTCGTAAGACGGCCCTTGTACATGCTCTCAGAGGTATCTCCGCAGCCAACGACGATATTGGTATTGCCGACGTCCAGTGCAAGTATCATTCATCGTTTCCGCCCTTCGTTTTTTCACAGTATAACCCTTGAGAAAAGTAAAATCAAGGGTGGAAAATTATTTTATTCCTTGCAAATTTCGACATAAATATGATAAGATATACTAAATGCACTAAATTGATCCATTTTTTTGGAGGTACTCCACGATGCTGGATTGGGAAGAGCTTGAAAGTGCTTGCAAAAAATGCAAACGCTGCTCACTTTGTGAAACGCGGCATAATGTTGTTTTCGGCACAGGCAACCGCAAGTCCGAGGTGATGCTTATCGGCGAGGGCCCCGGCGAGCAGGAGGATCTGAAGGGAGAACCTTTCGTCGGCAGAGCGGGAATACTGCTTGACAATATGCTCGCTTGTATTGACCTTGACCGCACGCAGGTCTATATTGCCAATATGATCAAATGCCGTCCTCCCCACAACCGCGATCCCCTTGCGCTTGAGGAAGAAGCGTGCTCAGAATGGCTTAACAGCCAAGTTGAACTGATCAGGCCGAAAATCATCGTCTGTGTCGGACGCATCTCAGCCATGGCGTTTATAAAGCAGGACTTTAAGATCACCCGAGAACACGGCCGCTGGTTTGAGCGCGACGGCATAAGGTACATTGCCATCTACCATCCCGCGGCACTGCTGAGGGATCCTACCAGACGTCCGGAAACTTTTGTCGATCTCAAGACTATTCAAAGCGCAATCCGGGAAACCTGCATAAGTACCTATCGATAACACAGGAGATGTTCACTTATTATGTTGGAATTCAAACCGATCGATATATCAGATAAAGCATGGATAAGTCCCCTCATACGCTGTGAAAACTGCCGCAGCGCTGATGCCGCCTTTGGCACGATGTATCTGTGGAGCGCAGGAAAAACACGCTATGTCGCACGCTCACACGACCGGGTCGTGCTGATGCGTTCCCATGACGAAACCGTCTTTTTATTTCCATTTGGATGCGGCAGTATCGTGCCGGTGATAAACGATCTAAAAGCGTACTGCGACGCCATAGGAAAACCGCTGATCCTTGTCGGTGTTCCGGAACACTATGTTCCATTGCTGAATAAACTTTTTCCCGGTGATTTCAAGATTGATGAGGACACGCGTTTTGCCGACTACGTCTATTCCGCCGAAAAGCTGGCAACGCTCACCGGTAAGGAGCTGCATGCCAAGCGAAACCATATCAACAGCTTTATTCGCAGCTATGATTGGCGGTTTGAGCCCATGAAAAAGGAACACATACCAAAATGCATCGAAGTCCTGGAGCAATGGCGTGAAGCCGACCCGGATCATATTGAGCTCGACGTATATGACGAATACGATACGCTCCTGCGCGGACTGCGTGAGTTTGATAAACTCGGTCTGTACGGCGGTATTCTCTGGGCTAACGGAGAACTTGTCGCCTTCACGATGGGCGAGCCGCTCAGTGATGACACCTTCGTTGCCCATTTTGAAAAAGCCGTCGCCGATATTCGCGGTGCATATCCGATGATTAACCGCGAATTCGTCCGTTATATTATGGCTACCTTTCCCGAAATAAAATATATCAACCGTGAGGACGACATGGGCATGGAAAATATTCGTAAAGCGAAACAATCCTATCACCCGGTAATGATGATACCGAAATATACTGCCGTCTGGGGGAAAAATGAATGATTCTGCGCAGGTTCTCCACAGCGGATTACCCAGGGCTCATTCATCTCTGGCATACGGTTTTCGGTGACGACGAGAGCTTTATCTCGCATTTTTTAACCCATATTATAAAGCCTGCACAGGGTTTTCTGGTTGAGGAAGATGGTATTACCGCAGCCGCGGCATATATCATAGACGGCATAACCGTATCAGGGCGTGAATTTCCCTATATTTATGCGGTCTCAACATTGCCGGAATATCGCGGTCGTGGTTTTGGCGAGGCTGTCTCTCTCGCCTGTGCCGAGCTGATCGCGTCCGAGGGCGGCATTGCGTCTCTGCACCCGGCCGAGGAAAATCTTTACGCCTGGTATCGCAAAATGGGCTTTTTACCGTCTTTTGCAGTCCGGGAAACAAGCATTGCGGTGCCGGATAAGGACGGCGTCTCCCTCACTCCCCTCTCCGCCGCCCAATATGGAGCCGCGCGGCGCAGAATACTTTTCCCTCACATATTTGCCGATTTTTCCGAAGCGCTTTTGCAGTGGCAGCTCAGCTTATGTGGCAGCGGCGGCTATTTTGCCTTTGACGGCGGTGTCCTCTGCGCCTGGAAGAGCAATACGCACCTCATCGTTCCGGAGCTCATCGCCACAGGCAATGCTATTGATGCAATTGCGGCGCTCGCACACCTGCTGGACTGCTCCGAGTGCACAATCCGTACGCCAGCTCTCGACGGTTATGAAGGCTTCGGTGCAAAACGTGATTTTATCGTCTCGCACTCAAATCATACGCCGATTGGTTACTGGGGTTTTGCTTTTGATTAAATTTTGATACAAAATCAAAAAATTCCTTCAATTTAATACTTTTGAAATATTATCTTTGTTTCTTTTGTAATAAATGCACTGTATTATAAAAATTGCAAGAGACAGTTCATCTTTTTCATTTTGTCCTCATTAAATATGAAACAGCGAAGCATAGAAGTAATGCTTCGCTGTTTCATATTTATTACTCCCAGGTCTCCGGTCTTATTGGGTCCTGGTGCTTTTCTGCCGTATCTGTCGCCGGAAAAGCGGTGAGCGTCCTGCGCGAATAGCCTCTTCAAAGGTTTTGTGACAGTTTCTACAGCCCCCGTGATCACGGGGGCTGCTCTTTTTAATGATGGAAGAGCCGCATACCGGTAAACGCCATGGCAATTCCGTACTTATTGCAGGTCGTGATCACCTGATCATCACGGACGGAGCCGCCCGGCTCTGCGATATAGCTTACCCCGCTCTTTTTTGCCCTCTCAATATTGTCCCCGAATGGGAAGAACGCGTCGCTGGCCAGACTGGCTCCGGTGATGGCCCCGAGATATGTCCGTTTCTCAGTATCCGTCAGCGGTTCGGGCCGTACCGTAAAATATTTCTCCCAGTTTCCGTTTGCCAGCACATCGTCACTTTCTATGGAAATATAGACATCGATGACATTGTCACGCTCCGCCCTTCCAAGCTCGGCCT
The DNA here is from genome assembly GCA_050252415.1 of Oscillospiraceae bacterium. Classification (GTDB taxonomy): domain Bacteria; phylum Bacillota; class Clostridia; order Oscillospirales; family Oscillospiraceae; genus Heteroscillospira. The sequence goes on along the minus strand of JBFWKZ010000028.1, from coordinate 15,966 downwards.
TGAAAGGCAGACCGAGAACCTTGGGATGACGGCGCAGATGCCAGTTATCCGCTTTGCTGCCGGCAAGCCTTGTGCAGTGGATGCGGGACTGCTGACCGGCTCCAACGCCGATTGCCTGTCCGTCCATTGCAAAGCAGACGGAATTGGACTGGGTATATTTCAGGGTAATGAGCGCAATGATAAGGTCCCGTTTGGCGTAATCCGGAATCGCTTTATTTTCGGTAACCACGTTTGTCAGGAGGCTTTCGTCGATCTTAAAATTGTTTCTGCCCTGCTCAAAGGTGACGCCGAATACCTGTTTGTGCTCAGCCTCAGCTGGAATATAATCCGGATCGATCTGCACGACGTTATAGTTGCCCTTTTTCTTGGATTTGAGAATTTCAAGGGCCTCCGGCTCATAGCCCGGGGCAATAATTCCATCGGAGACCTCGCGCTGGATAATACGTGCCGTTGTCAGGTCGCAGACATTGCTGAGGGCAATCCAGTCGCCGAAGGAAGACATACGGTCGGTTCCGCGGGCGCGGGCATAGGCGCAGGCTATGGAGCTCTCGTCAAGGCCCTCGATATCATCGACAAAGCACGCTTTTTTGAGGTCCTCCGGCAAAGGAATGCCAACTGCCGCCGAGGTGGGACTTACGTGCTTGAAGGAGGTCGCCACCGGCATTGAGAGCGCCGCCTTGGCCTCCTTAACAAGCTGCCAGCTGTTGAAAGCGTCGAGAAAATTGATAAATCCGGGTCTGCCGTTTAAAATTTGGATTGGCAGGTCGCCGCCATCATGCATATAGATTTTTGCAGGTTTTTGATTTGGGTTGCAGCCGTATTTGAGTTCAAATTCTTTCATAGAGGCACTCCTTACTGATTTTTATTCACGATGCGGATCTCCGCCGCGCCTATACTGAGATCATGGAAAGCGACATACAGAGAGACTTTGTTGTCCTCGTCCAGATCATGCCAAAGTTCGTCTGTAAAATCGTCAATATTGTGTGCTATCGTCACAGTTTCCGGCTCACCCTCAAAGGATGGGATGGGATTGCCGTCGCATTTATAGGTATGAATATAGTGGCCAACCCCTGAAAGGCCCGGATACTCAAACGTCTGGCGGGTACACGCCGTACCGGCGGAGTCAGCGCTCTTGAGAATGGAGAGCTTGTAGCTTCCGTCGGGTGACAGCAGGCCCGAGATACGGGGAGTCCAGTTCGGCGCGTCCGGCTCAAACTCGCGGGTCCGCAGCGCCTGTTCGAACGTCAGGCCCTTTTCAAGAAATTCCCGGATCGTGTCGGTCTGATCTCCGTTGGTGACGATAAACGCCCGTCCGATTTTGCGGACTGGGTGATAGATGATAAGGCTGGGATCCACCATTTTGGATTCGTCGTATGCGCAGGTACGAATGCCATCCTCAGTCGTTTCGAAAATCCGGTTTCGCGAATTTTCACTGCGCCCCATGATGAAATAGGCCACGACAGCCTTGTCCCCTTCGCTTGTCCTGCCGATAATGATGCCTCTTCCGGGATAATGGTTCTTTTCTAACATTGACATTCCTCCTAAAAATAAAACCGGGCAGTCCTGCAAAAAGCAGGGCTGCCCAGACGGTCGACATTTTTCCAGCTCCCGCTCCCATGTGGTTATCCACAAATCCGTCAGTAGCGAGTGCCATCTATTATTTTTTCCATGCCGAGGGAACGGTGAGAATCAGGATTGGGAAGAGTTCAAGTCTGCCAAGCAGCATATTGACGCTGAGCACAATTTTGCTGAAGATGCTGAATTGGCTGAAATTACATACCGGTCCTATAAGGCCCAATCCGGGGCCGACATTATTCAGACAGGTTATTACCGCCGTGATATTCGTCTCAAAGTCAACAAACGGGTCAGCCGAGATCAGCAAAACGCTGCCGGCAATAATGAGCATGTATATGAGAAGATACTCTTTAACGCCGTTGACGACCTCCTCGTCCACCAGCTCGCCGTCCATATGTACGAGCTTGACGGAGTTGGGGTGTAGCATTGTGACTATCGCCCGCCGCGCCGCCTTTATTATAAGCGATACCCTGACGATTTTCAAGCCCCCACCTGTGGAACCGGCCATTGCGCCAACAAACATCAGCAAAAACAAAATTACTCTTGAAAGCTCCGGCCATGTGTCAAAATTTGCTGTTGCAAAACCGGTTGTGCTGATTATCGAGGCGACCTGAAATGCGGAGTTGTGCCAGGCCTCATAAAGGTTTCCATAAATTGGATAGATATCAATTGCAATGGCGACAGCAGCCGCCAGAATGATGCCAAGATAGACCCTCAGCTCCTCATTTTTGTAGACGCTTTTAAAATCACGCACCAGCAAAAGATAATAGAGGCTGAAATTAACGCCGAACGCGATCATAAATATCGTCGTCACGGTCTGGGCATACAGGCTGTAAGCGGCGAGACTGTTATTCGTGATAGTAAAGCCGCCGGTACCGGCGGTGCCGAAAGTGATCGTTACCGCATCAAACATCGGGACACCGCCGAGAAGAAGCAGAACCACCTGCAGGACGGTCATTCCAATATAGATTCGATAAAGGATGCTTGCCGTCTGCTGCATTCTCGGGACAAGTTTTCCAACGGAAGGCCCCGGGCTTTCCGCCCGAAGGACATATATCGACTCGCCGTCTCCGCGCCGCGGTCCGATGGCAAGCATGAAAACCAGAACACCCATGCCGCCAAGCCAGTGCGTAAAGCTGCGCCAGTACAGGATTCCTCTCGGCAGGGATTCAATATCGGTCAAAATTGTCGACCCCGTGGTTGTAAAACCGGATATGGTTTCAAACAGGCTGTCGATATAACTGGGGATTGCACCGCTTATACACATTGGTAAAGCGCCAAAGGCGGAGACCAAAATCCACGCAAGCCCAACCGTTACAAAACCGTCCCGTGCAAAGTATCCTCTCCGCTTCGGTTTTATAACAAATGCCAGGACCGCGCCGACAAGCGCCGTCAAAACGATTGCCAGCATAAAGCTTACCGCCGAGGCCCTTTCGCCGTGTCTGAGCGAAATAAACAGCGCCGGCAGCATAAATAAGGCCTCTACACAGAGAATTCGTCCTATGATATTTGTAATGAGCCTGTAATTCATAAGCTCTTATGACTCCTGTATAATATCATTCAGGTCTAAAATCGCCCTTCCCGCGAGGCTGACCACAACGACCGTATCGCCCAGCCTTACCACGTCTCCGCCGCCCGGTATCACTATTCTGTCCTTATGATTGATACATGCCACAAGAATATTGGGCTTTAGCTTAATATTTCTGAGCGGCACGTCCTGAAATCTGGTGTGCTCCGTCACGCGAAACTCGATCGCCTCAACCTCTGCTCCAATCAAATGATGCACCGAAATGATGGCGCTTCCATCGTTGTTCTGGAGGGCCCGCACATAACGAATGATCTCCTGCGCACACAAGTATTTGGGGCTGACGGTGCAATCGATCCCCTTGTCGCGGAACATCTCGATATACTCCGTCCGGTTGAGCTTTGTGATAACCTGCTTTACGCCCACATGCTTGGCATACATAGAGATAATGAGATTTTCTTCATCCATGTTCGTGAGAGCAACAACGGTATCCATCTGTTGAATATTCTCGGAAATCAATACCGACTGGTTTGTTCCGTCGGAATTGATTATTGTCGCACCTGGCAGAAGCTCGGCAAGCATCGTACTGCGTTTGCGGTCCAACTCAATGATTTTTACATTGGTTCCCGCCTTAAGAAGCTGCTCCGTCAGATATTGTGTTATCCTGCTGCCGCCTATGATCATCGCGTTTTTGGCGCGTTTTTTCTTCAGCCCGACACTTGACAGAAGGGCAACAAGTTCCGCAGAAGGTGCTGTGACATAAATTCTGTCGCCGGCAGTAAGGCAAAAATTTCCATCCGGAATAAGAATGTTGCTGCCTCTGTGTATTGCACATACCAAGACTCTTACACGCAGTTTTTTGGGCAGTTCGGACAGCATGACACCATCCAGCACACCATCTTTGGGTACGTCGAGCTCGACGATCTCCACTCTGCCCTTGGCAAATGAATCCCGCTTTAGGAAGCCGGGATACTGCATAAGGCGGAAGATTTCTCTCGCCGTGGACCACTCGGGATTAACACTCATACTGAGGCCGAGTTCATCGCGCAAAAAATACATCTGGCGCGCGTACTCAGGATTGCGTACACGTGCTATCGCGTTCTGACAACCGAGCTTCCGCGCAATAATACAGCAGATCATATTCAGCTCGTCCTGAGGCGTCACGGCAATTAAAAGGTTGGCATTGCCAACGTCTGCCTGACGCTGAAGCGCAAGATTTGCGCCGTTTCCATATATTGTGAGCATATCCAGGGTCTCACTCAGCCGCTTGACCACGCTTCGGTTATTATCAATAAGGACAACATCATGTTCTTCGTTTGCAAGCTGCGATGCAAGCGTAGAGCCGACTTTGCCTCCTCCGATTATAACTATTTTCATAAATCTGCTCCTTTATTGCTGTACAGAACCTATAATATATCATATCACAGTTTTTGACAACACTATATTCTCAATTTTTACTTTTTTGGCTTTCCTGAGATGTTACTTGATATTGTCAAATACCCGATTCTAGTGTTATAATATAGAATTGTGTTGGAATAACTATTCTCAGGAGGGCAGGCATTCCGTGGACATCATTTCATCTTTTTTTGAAAATTTCGACAAAGGCGGCGATTTTATAAACGCCTGCCTCAACCTGTCCAGATACATACTGCCCGCTCTCGCTCTGTGGCTCCTTGTCCGATGCGTATGCAGTATGCTGGCCGAAAAGTACGAGCCGGAAATATGGGCGTATCTCAAACCGCCTAAAGGGGAATTTGTCCCCATACGTCATTGGGAATGTGTCATCGGCCGGGCAAACGGCTGTGACATTGTTCTGCATTACCCGACAATTTCACGAAATCACGCCGTACTTATCCGAAATGGACGCGGAACCTGGCGGCTGTATGACCTTGGCTCCAAGGGGGGCGCCGCAGTCAACGGGCAGGCTGTCCCCGAAAAGGGTGCCGTTGTAAGCACGGGCGACATCCTTACGCTGTCCGATATTTCTCTCCGATTCGAAGGCCTAAACCGCGAACAGCTTGAAATGCTGTCTTCGCAGCGTCATCGCCCCGGCGGGACCATTTCCCCGGCGTTTTCGCTTTTTATTCTCACGATGTTCCAGTTTTTTCTTGCGATTCAATATCTTTTTTCTGTAGACGAACAATATATTATGCCGATTCTGCTTGCTTTCTGCGCGCTGACCGCCACGCAATGGTGCTATTACTTTTTCATCCGGGCGATTCGGCGCACAGGCATCGAGGTTGAAACCATCGCATTCTTTCTCTGTACGCTGGGTATGGCGATATGCGCAAGCTCAACGCCCGAAGAAATGATGAAGCAAATGATACTGACGCTTTCCGGAATCGTTATTTTTTTCATCTTTGGCTGGTGGCTGCGTGATTTGACCCGGGTAAAGCTTATGCGTGTCCCAATGCTGCTGTGTGCTCTGGCCGCGCTGGCGGTAACGCTGGCGCTTGGGCAGGAAGAATACGGTGCAAAAAACTGGCTGAGTATCGGCGGGCTTTCACTTCAGCCCTCCGAACTCGTCAAGATCGCCTATATCTATGCCGGCGCCGCAACGCTGGACAGGCTCTACCGCAATCGAAACCTGATCTTTTATATTGGCTTTTCCGCCGCATGCGTCGGCGCACTCGCTTTGATGGGCGACTTCGGAACAGCATTGGTTTTCTTCATCACTTTCCTCGTTATCTCATTTATGCGTTCCGGCAACATTGCAACTGTTGTACTCGCCGTCACAAGCGCTGCCCTCGCCGGATTTCTGATGCTCAATATAAAACCGCACATTGCTCAGCGCTTTGCGAGCTGGGGGCACATATGGGAAGATCCGTATGGCACGGGCTTTCAGCAGACCCGGGCGCTCTCGGCCGCGGCCTCCGGCGGATTTTTCGGCGCAGGTGCCGGCAAAGGCTGGCTGCACTCTGTTTTTGCGGCTGATACCGATATGGTATTTGCCATGCTCAGTGAGGAGCTCGGCCTGATCATTGCCATGTTGGCCGTGCTCGCCATTGTTATACTCGCGCTCTTCACCGTAAAAAATGCGGCCGACGGCAGATCGTCGTTTTATGTCATCGCCGCCTGTGCCGCAGTCAGCATGATGCTTGCGCAGCTCGCCCTCAATGTCTTCGGCTCTCTGGACATTCTCCCATTCACCGGAGTCACATTTCCCTTTGTATCCAAGGGCGGCAGCAGCCTTATCTCCTGTTGGGCACTCCTCGCATTCATCAAAGCATCCGATACCCGGCAAAACGCAAGTTTTGTCGTTAAAGCCACCTCCCTTTTCAGTGCTGAGGATTTTGAGGAGGACGACGACGAGGATGTGGAGGATGAGGAATGAAAAAAATTAAAAACCGTGCCTTTGCAGCGCTTCTCCTCGCCATACTTGTCGTAGGGGGACTTGGCGTTTACGTCGTCCGTCTTTATAATGACGGCGGCGAGTGGATCACATTTCGCGCAAATCAGACGATTTATCAATCCGGCGAACTTAAAACCGGAACAATTTATGACCGCAACGGGGTTGCCCTGATCTCATATGATGACGATAACGGACGAACTTACGCCTCCGACCCCGTCGTCCGCGCCTCCTGTCTGCATGCTGTCGGCGACCTTGCCGGCAACATCGGCACCGGAGCCGTCACCGCATTTTCCGACAAGCTGGTGGGCTATGATCTCGTCTCCGGCCTCACGAATAAAAGCAGCAGCGAACTCTATCTGACCATCGACAGCCGCATAAACGCCGCAGCTTATAACGCCCTAAATGGGCGGAAAGGCGCAGTAATTGTTTACAATTATAAAAATGGCGATATTATATGTATGGCCAGTTCTCCAAGCTACGACCCGATGAACGTGCCCGACCTCACAAGCGATTTTTATGACGGTGTTTACTTAAACCGCTGCATCAGCAGTACCTACACGCCGGGCTCGATCTTTAAAATCGTCACCCTCGCGGCGGCTATTGAAAATCTGGACGACCTATACACCCGCTCGTTCTGGTGTCCCGGTTCGGTCGATGTCAACGGCGTAACCATCAAATGTTCCGGCATTCACGGTACCCAAACGATAGAACAGGCGTTTGCAAATTCCTGCAACTGTGCCTTTGCGGATCTCGCGCTGGATCTTGGCGCCGATACCATTGGAAAGTATGCCAAGCAGCTCGGACTTCTCGATAATTTGAAATTTGACGGCATAGAAACCGCCGCCGGCCGTTATGATAAAGATGCCGACGGTTCCCCCGGACTTGCATGGTCGGGTATCGGGCAGTATAATGATCTCGTTTCCCCCTATGCCATGATGCGTGCTGTCGGCGCGATAGCCGGCGGCGGCAAAACGGTCGAGCCCCATGTTCTGCTTGACAGCAGCGGCGGCAGCACAACCTTGCTCAAAGCCGATACGGCAGATAAGCTGCGTGACTTCATGTCCTATAATGTCGTTAATACCTATGGCACGTGGAATTTTCCGGGACTTTCGCTATGTGCCAAATCCGGAACCGCGGAGGTAGGCGACGGCACCTCCCATGCGTGGTTCGTCGGATTTCTGGAGGATGAAGAACACCCATATGCTTTCGCAGTGGTTGTCGAACACGGCGGAGGAGGCCTTTCTGTTGCCGGCAGCGTTGCCAACACCGTCCTTCAGGAGGCCGTCAAGTATTAAGGAAGTAATCGCGTAATGGAAGTAGAAAATCGTTCCATATGGACATTGACCGCCATTCCGGCAGTCATTATCTATCTTGAACTCATCACAAAACTGTTTTGCTTCGGAACGCTGAACTACCGCGGCGTCCTGTTTACAGTGCTTTTCTCATTGGCCGCGGGTATCATGCTGACTTTCATTTGCTCATTTATTCCCCAAAAAGGCTTTTTCCCCGCCCTGTTTGCGGTATCCGGGCTGCTTAGCATCATCTTTGCACTGCAAAATGTCTATTATAACGTCTTCGGTACCTTTTTTACCTTTTACTCCGTAACAGAGGCGGGAGGTGTCCTCTCCAACTTCTGGCGGGAAGCGCTTGAGGGCGTGAGACGGTCTGTTTTTCAGCTGATTGCCGTTTTTTCGCCGCTTGCCGTACTTTATATTTTCCGCAAAAAGCTGCTGCCCGTTACCTTAAAGCGGACACGATTTGGCCTTTTGGCCTCTTCCATACTGCTCTATATCGCGGCGGTTGCCGCAATTCTCTCGGCAAACAGCGGCGTTATGTCCCCGCGCTATCTCTACACGGGAAGCTTCATGCCGGAACTTTCGGTACGCTATTTCGGCATACTGACAACGACAAGGCTGGATTTGGAGCAACTTATGCCCTATCCATCCGAAGTGCTCCCTATAAACAGCGATGTTCCCGAGCAGACACCTACGCCAACCCCGGTTCAAACCCCGCAGGCAACCCCTGCCGAAACGCCCGCCGCCGTTAACCCGAACGTCCTGGACATAGACTTCGATACGCTGATTGCAAACGAGGATGATCCCGCGCTGAAAAAGATCCATGAATATTTTTCATCTGTCGAGCCAACATTCCAGAACGAATACACCGGCAGGTTTCAGGGCAAAAATCTCATCTGGATCGTTGCCGAGGGCTTTTCCGACCTTGCTCTTGACGAAACGCACACGCCGACGCTCTATAAGCTTGCCCATTCCGGCTTTGTCTTCAATAACTTCTACAATCCCATCTGGGGTGTTTCCACCAGCGACGGCGAATATATCACGCTCACCGGGCAACTGCCCAAATCCGGCGTCTGGAGCTTCACCGAGTCGGCCGATAACGATATGCGCATGACCTTTGGCAGAATGCTGGGCGCGCTCGGCTATGACTGCCGGGCCTACCACGACCATACCTATACCTATTACAACCGCAACCTCAGCCACCCCAATATGGGTTATATCTATGAGGGCGTCGGCAACGGGCTTGAATTGGAAAAGGTCTGGCCGGCTTCCGACCTTGAGATGATCCAAAAGACCGTTGACGACTATATCGGTTCGGATAAATTTCATACCTATTACATGACGGTCAGCGGACACATGTACTACACGTTTACCGGCAACACGCAGGCTTATCGCCATAAAGACGATGTCGCCGACCTGCCGTATTCCGAAGATTGCCGGGCCTATATCGCCTGCAATATGGAATTCGACCTCGCCGTCCAGGAACTGATAAGCAGGCTCGACGAGGCGGGTAAGCTTGAGGACACCGTCATCGTCATATCCGGCGACCATTATCCATACGGCCTGACGAACGCCGAGATTGAAGAGATACGCGGCGGCCCGGTTGATAATTTTGAACTCTATCACAGCACGCTTATCATCTGGAGCGGCGATATGGATAAGCCCATAGAAATCAACAAGCTCTGTTACAGTGCGGATATCATGCCGACACTCGCAAATCTGTTTGGGCTCGATTACGACTCCCGCCTTCTCTCAGGCCGGGATATTCTGTCCGATACGCCGGGCTTTGTCATCTTCGCAAATCGCAGTTTTATCTCCGATTATGGCCGCTATGACTCAACCAAAGACACGTTCTACCCCAACACCGGGGTTTCCGTTCCGGAAAACTACGCGCGTGACACGCTTTATGGCCGGGTCAGCGATACCTTCGATGCCGCCGCCGCGATACTTGACTACGACTACTACGCGATCGTCATGCCGCCTGACGATACCGATAATCACTTGGAGAACTGAAATGATCGATATATCTGTAAAAAACCTTGTCAAATCCTTTGACGTAGGCAACAACATATTGGATGGCCTGTCGTTTGAGGTGAATGACGGCGAGCGGGTGGGTATTCTCGGCAGAAACGGCTGTGGGAAGACAACTCTGTTCCGCATTCTCATCGGCGAGTTGGGTTACGACGAGGGCGAGGTGATAATCGCCCCGGGCAAGCGTATGGGACTCATGTCCCAGATTCCCGACTATCCCCTCCATTACACCGCCGAGGATGTTTTAAAAGAGGCGTTCAGGCCGCTTTATGATCTCTCTCACAAGATGGAAGAACTCACGAGGTGCATGGCGCGCGACCATTCAAGCGCCGTTCTGAACGAATACGACAGACTGACGGCTGAATTTGAGGCCAGAGGCGGTTATGTGATGGATATCGACTTAAACCGTGTGGCAAATGGTCTGGATATTCCGGCTGAGATGCGCAGCCAGAGCTTCGATTCGCTCTCCGGCGGTGAAAAAACCCGCGTAAACCTTGGCCGTCTCATTCTCGAGGATACGGATATCCTCCTTCTCGACGAGCCGACGAACCACCTCGACCTGCGCGCCACCGAGTGGCTGGAGGGCTATCTCTCCAAATTTCATGGCACCGTCCTCGCCATATCGCATGACCGCTATTTTCTCGACCGTGTTATCAAACGTGCCGTTGAGATATCCGGCGGTAAGGTGGAGCTTTACAGCGGAAATTACAGTTTTTACGCCGCCGAGCGCTTCCGCCGCTTTGAGGAACAGCGCAAGAAATATGAAAAAGAGCAAAAAGAGCTAAGGCGTCTCGATGAAGCGGCCCGCAGACTTTACCAGTGGGGTACGGGCAACCAGGCGCTGATGAAAAAATCCCAGGCCATCCGTTCGCGTATGGCGCGCATGGAAAAGACCGACAGGCCGACAGGCGACAGGAAACTGCACATCAAATTTTCAGAGCGAGAGTTTTCAGGAGATGATGTGCTGGTCATGGAGGGCGTCACCAAGTCATTCGGAAACCGGGTGCTCTTTTCAAACCTCGACCTTTCGGTCACAGCCGGCGAGCGAATCGGCATCATCGGCGACAACGGCACAGGCAAATCGACGCTCGTGAAGCTGATCATGGGCGAAGAGACCGCCGACTGCGGCTATCTGAGGCGCGGTCCTTCGGTCAAGGTCGCGTATTTACCTCAGGTCGTCTCTTTTGAAAACCAGAACCGGTCTCTGCTGGACACGATGCTCTATTCTGAAAAGTGCACGCCGCAGCAGGCGCGTAACCGTCTTGGGGCATTCGGCTTTTCCGGCGAGGACGTCTTTAAGCCGGTGTCCGCCCTCTCCGGCGGTGAAAAAAGCCGGCTTCGCCTGTGTATGCTCATGAAAGACGAGATTAATCTTCTCCTCCTGGATGAGCCGACGAACCATCTGGACATCGCCAGCCGTGAATGGATCGAGGAAGCGGTTGAAGAATATGAAGAAGCCCTTCTTTTTGTGTCGCACGACCGATATTTCATAAAACAGTTTGCAACACGCATATGGGCAATCGAGGATGGAAAGATCATTGATTTTCGCGGCGGCTTTGACGCTTTCAGGGAATACCGCCAACGAATGCAGACGATTCAGCAAGCAGAAAAGGCCGGTGAAAAAAAGGAAAAACCGCAAAAAAAGAAAAATATCGGCAGCCGCGAAAAACAGCTTGGAAAGCTCGAACGCGAGATTGAAAAATCTGAAGCGGCAATGTCTGAACTTGACAGACAGCTTGAAGAATTTTCAAGCGACTATGAGAAGCTCATTGAGCTTGATAGTAGAAGGCAAATTGCGGAAACGGAGCTTGATGCGCTCTATCTCCGCTGGGAAGAACTTTCGGAGGGATAATATGAGTAATTTACACATTGGTGTCGACCTCGGTGGAATGAAAATCGCAGCCGGGATTGTCAGCGATCATGGCGAACTGATCACAAAATCATCCATGAAAACGCCACGCGGAGCGGAAAACATTGCCGATGCGATTTACAATTGCGCCATGCTCGCGATGGATTTGGCCTCGATCGACATTGATGACGTCTCAACTGTCGGCGTCGGCGTCCCTGGAACGGTATTCCCGCGCGGGAACATATCGTTCGCCTGCAACATCGGCCTAAAGAGCACGCCGCTTGCGGATATGCTGGAGAGCCGCTTTGAAAGGCCGGTATTTTTGGAAAACGACGGGAACTGTGCCGCCGCAGGAGAATATTTAGCCGGCAGCGGTGTCGGGTCTAGGTCGCTCCTTGCCGTCACTCTTGGAACCGGCATTGGCGGCGGGTATGTTGAAAACGGCAGACTTTTCCGCGGATTTAACGGCTGCGGTGCGGAGCTTGGCCATATGGTAATCGTCCACGGCGGCAGAGAGTGCTCCTGCGTGCGCCGTGGCTGCTTTGAAGCCTATGCCTCTGTCTCTGCGCTCATTTCAATGCTGCGTGATTATATCGAAAACTATCCGCTTTGCCCCTGCGCCGTGCTTTCACGCGAACGCGGAGTCGTGGATGGCCACACGGTATTTCTCGCCATGGATGCCGGGGACTCAGGGGCAAAGGAGCTCTACCAACGGTATATCTCCTATCTTGCCTGTGGCGTTACGAATCTTGTAAATATATTCCAGCCTGAAATCGTCTGCCTGGGCGGTGGGATATCCGCCCGGGGCGAAAGATTGCTTGCGCCGGTCCGTGAGATACTAATGCGTGAAGACTATGCGAGAGACTGCGCAGAGCGCACAAAGCTTGTCGCCGCCCTGCTTGGCAACGACGCCGGGATAATCGGCTCTGCGCTGCTGCACAAAATCAATACGTTTGGAGACTAAGTATGCCCACGGAAATACTCACCCAAGAACAATACAGCGAAAAGATAACCGCTCTTCTGCACGATGACTATTGGCAGCAAATGCCGATGCTCTGTGCCCAGCTAAAACCCTTTCCCGAAAGTTGGGATGCGGAAACCATGCGTCTCCGCACCTCATTTAACACGGCCGACTGGATGGGAAACCCAATAAACTGGCTGCATGGCGGCATAATTACCACGATTTTTGACAACGCAATGGGGACTCTTGCCGCCATTCATGCCTGTAGCAGTTTTACCCCAACCGTCTCAATACAGGTAAACTTTCTGCGCCCGGTCCCCACAGAAGGCAAGGTTTTTGTTGACGCGCACATCACAAAGCTGGGAAAAACGCTCATCTATTTAAATGCCGAGCTTTTTCGGGAGGGGCAGGCGCACAAGCTTTCTGCAACCGCCAGCGCGGTCTATGCCGTACATAATGAGGCCAGATTTGCATGAGCAAAGAAATCATTGAGCGGATTTTCACTGGCTATTGTAAGGCGAACAACCGTGTGCAGCGAGTTCTCTGTGAATATGAAGAGACCCCGCTTGGCCTTTCCCTTGAAAGCGTCGACTGCGGCCACAATAGCTGTGCCCATGCCATGAGCTGCGACCTTATGGAACGTGCCCTGTCCGTCGAAGATGAGGGATAAATATCTCTATATCTTGTATGCCGCCACGTCGGTATGTGAATATATGATGACACAATCAAAAAAGATTTTCTGCATTTTATATCCAGAAATGATTCATATGAATTTATGGGGTAATCTCTTATTCAAGATATTGTTTCATCCGGTTCTTACAAAAATTGTTTAGAATTTGCCAATATGATTCCTGATCAGCAGAGAAATTAAATCAACATTAACAAAGATATGGTTTAACTCAGAGCGAATAAGCATTAGCAATTTTATTAAAATTAAACATGAATTTTTTACGTCTTGCAGGATTGTTTAATTATAATTTCACATTGACGGATATATTACAACGATGTATAATGACTACAATAAAATGCAACGGAGCATCTTACCACAAGCTGGTTTCATGCTCCGTCGCTTTTTATCAAGCTTTTTTAGCGTATTAAAAAGGAGGATAACAAAATGAAAGCAAAGAAACTTCTCGCGCTTCTACTGGCCTTAGCAATGTGTCTTTCGCTGGCCGCTTGCGGCAGTTCGAGCAGCACGACCGAATCCACCGCACCCGAATCCACCGCGCCTGAGACCACCGCCTCTGAAGGCACACTTGCCGGTCAAACCATATTGATTGGTAACATTGCCCCCATGACCGGTGCTCTGGCCGCATATGGCGTTGCTGTTGACAACGGTATCCGCCTTGCCGCAAAGGAAATCAACGAAAACGGTGGGATCCTCGGCGGAACAATTGAGATCTCCACCAAGGACGACCAGCACACTCCCGCTGAGTCGGTATCCGGCTTTAATGCCCTGCTGAGTGAAGGTGCCTGTGCAATCATCGGCTCCGTCGCTTCTGCCGATACCAGTGCCATTACCTCTCTGGCCAACGAAGAGGAGGAAGTGCTGATAACGGCGACATCCACCGCAGACTCCATCACGACCGAGGATGACTACGTCTTCCGTTCCTGTTTCAAGGATTCCTTCCAGGGTAAGATGGCTGCCGCTTTTGCCGCCTCCGCAGGAATTAAAAAAGCTGCGATCCTCTATGCCAGTGACGATACCTATTCTTCCGGCCTGCGTGACGCTTTTGTCGCCGCCGCGCCCGAATACGGTATTGAAATCGTCACCGAGCAGGCAACGCTTGCCACGGCTGTTGATTTCTCCTCTCAGCTCGCTACGATCACAGCAAGCGATGCCGAGATGGTTTTTGCTCCTTACTATTATAGTACGGTCGGTCCATACATCGTTCCCCAGGCTTATGAAGCCGGTTTTGACGGCTATATCATTGGCGCAGATGGATTTGACGGCACTGAAGGTTATGCCGCCGGCGATCTCGCAGCTTATGATAAGGTCTACTTCACCAACCACTACTCTTCCGACGACAGCAGCGAAAAGGTTCAAGACTTCGTCGCCGCCTACACCGAGGCCTATGGCCGCGATTCTCTGAACGCACTTGCCGCTCTTGCATATGATGCGACCTATATGCTTGCCCAGGCTATTGAAACCGCAGGCAGCATCGATTCCTCCGATATCCGTGATGCCATGGTCGGCATGCATTACGTCGGCGTCACCGGCGATATGACTCTGGATGAAACCGGCACCCCCGATAAGAGTGTAACCATTTTGAAATTTGAGGTTCAGGACGGCAAGCTGGTCCAGAAGTTCGTTAAGACTCAGGGCTAAATAAATAACCAACTCCTCTTTTCTCATTTCTCTATTTTCTTAGGGGGGAGTTCCCCGCTCCCCCCCGCACTCCTAATTATTATGATTATTATCTTGTCCGGCACTTGTGTCGGACAAACTTAATTAACGAAGGGTTGTGCCGGTATGACGGACTTTTTGCAGCAGCTCATAATCGGACTGCGCATTGGAAGCGTTTATGCGCTTGTCGCACTCGGCTATACCATGGTTTACGGCATCATAAGGCTGATCAATTTTGCTCATGGTGACTTTATCATGGTCGGCGGATATACGCTTTACTTTACAATACCAATTGCACTATATAAACTCGGACTCCCCGCTTGGGTCTGCGTCTTTGCGGCTATTATCGTCTGCGCTCTGGTTGGAATCACAGTCGAGCTTCTCGCTTATCGGCCAGTCAGAAAAAAAGGCACGAATATGTCCGCTTTGATCACCGCCATAGCGATGAGCTTATTCCTGGAAAATCTGGCCCAGGCCATAGGACCCATAGGACCAAATCCAAGGGTTATCTCAGAGAGCATTTTTTCCACCCGTTCCATCAACATCGGCGGCGTATTGACGAACCAGACGTCCATACTGACGATAATCATTGGCGCCGCCGTCATGATAGCCCTACAGCTCTTCGTGCAGCGTACAAAGCTTGGAAGAGCGATGCGCGCCGTATCGGAAAATAAAAACGCCTCCACGCTAATGGGAATCGACGTAAACAATACCATTGTTACAACGTTTGCGATCGGCTCCGCTCTCGCGGGTGTTGCGGCGCTCATGTATTGCGCACAGTATCATACCGTCACGACGACTATGGGTTATATGCTGGGCCTTAAGGCCTTTATCGCCGCTGTTCTCGGCGGCATCGGGCTTATTCCCGGCGCCATGCTCGGCGGACTTGTCATAGGCATTGTGGAAGCGCTTGCCACTGCCTATGTGAATTCCGCACTGGCAGATACCATAGTCTTTCTCATCCTCATTGTCGTACTTCTCATTAAGCCGGATGGAATTCTTGGAAAGAATGTAGGTGAAAAGGTATGAGT
>JBFWKZ010000027.1:0-19893 GCA_050252415.1 Oscillospiraceae bacterium | reverse complement strand
CCCTACCAACGGGGTGGAACCGCCAGAGTTATCTTTTTTTTGCACTTAAAAAAATAAGCGCGAAAAAGCCCAGAAACCGTTGCGGTTTCTGGGCTTTCCGGCAAGTTATCTTTTTTACTTGCACAATATGGTTGCGGAGGCAGGATTTGAACCTACGACCTTCGGGTTATGAGCCCGACGAGCTACCGGACTGCTCCACTCCGCGATATTGGCTCTGAAGAGAGCCTAATAATAATACCACAGGCTATTGTCTATGTCAATACCCTTTATAAATTAATTTTCTTCAGCAGTGTTACCACAGCGTTATGCGCCAAGACAGATGCCTTTGCCACGTTCTGCCAAAATACATCCAGGCCGCATGCCTCCTCAGTATCCGAAATCGCACGGACAGCACAAAACGGTACAGAATTTGCAAAGCAGGCTTGCGCAACTGCCGCCGTCTCCATATCTGCCGCCAGAAGGCCTTCGGCTGAAAAGCGAGAAGTCAGTTCTGCTCTGCCCTCACAGTCAATAAATTTTTCACCGGTAACCATTATTCCCGGACGAATATGCTCATTTGCCGCAATTACTGCAGAAAAAAGTGACCGGTCTGAATAAAACCATGGAGTATCCATACGTGGGTAATCGCCTGTAATGATATCCATCGGCAGGTCGTGGTGCGTACATCTGTCACAGACGATAAGGTCAAACAGGCGCAGATTTTTATCCAAACTGCCACCGACGCCAGAAATAATAAGCCGGTCGATAGGAAAATGATCGATCATACTCTGGGCAGCACAGGCCGCATTCACCTTTCCCATACCTGAACGTACCAAAACGACTTCTGACTCGTCTAAAAAGCCGTGAATAAACTCCAATGCGCCTTTCTCTGTCGTACTGGTTGTTTGAATGCTATCCAGAAAAGGATGTATCTCCTGCTCGACAGCACAGAGAATACCGGTCAGCCCTGACATAAATACAGCCTCCAAATTATTACATTTATTACTTCAATTATTGCCTAACTCACTCTTTAAATTTTGCCACTGAGTTACCGCCATTTCGTCGCAGCGGTTGTTATATGGGTTATCGGCATGACCTTTTACCCAATTGCAATGGACATCATGCTTCTCACACAGGGACAAAAGATTAGCCCAGAGATCGGCGTTCAGAGCAGGTTTTTTATCTGGCTTACGCCATTCGCGCACCCGCCATGAGACTGCCCAACCTTTTTCCAATGCATCGATAACATATTTTGAATCTGAATACAGCTCAACTCTGCACGGCTCTCTCAGGGCTTTAAGGCCTTCTATCACAGCGGTGAGTTCCATACGATTATTGGTCGTCATAATGTCGCCGCCGCTCATTTCTTTTTTCTGACCCTTATATATCAATATCGCGCCCCAGCCACCGGGTCCAGGATTTCCGGAACAGGCCCCGTCGGTATAAAGCGTAATCGTCTTCACACAAGCCCTCCTCTTTCCACTGGCGCCGGGGTGTTTGTCATCCCAGAGCGGTTGCCGCTTCTGCGGTAAACGAGTGGGGATGGCGCGTCTTGCGCGCTTTTCCAGTCATCGGGACTGGCGTTCCCGAAACAGGCCCCGTCGATATCGAACATTTCAGTCTTTTGTTCTTCGCCCATTACGCCTCGGGCTCCGGCTGCTCCGCCTCTGATTCTTCGATATCCAATAATTTTTCCTCGCACACCTCAGAATCCGTATCATCCTTTTCTGTTCTGGCAATGGAGATGACGCTGCTGCCCTCAGACAAACGCATAATGCGTACGCCCTGAGTTTGGCGTCCATATACGGAGATATCCTCAACCGCCATACGGATGATTGTGCCGTCATCGGAGATCACAAGAATGTCCTCTGTCTCGTCTACAACTTTGACGGCGGCAATCTTTCCGGTCTTTTCCGTTACCTGATAGTTTTTAATGCCGAGGCCGCCACGGTTTTGCGGTCCGGTATCGCCGCGAAAATAGTCTTCGACGGGTGTACGTTTGCCGTATCCATTCTCGGTAACGGACAAAACCGTAGCGCCCTCTCTGGCCCGCGCTGCGGAGACGCACCAATCCCCCTCGCGCAGCCTTATGCCGCGTACGCCGGCAGCTGCACGGCCCATCGGACGTACGTCGGTCTCTCGGAAACAAATGGAATAACCATCGTGTGTCGCCATAATGATATTTTGCTTACCATCCGTTACACGAACGTCGATAAGCTCATCGCCCTCATCCAGGTTGAGCGCACGGATGCCGATATTTCGAATGTTTTTCAGAGCGGACATACTCAGCCGCTTGACTGTGCCGTTTTTCGTCGCCATAACCAGATAAACATCAGCCTCAAACTCTCGGATGTGTATCATTGCGGTAACTTTCTCGCCCGGTTCAAGCTGAATAATGTTTACGATATTCGTTCCCTTGGCGGTACGGCCGGCCTCTGGAATAAGGTATCCCTTCTTACGATAGGCTCTGCCGCTGTTGGTAAAGAACAGGATATAGTCATGGGTTGAGGCCGTAAATACCGTCTCTACGTAGTCCTCCTCTCGGGTGGCCATAGCGGTGATGCCGCGGCCGCCGCGGCGCTGCGCCTTATAGGTGCAGGCGGGGAGACGTTTAATATAACCGCTATGCGTCAGCGTATATACGCATTCTTCCTCTTCTATGAGGTCCTCGATGTCGATCTCGTCTTCAACATCGCAGATTTCCGTATATCTGTCGTCGCCAAACTTATCGCGGATTTCAATCAGCTCATCTTTTAAAACCCCGATAAGCTTTTCATCGGAGGCGAGAAGTTCGGTATAGTAGGTGATTTTTTCCTCGAGCTCTGCATACTCCGCCAGCAATTTTTCACGGTTGAGGCCCTGGAGAGAGATCAAACGCATATCGCAAATTGCCTGTGCCTGCACATCGCTAAGGTCAAAGCGTTCCATCAAACGCTGTTTGGCATCGTCGTAGCTTGTACGGATGATCTTTATAACTTCATCAATGTTGTCCTGAGCGATGATGAGTCCTTCCAAAAGATGGGCACGTTCCTGTGCCTTTTTGAGGTCATATTGTGTACGGCGGGTAATGACTTCTTTTTGAAAAGCGAGATACTCGTCGAGAATTTGCCGCAACGTGAGTATCCTCGGCTGGCTCTGGTTGTGCACCAGAGCCAGCATATTTATGGCAAAGGTCGTCTGCAGTTGGGTCTGACTGAACAGGCGGTTTAATACAACCTGACCGTTTGCATCCTTCTTCAGCTCGATGACGATGCGCATACCGTTTCGATCCGACTCGTCGCGCAGACCGGATATGCCTTCCAGGCGTTTATCTTTGACCTGGTCGGCGATATTTTCTATGAGTACGCGTTTATTTACCTGATAAGGAAGTTCCGTCACGATAATTCGCGTACGGCCGTTGCCATATTCTTCAAACTCAGTACGCGAACGCATGACAACTCTACCCTTGCCGGTGGCATAGGCGGCACGGATACCCGCTCTGCCCATGATAAGCCCATGGGTCGGAAAGTCCGGCCCGGTAATATGCTCCATAAGGTCGCAAAGTTCTGCATCCGGATTATTAAGCACACAGAGACATGCGTTTATGACCTCGGTAAGGTTGTGCGGTGGGATATTCGTTGCCATGCCGACGGCGATACCCGCAGAGCCATTGACCAAAAGGTTTGGGAATCGTGAGGGCAGAACACGCGGTTCTTTTCTCGTCTCATCGAAGTTAGGGTCGAAATCGACGGTCTCCTTTTCAATATCACGGAGCATTTCATCGGCGATCTTATCCATCCTCGCCTCGGTGTAACGATAAGCCGCCGGTGGATCACCGTCCACAGAGCCGAAGTTACCGTGTCCGTCGATTAAGGGATATCTCAGTGAGAAGTCCTGGGCCAGACGGACCAGTGCGTCATAAACCGACGCATCGCCGTGTGGATGATAACGGCCCAGTACGTCGCCGACTGCGGTCGCACATTTGCGAAAAGGCTTATCATAGGTCAGTTTATCCTCATACATCGCATAGAGTATACGCCGGTGTACGGGCTTAAGGCCATCGCGCACATCGGGCAGAGCACGGCCAACGATAACGCTCATGGCATATTCTATATAAGATTTTTCCATCTCCTGGACAAGCTCAGAGGTGATGATCTTTTGATTTGGATATGAAATATCCGCCTGATTTTCATTTTTTGCCAAAGGGGAACAACTCCTTAAATCAATAGGCTCCCTTTATCTGGAAGCTATTACTATTTTTATCACAGTAAAAATATCGTATATCGGAAATACGTCCTTCCGCATCCAACTTTTCAATATCCAGCTGGATGGGGATGCCCGCGATGTCCGGCAGGTACATCCTGCCGCCGGACTCCTCGGGCTTTATTTTAAGACAGTCACCAATTGGCTCTGTCATCGGCTCATGATTTTCCAGCAATTCTCCGTCTTCATAAAATGCTGCACCGAATGCGGCATTCAGCCAGACCGTTCCGCCGGAGGAAAACCGTATTTTCCTCTGCCGCGCGATATTGCGTATAGTCACGAGATCACTCATCTTGCTCATGCGCCCGACAAGCGGCATAAGATGTTTAACGCCTTTTTCGGCATAGGTCTCAAAAGCAAAAGCATTGCGCATAGATTCGCCATAGCCTATTGTCAAACCTGTACGTTCCGAAACCCGTTTTATCGCGTTCATATCGTGCGAATGGACCGGCTCTTCGTACCAGGCAACGTGATAAGGTTGTATCATCTCTGCAAATTTCAGCGCTTCGGGTACGGAGAATACTTGATTTGCATCCACGGCGATCTCAATGTCTTCACCCACGGCGGCGCGAACCTTTCCAAGACGGCGGATATCCCGCGCCATATCGTTTCCCCAGTCCGAGCCAACTTTGAATTTGACTGTTTTGTATCCTTCGGAGATATATCTCGTCATATCGTCAACAAGTGCTTCATCACTGGCCAGCAAGCTTCCGCCGCCCTTATAGCAATAGGCAAAGTCTTTCTTTGCGCCCAAAAATTTGTGAAGCGGCAGGCTACGTCGTTTTGCAAAGATATCGAGCATCATCAGGTCAAGCTGACCCAGATCGACAATCTCACCGCTCTGAAAGCCAAAGTTGCGCAGACGCCAATAGATCGTCTCATACCATTCGGCATAGCTCTTAATTTCTCCTGTGAGAATCAGCGGGAGAATATTTCGGACAAAACTTTCTGAGCAAAAGGTACCGCCGCGGACGCCGCATCCATCGTAAATGTCACACCATCCGCCGATAGGGGCATATTGCCCGAAGCCGCCCGTTGCATCTTTCCACGGTTTTTTGACCGGAATGGGTTTAAATCGAAAGTAGACTGCCCTACTGAAGCCAATTTTTTCATTCGTATCAGTCGTGCTGAACTGACTGAACCTATTCATCATTCTGCTCCCAACATCCTAAAAATCCAGATTTACGGCGCTCTTCGCGTTTTTCTCGATAAATTCTTTGCGTGGCTCTACCTTTTCGCCCATGAGTATGGTAAAAGTTTCATCGGCGCGGACGGCATCGTCAAGCTCTATACGCTTTAAGATCCGTGATTCTGGGTTCATAGTGGTATCCCATAGTTCATGAGGATCCATCTCACCAAGGCCCTTATTGCGTGATATATCGACCTTTGCATTGGGATTATCTCCGCGCATCTCGGCAGAAACGCGGTCGCGGTCCTCATCGGAATACGCATAGCGTGTAATTTTTCCGCGCACCAGCTTATAAAGTGGAGGCATGGCGGCATAGACATAGCCGTTTTCTATGAGCGGTCTCATGAATCGGAAGAAAAAAGTCAGCAGCAGCGTTCTGATATGACTGCCGTCGACATCCGCATCCGCCATGATGATTACCTTGTGATAGCGAAGCTTTGATGCGTCAAAATCGTCACCGATACCGGCGCCAAGTGCGGTAATCACAGGTGTTAATTTTTCGTTGCCGTATACCCTGTCTGCCCGCGCTTTCTCAACGTTCAGCATCTTACCCCACAGAGGAAGTATTGCCTGAAAACGGCTGTCACGGCCGCCGGTTGCGGAGCCGCCGGCCGAGTCGCCCTCGACGATATACAGCTCTGTCAACGCCGCGTCGCGCTCATTACAGTCGCGCAGCTTTCCTGGCAGCGTACTGCCCTCCAGCGCGTTTTTACGGCGTATATTTTCGCGCGCTTTTCTCGCCGCCTCGCGTGCGCGGGAAGCGGTCATTGCCTTGTCGATTATCGTCCGCCCAACTGCGGGGTTTTCCTCCAAAAATTGCGCCAGCCTATCTGAGACGACGGCATTCACCAGCGTCCTCACTTCGGAATTTCCGAGTTTTGCCTTGGTTTGCCCCTCAAACTGCGGATTAGTCAGCTTTACCGAAATGATTGCCGTAAGCCCCTCGCGGCAATCTTCTCCGGATACTTTTTCATCGTTCTTAAGCAGACCCGCCTTTTTGCCATAATTATTGAGAACAGTGGTCAGCGCACGGCGGAAGCCCTCTTCGTGCATGCCGCCTTCAGGCGTGTGGATATTATTAGCAAATGAGATGAGGATTTCATTATAACTGTCGCTATACTGTATAGCAATTTCGGCCGCCGATCCCTCTCGCTCACCCTGCATATAAATAACTTCGTCATGCAGAGGGCTTTTATTTCTGTTGATATACCGGACAAATTCACGGATACCGCCGCTGTAGCACATTTGGTCGCGCTCTTCTTTACCGGGACGGCGGTCTTCTGTGATTATGGTAAGACCTGCATTTAAAAACGCCTGCTCACGCATACGTTTTTGCAGGATTGAATAGTCATAGACTAGATCCTCAAACATCAAATGGTCGGGCTTAAAGCGCACTTTTGTCCCCGTTTTATCGGTATCGCCTATTACGGTCATCGTCTGCGTGATATCACCGCGGGAAAACTTCATCTGATAGATATGACCGTTTTTACTGACCTCGACTTCCAACCATTCGGACAGTGCGTTTACGACCGAGGCGCCGACGCCGTGTAGACCGCCGGAGACCTTGTAACCGCCGCCGCCGAATTTTCCACCGGCATGTAAAACCGTATAGACGACTTCAAGCGCCGGTTTTCCCGTCTGCTCCTGGATATCGACCGGGATACCGCGGCCGTTATCCGTAACGCATATAATATCATCCGGCTCAATAATGACCTCGATCGTGTTGCAGTACCCTGCAAGTGCCTCGTCAATGGCGTTATCGACAATTTCATACACCAAGTGATGCAGTCCGCTCGAAGACGTCGAGCCGATATACATGCCAGGGCGTTTTCGAACAGCCTCAAGTCCCTCTAGAACCTGGATTTGTGAGGCATCATATTCATGTGTGTTTTTATCCTGAATATCAGACATATAAATTCCCTTTCTGGAAAGTATTTATAGTGTTTCCAACTCCGCGTTTCGTGCGCGGCTCATCAGTGTAGACGAAGAGAGCTGTGATAAATAAATCACTTGCCCGCTGCCGCTATCCACGACGACAAAGCTCTTTGGCAGATCATCACAGGCGGAAAAAATTCTGCCCTTGCGCTCGGCCTGTGCCAGGTAATCTCGGGTTATATGTGAGTAAGAGGCATTATCGAGGTCGAACACGGCGACAATATCCGTCTTTTTTACGACGGTTCCCTTTCCTAAATGCAGATACATTTTCAGACCCTCCTGCCCTTTTCGATGGTTATCACCTTGCCGCCGGTGCGGCCTGCTATTCCATCATCCTCACAGCAGGTAATAAAGGTCTGTCCTCCACCGATGCGGTTTAAGACAAATTCCTGCCGTTTTGGGTCCAACTCCGAGAGAACATCATCCAAAAGTAAAATTGGCGGTGTTTCAAATTCTTCAAAGAAGAGCAGCCGTTCGGCCAGCTTCAGAGAGAGAGCAGCCGTTCTGGCCTGACCCTGGGAAGCGAACTGCCGGGCGCTGATGCCGTTTATCGCGATCTCAATATCATCCTTATGCACGCCGGTAAGACACGAACGGGACTCCATTTCCGCTCTCTCATGACTTTTTTGGTGGTCCATCACCCATGAAAAAATTTCTGTCGCCGGGGCAGTGGGGTCTTTAACGGTTGAAACAGTCTTGTAATTTAGGCTGAGCTCTTCCCGGCCACCGGAGAATTCGCAGTGTATTTCAGCTGCTTTCTCAGCAATGCGTCTCAAAAAAGCCGCGCGATAACGTATGATCTGAGCTGACGTACTCGCCATGGATATCGAAAACTCCTCCAATGGTTCCAATAGACTGGG
The DNA here is from genome assembly GCA_050252415.1 of Oscillospiraceae bacterium. Lineage (GTDB taxonomy): Bacteria > Bacillota > Clostridia > Oscillospirales > Oscillospiraceae > Heteroscillospira. The sequence goes on along the minus strand of JBFWKZ010000027.1, from coordinate 11,688 downwards.
TTTATTACAAAAATCCCGCAAAATACGGCTTTTATGATCGTAGAGCCGCGCGTATTTGGAAATGAGCGCTGAATATTTTGGACGCAGCTGCGCTATCGCCACGTCCATAAACCGCCGTCTCGCCGCTGCCCCGTCACGTACCATACCGAGATCGTCGGGGCTAAACAATACGGCGGTCAATTCGCCGGAGAGTTCCGATGTTGTCTTTTTGACGCCGTTTTTTAATATTTTTCGGCGTGAGCCCCGGTTAAAAAAAAGCTCTATACGCTGATCTCTTCCCCCGCATTCGATTTCAGCGCGCACAGCGGCGGCGGAAGCGTTAAACGCGATGAGTTCCCGGTCAAACCGAGTGCGGAAACTTCTGCCGCCGGTGAGAAGGTAGATAGCCTCGAGCAATGTTGTCTTGCCCTGTGCATTTGCTCCGGTTATGACGTTGACATCGGGAGTGAAAACAAAACTTTCCTGTTTATAATTGCGAAAATTTTCCAGGATGATGCTGTAAACCTGCATAAATTACGCTCCGGCTATTTTTATTACGTTATTCATAAGTTCAACCGTATCGCCGATTCTGAGCTTTTTGCCGCGTTGGACACAGATCTCGCCATTTACTTTGACATAGCCATCCCGGATAACAGACTTGGCTTCTCCACCGGACCCGACAAGTGCGGAGAGCTTCAGTGCGGAGTCGAGTTTTATAAAGTCTGTGGATATTTGGAGAGTTTCCATAATCTTCCTCAACTTTCTGCGCGCAGGCGCACGGGAAGGATCATATAAATAAATTTATCGCTGCCGTCTGATGGCAGGATGACACAGGGAGAGGAACCGGTATTCATACAGAGCATCAGCTCCTCAGCCGGAGCATTCTTCAGTGCATCCATCATATACCGGTTGTTGAAGCCAATTTCCAGGCTGCCGCCGTCGCCGCTTGCAAAACAAATATCCTCCGCGTTGCCGACAGAAGTGCTGCAGACGATCTTGATCATGTCGTACTCAAAAGTGAAACGCAGAGGAGATTTTATTTTGTCGAGGATGATAAGTCCGACGCGGTCCACGACTTTGGCGAGCTCTGTGCGTTTGACATTTATTGTAATACCAAATTTATCGGGAATCGATTTGCGGTAATTTAAGAATTCGCCATCCAGGCGGCGCGAGATGAGAACCGTATCGCCGGCGGTAAAACTGATATGTTTTTGTCCGACGTGGATTGTAACCGGTTCATTTTCGTCAAGACATATTTTTTCGGCGTCGGAGAGAGCATAACCGGGGACGATGAAGCTTCCCGTTTCCATATCGCAGCGATCCAATTGTTCTTTGCGCAGGGCGAGGCGGTATCCGTCCACGGCAACCATTGTAAGCTCATCGTTTTCGATATCAAAAAGAGCGCCGGTATAGACGGGGCGGGACTCGTTGTCGCTGACGGCAAAAATTGTTTCGTTGATCATTTGTCGAAGTGTTCCCTGTGAAAGGGAGAGGTTATTTCGGCAGTCTACTTCCGGCAGGAGAGGATAATCTTCCGGATCGAGGCCCATGATCTTAAATTCGGATTTTCCGCAGCTTATGGTCGTCATAAAATCTTTGGAAGTTTCTATAGTGACTTCACCGTCGGGAAAGCGGCGGATGATTTCTCCGAAAAGGCGAGTGTTTAGGACAACGGAACCGGTGTCTGAGATTTCCGCTTCGAATGTTGTGTAAATTCCGCGTTTGAGGTCATATCCTGTGATTGTTACGCGGTTTCCGGCTTCGACGAGCAGGCCCTCCAGGGCGGGAATAGAACTCTTTTGGGCGGCAGAGCGGGATGCCTTTGTTATGGCGGTGTTGAGCACCGTCTTATCGCAGATAAATTTCATGTATTGTCCTCCCATAATATATAGAACAGAATAGACTGTTTAGGTAGTAGCAGTAGTAGTAGGGAAAAATTATGTGGAAAACCGTTCTGAGGGCTTGATATACAAGGAAAAATGATGTTTGTAATTTTGTTTATAATATTTAAGTTTTGAACAGGGGTAGCTGTAACTATAATAGATGAACAGGTTTGCACAGAAAGTTTTAAACATTTGAACAGAAAAGAGTGGATTGTTTTTATTAATTTCTGGAGTTGATATTGGAGGTAATATCCCGTACTGTTCCGGACATATCGGGGTCGGTTTTCAGAAGATCTTCCACTTTACGGATAGAACTGAGCACTGTTGAATGATTTCTGCCTTCGTATTCTTCTCCGATGTCGGAGAGAGAGAGATTTGTGAGGCTGCGGATGAGGTACATGGATACTTGTCTGGCCATCGCTGTATTTTTGCTGCGGCGCTGTCCGCGCAGTTCGCCGGGGTCCAGAGAGTAATAGCGTGCTGTTTCGGCTATGATAACATCAGGAGTGGGTATGTAGGTGCCGACGCGGATGACATCTTTTATTGCACGTTTGACGGAATCTATCGTTATAGCGTCGTCGAGAATTTCTTTGTAAGCGGTGAGGCGTTTAACGACGCCCTCAATTTGTCTGACGTTTGCCGTGATGTTTTCGGCGATATAGTCGACGACGTCGTCAGGCAGTATCATGCCGAGCTGCATGGCCTTGTTGCGGGTGATTGCCACACGGGTTTCCATATTGGGCTGTTGTACGTCTGCCAAAAGACCGGCCTCAAACCGGGTTCTCAGCCGGTCTTCCAGCCTCAGTATTTCAAGCGGCGGACGGTCGGAGGTGATGACGATCTGACTGCCGGCCTCATAGAGGCAGTTAAAAGTGTGAAAAAATTCTTCCTGAACGGCCATTTTACCGGAAATAAATTGGATATCATCGACCAGGAGCAAATCGACATAACGGTATTTTTGGCGAAATTCTTCCTGAGTGCCGTCTCGTATTGAAAGAATCATTTGATTTGTAAATTCGTCGCCCTTTATATAGGCCATTTTTGCCTCCGAGTCGCGAGCGTGGATGGCTTGACCGATGGCAAGCAAAAGATGTGTTTTGCCTAATCCGGAATTCCCGTAAATGAAAAGCGGATTATAAACGCTGCCGGGCTTATCGGCAACGGCTTTGGCGGCGGCATGAGCAAATTTATTTGAGCTGCCGACAATAAAATTATCAAATGTATAGCCTGCAATCTCAGGTAGGCCGGTATCGGCTTCGCGCTCAACTTGATAGTCTGTTATTTCATCGCCGGCGAGGACAACGAGGTCAAATTCGCAGGCAAAGAGCTCGGAAAGAGCGGCTCTTATCGCATCGGCAAAACGCTGGACAATGATATTGCGTTTAAAATCCGTTGGCGTATGGATAATGAGTTTATTGTCTGAAAGTGCAATTGGCGTAACTTCCGAAAACCAGGTATTTATGGCGGTGGGAGTCAGCTCGCCGGAGAGAGACTCAACCACGCTGTTCCATATATCTGTGAGTGAATTCATTATTATAGTTATCCTCCCTTTTTCCTTGAAAAAGAAAAAACCTCAATTAATAATACCATTTTTCACCGAGAAATTCAAGACTTTTGAGGTGGAACTAAATATAAATATAAGTATATCTCAAGTTGTCTGTTGTCAAACATTTTATGTCGTCCTGTAGTGGTTACAGCGCAAAAGTAATTTTTTTATTGCTATCGGATTGAGACGTTTTACCTGCTTTTCTATAATTTAGTGCAAAATATTTGAATTTTTTTTAAATTCTGTATCTGCGACAGGAAATGCCTTGCTCTATTCTTATTCTTGATGTAAAATAACCGGGAGTGATTTTTATCTTCGGACAGCGTCCGCCGATAAAATCGCCGAATCAGTAAAATAAGTCATGGTCAACTGTTTTTTGGGGCGATATGGATACACTGGCGCGTTCGATACTATTCATACCGGAATTAAACCCTCTTCCACAGATGCTGGAAGGGGGCGCTTTGCCTGCTCTCGTTTCCGGCCTCGGGCCAATCCATAGAGCACATCTTGCCGCCGCAATGCGCTTGGAGACAGGTCTGCCGCTTTTTATCGTCTGCCCGGATGATACTTCGGCGGAACAGATGTCGAAAAATATCGGTGCGTTTTTGAACATTGAGGTGCCGGTTATTCTCTCGCGAGAACTTGCGCTTTATAGTACGGAGGGCGTCTCCCGTATGACGGAGCAACAGCGGCTCAGTTCGCTTTATGCGCTGGCAAAAGGGACGTCATCTGTTACGGTTTGTACGGTTTCAGCACTTTTGCAGCGTACGATGCCGCCGGAAACTTTACTGGATTCCGCTATTGAATTTTCCGTTGGCCGTACGATTGATCCGCAGGAGGTGGAACGTGCGCTCGTTCGGTGCGGGTACAGCAGAGCAGAGCAGGTTGAAGGCCCGGGGCAGTTTTCACGGCGCGGAGGAATACTGGATTTTTTCTCTCCGGCTTACTTAAATCCGGTACGCTGCGAGTTCTGGGGTGACGATATCGATTCGATAGGCTTTTTCGATGTCCAGACCCAGCGTAGGACGGAAAATCTAAAAAGCTGCCTCGTTCTCCCGGCGGCGGAGACGCTTACTTCACACTATGCCGGCGGAGATGAAAAACTAGGCGCATTTTTGTTAAGCTTATGCAACAAATTATCAAAAAGAGGTAACGCTCATCAAGTAAGTAAATTGCGCGAAACCTTGCAGGAGGATGGGGACAGACTAAAAGAACAGCATGGTCTTCCTTCGGCAGACAGGTATATGGCACTTATCCATAAAAAGCGAACGTCAGCTTTGCACTATATTCCTGCCGGTGCACTTGTGATGCTTGATCAACCGGGAAAGATACTTGAGCATGGGAGAGAATATATCCGTGAGCTTAACTCGGACAGTGAAAGCCTTATCGAATCCGGCGTACTATTACGCGACTGCGCTGATTTTGCGTTGGATCCGGACGAAATGTTTTCTTTTTTGAGTGATTTCCCACTTATTTTGACAGATGCGTTTACATTAGGTAGGGTGCCGATACAGCCGCGCAGCATCATAAGCGTGCAGGCAAAACAGCTCTCGTCTTATTGCGGCAACGGTGATGCGGTGGCCCATGAGGCGGAGAGCTATAAAAATCTGAACTATCGCACGGTAATTCTCGCCTCGGACGAGCGCCGAGCAAATCTATTGCGTGAAATGCTCTTTGAACGCGGTGTCAGCGCCGGGTTTGACTATGAACTGAAAAAAATTCCTGAGGGTACGGACTGCATCATTACGATCGGTGGGCTTTCCGCCGGATTTGAATACCCGTCGGCACGGCTTGCTGTCCTCAGTGACATGCAGTTTGTCCGAAGACCTGAGAAACGGTACAAGCTGCGCACCGGCTCCGCAATAAAGGAGAAAAAGAAGCTTGGCAGCTATTCCGACCTGTCCGTCGGTGATTTGGTTGTACACGAGTTTCACGGAATTGGCAAGTTTGAGGGTATTATCAAAATGCCGGTGGACGGTGCCGAGAAAGATTATATCAAGATACGCTATGCGGGTACAGATACGCTGTATGTTCCGGCAACTCAGCTGGATCTTGTAGCAAAATATGTCGGCGGCGGGGACGACCGGCCCATGAAACTCTCAAAAATGGGCGGAACCGACTGGAAAAAAACAAAATCCCGTGCCAAAGCCGCCGCCAAGGAAATGGCAAAAGAACTTATCGCTTTATATGCCGAGCGAAGGGCCAGACCCGGCCACGCTTTTCCGCCGGATACGCCATGGCAAAAGGAATTTGAAGACGCGTTCGGCTATATGGAGACGGACGACCAGCTGCGAAGTGTTGACGAGATAAAGCGGGATATGGAGTCCGAGGTGCCGATGGATCGCCTTTTGTGCGGCGATGTCGGCTACGGCAAGACGGAAGTTGCCCTCCGCGCTGTTATGAAATGTGTCATGGACGGCAAGCAGGCGGCGATTCTCGTCCCCACAACGGTTCTTGCGCAGCAGCATTATCAAACGGCTATGCAGCGGTTTTTTGGCTATCCGGTTAAAATCGATGTTCTCAGCCGCTTCCGGACCCCCGGGCAAATGCGCACAACACTGCGAAGTCTGCGCGACGGCGGCATCGATATCATCATAGGCACGCACAGACTGCTGCAAAAAGACGTCTATTTTAAAGATCTGGGGCTTCTTGTCGTAGATGAAGAGCAGCGCTTCGGCGTGAGCCATAAGGAGCGACTGCGCGAGATGGCGAAGCAGGTTGACACGCTGACGCTGAGTGCGACGCCCATTCCGAGAACGCTCAATATGGCGCTCTCCGGAATTCGTGACATGTCGATGCTGGAAGAGCCCCCGCAAAACCGGCAGCCGGTCCAGACTTTTGTCATGGAGCACGATTGGGACACGGTGTGCGATGCCATACGGCGTGAGGTACAGCGCGGCGGACAGGTTTTTTATCTGCATAACCGCGTGGACAGCATCGACCGCACGGCATACCGCATCTCTCAGATGATTGAAGGGGTGTCAATTGCCGTAGCCCACGGTAAGATGAGTCAGGAGCAGCTCTCCTCGGTTATGGAGGATATGGTTGCGGGCGAGATTCAGGTGCTGGTTTGCACAACGATAATCGAGACCGGTATCGATATCCCGAACGTCAACACGCTTATCATTGAGGACGCGGATAAGTTAGGCCTTGCGCAGCTGCATCAAATCCGTGGACGAGTGGGCAGATCCGGCCGCCGTGCCGTCGCCTATCTCACCTTCCGGCGGGACAAGGTGCTGACAGAGATTGCCGAAAAACGGCTGAGCGCGATACGTGAGTTTGCCGAGTTCAACTCCGGTTTTAAAATCGCTATGCGGGACCTTGAGATACGTGGCGCAGGTAATCTGCTCGGTGCCGAACAGTCGGGACATATGATAGACGTGGGTTATGACATGTATCTGAAGCTTCTCGATGAGGCGGTTTTGGAGGAACGGGGTGAAAAGCCGGTACATCGCGCCGAGTGCGCCGCCGACCTGGCCGTTTCGGCAAACATTCCGGAAAGCTATGTATCGTCATCCGAGCAGAGGATGGACCTCTACCGCCGAATTGCCCTCATCCGAACGGAAGAGGAGGCAGACGATCTCACCGACGAGCTGATAGACCGCTTTGGCGACCCGCCCCCGGGGGTCAACGCCCTGATCCACGTTGCGCTTCTGCGCGGTGAAGCGGGCAGAGCCGGGGTTACCGACATCAGTCAAAAACAGGGCAGCCTGTGTTTTGTCCTCATGGATTTCGATATGGCAAAGATTTCTGCACTGTATGGCCGCTCAAGATATAAGGGCAGACTTAAAGTGGAAGCGGGAAACAAGCCATGCGTCAGCCTGAGACTATTATCCAGACGCCGCGCCATAGAAGAGGCAAGAAATTTTATAGCCGACTATTCCGCAGCGCAAAAAAAAGAAACGGAGAAAGGTTCGATAAGATGAAAAAGCAAATTGCGTTTATACTCGCAGCAGCTATGATATTCTTTGCAATGTCCGGCTGTGCCATCCAGAAGAACATTTATAAAGATGATCCGGAGCTGGCGGAGGAAGTTCTGCATCCCTCATCTTCTCCCAGTACCGAGACGGATGGGGATTCCTCTGAAACCACATCGGCCCACGATTATGCCGCAGCCTTTGCAACGTATGACCCCGACATGGTTGTCGCAACGGTAGACGGTATTGATGTTACCTGGCGGGCATATTTTTATTGGTGTAAAAGCGCCTTGGCAAACGTTGAGACTTATACGGGTACGATTACCGATTTTGACGAAGACTTCAGCGGTATGAGCTATGGCGATGTCATAAAGGCTGCTGCGGAAAACAATTGCCTCCAATTCTGCAGTATTGATTATCATACTCAAAAAGAGGGTATTACACTCTCTGATGAGTCTGTTGCCGCGCTCGAGGACCAGCTGCAAACCGAAATTAAAAGTTACTCTACCGACGGAACAGAGGAAGGCTTTAACGATTTTCTTGAGTCACAATATATCAGCCGTGATATGTACGATTACATTTCCCGTATTGCCATGCTCTACAGCGATGGCTATAAATATTACTGTGGGGAAAACGGAGAAAAAATAACCGATAAGGAGGCCCTTGAATACGGCGAAAATTCCGGTCTCATGGTTGCCAAGCACATTCTGCTGAAAACGACGGACGACGACGACAATGCGCTTTCCGATGAGGAAAAGGCTGAGAAGCTTGAGCTCGCCCAGGAGATTATTGACCGGATAAACAACGGTGAGGATTTTGACACGCTGATGGCGGAATACAATGAAGACACCGGTGAGGCCTATTACCCGGACGGCTACTGCTTTAGTGATGGACAGATGTTAACGGAATTTGAGGATGCGGTCAAGGCGCTTGGACCCGGAGAAATGACCCCGGAGCCGGTAGAGAGCAGTTATGGCTATCACATTATTCTAAGGGGCGAGCTCAAGCCGGACAGCGAGGTATACAGTCAATCCAGCAGCGCCACTGTGCGTCAGCTTGCCGCTGCCGATAAGTATAATTCCATTGTAAACGGTTGGTTTGAGGACTCCGAATTAAACTATGTCGACGGCATTAATGTCGATTTTAATCAGATCTTTAATGGAAAGTAAGATTAACGGCGGGACTTTGTTGTCCCGCCGTTAATCTTACAAAAGCTGGCGGTCAACGCTTTTTTGACTATGATCGTGGCGTATATTAGAATACCGCATTATAGCATGGAGGTGAAGCGTATGAAACTGATGATAGCGTCGGATATCCATGGCTCTGCCCATTGGTGCCGAAAACTTTTAGATGCCTTTTGTGTTGAGAAACCGGATAAGCTCCTTTTGCTGGGGGATATTCTATACCACGGTCCGAGAAATGATTTACCGGAGGGTTATGATCCCAAAGAGGTGATCGCTATGCTGAACCCGCTGAAGGATAAAATCCTCTGCGTGCGCGGCAACTGCGAGGCGGAGGTGGACCAAATGGTGCTCGATTTTCCCTGTCTTGCCGACTATTGTGTCCTGTATATCGACGGCAAGACCATCATCGCCGCCCATGGGCACCGGCAATATCCTGAACCCGCAAGGGGAGAGATTCTTGCGACGGGACATACGCATGTTACGCTGAGGGCCGAGGAAAACGGCTATCTGCACATCAATCCGGGCTCGGTGTCGCTTCCAAAGGAAGGCACCCCAAGGGGGTATATCGTAATAACGGGCGGTAAGGAAGCCTTTAAAACGCTCTGACAATTTATTGAGGGGATGGAAGTGATTCCTATATGTGTCGGACTCGCAGGTGTTGTTTCCCATGTGCTTTTTGTGAAGTCCAATTATTGAAAAGAGCGGAAAGAAGTCTATCGCGGAATAACATGAAATTATGCAGCCTGACGCCGTTTTTTGAGCGGTGTCGGGCTCGTTTTTATTTGAATATGTGTTTCATTTCCTTGGCATATAAAAGACCTCCCGCCGTAGTTTTCATCCTGCGATAAGAGGTCTTTTTCAATGGTCGTATTTAAGGAAACAGTGCTTTTTTTAAACACGCCCTCTTTTCAGCATGTTCATTGAAGCTCATCTGTCGACTGGCGAATCACCAACTGCGGCTGTAAAATCACGGATTGAATGGGAGAGTCCGGGTTTTCTATTCTGTTGATTAACACACGGAACCCCTCCACACCGATCTCATAAAAAGGCTGCCTCACAGTGGAAAGTGGAACCCGGAGATAGGGGGCCATTTCCAAGTCGTCATAACCAAACAGACGGAAATCCTTCGGAATAGAAAGGTTTGCCTCGTAGATAGCATCCATCGCGCCGATGGCAATCATATCACATCCGCAGCATACCGTACCGTGCCGGTAACCCTTATTGAGAATTTTTTTCATAGCCTCATATCCCGAATCAATCTGCGGAAGCGCATTTATGGAATAATAATCCTCAAAGTTCAGCTGCTGTTGATCTAAATACTGCCGGTATCCCTTTATACGGTCCCGGCCGCTGGAGGAATCGATGGTAATAAAAATAAATTCTCTGCTTCCGGTTTCATATAAATGTTTGATGCCTTGATAACACCCGGATATATTATCATTTACGATGTATTCAACATCCATAAACTCCGAGGTTCGCATAAGAAAAACAAAAGGGGTATTAAACGCTTTCAGGCGTTCAATGTCCGCTTGGTTGACAGCTGAGGGGGCGGCCATGATCAGCCCGTCGATTCTTCTGCTAAGCAAAAGCTGAACCATCTTTTCTTCTGCACTTGGGTCACCGCCCGTATCCGCGAGCAATACGCTGTAATTTTTTTGAGAAGCGGCGTGCGAAATTCCACGCAGGAGCTCAGCAAATACATAGTGAGATGCGTCGGACATGACTACCCCTATGGTGCATGTTCTGGACTTCCGAAGGCTTTTTGCAACCTGATTTGGCGTATAGTTCAGTTCTTTGGCCGCCTTTATAATCTTTTCATATGTCTGCGCAGAGATTCTGCCGCGGTTATTAAGGGCATTGGAAACAGCCATTGCCGATACGCCGGCTTTATTGGCCACATCTTTTAATGTCGTTGGTCTGGTGCTCTGATCACCGCTCTTATGATCATCCAAATTAAAAACTCCAATCCATGATGGTAATGCTATTTTAACATGTAATATAAACAAAGTGCAAAGGGTTTTACGTTAAATCATATATTTTTGAGTAAAATAAAGTACAAAAATAATTTTGGCTATTTTTTATAAAAAATACAGTGTTGTCTTATAATATCATATAATTATTAGCTATCTATATTGACAAATTTTTATCTCTAATTATAATAAGACTATATTTATTTGATTTAACGTTAAATCTCTATTCAGAGGGGGTGCTTTCGCAAAGACTATATCATGTCCGGATATCTCTGAGCAAAGCCGCAGATTTATAATAAGGAGGAACATTGATGGAGCAGTTTTCATCAAAACTATTAAAAATACTTGGCAAAGTTCCCGCGGGAATTATGATTATTCCTTTAGCTCTCGGCGCACTGATTAACACCTTTTGCCCACAGATTCTGCAGATTGGAACATATACCACGGCAACCTTCACCAGCGCAGGTACCATATCCATTACAGGCGTATTTTTTGTCTGTATTGGCGCACAATTGAGCGTCCGTGAAATTCCAAAGGTCATCCGGCGCGGCGGAACTTTACTGCTGGCCAAATTTGCCATTGGTGCCTTGCTTGGCATCGTTGTTGGAAAAGTCTTTGGAGACGCGGGCTTTTTAGGCCTCTCATCATTGGCGATTATCAGCGCTGTCACCAATTGTAACGGCGGCATCTACGTCTCTCTGATGAACATCTACGGTGATGAGACAGATGTTGCTTCGGTCAGTCTGCTCTCCATAAATGACGGTCCGTTCTTAACGCTTATTGCCATGGGGGCGTCCGGCCTCGCCAATATCGACATGATGTCCCTGCTCTCAACGGTTTTGCCCATCATAATCGGTATGCTTTTGGGCAATTTCAGTGAAAAGATTAAGAATTTTCTTGATGATGGCACAAAGCTTTTAATTCCCTTTATCGGCTTTTGTCTGGGAGGCGGCATCAACCTCTCCAATATCATTAAAAGCGGAATCTCAGGCATTTTGCTGGGATTAATCTCCGCATTTGTCGGCGGCGTATTTATCCTTCTCTTTGACAAGCTGATCGCTGGCCGCCCGGGTTATGCCGCTTGGGCGGTATCGACGACCGCGGGAAACGCGGTATTGGTACCGGCTTCTGTCGCTCTGATTGACCCCAGCTTGACGCAGGCCGCTGCGACAGCCACGCCTCAGGTAGCGGCAGCCGTTGTTGTCACGG
>JBFWKZ010000026.1:0-20782 GCA_050252415.1 Oscillospiraceae bacterium | reverse complement strand
CGTGCTGTGTAGTGTGTCTGCTTCCTCAAACACATTCTAACAAATTTTCTGTTGCTGCGTTAGAGGCACTTCGTTTCGTGCCCTTTTGTGCCTTGGAGCGCAGCGGAAAGGAATGGTCATATTTATGAAAAAACTCATCTCCCTGCTGTTGTCTCTTGCTCTGGTATTTTCGCTGACTTCAACAGCCTTTGCAAAATCCGACAACGCAAACAGCAATAGCAGCAATAACAGCAAAGTTACGGAAGAAAAACAAAATGGCGACCAGAGCAGCAAAAAAGACAGTAATGCAAAAAAAGCCTTTAAAGCCGAGCTGAATGCTGAGAGAAAAACTCTGATAGAGCAGAAAAGTGCGCTCAATCAGGAAATGGAGCAGCTTCAGACCGAGTATGAAGCTTGTCTCGCCGAGGGAGACACAGCCGGAGCAGAGACGATAATGGCTCAGATCAAAGAGAAAAATTCGGAACTGGAGACGCTCAAGAACCAAATCAAGCAGGCGGTCAACGAGCGGTACATGTTGGTTAAGACCCTGTATTCCGACGAAGAGCTTGCCGAGTTCGACAGCGCTGCAGATTTAATCGCGCAGATGTACGAAGACGCTTATACCCTCGGCGCGGGTTCCGTAACGGTCAATAACAACATTATCAAATTTGAAGCGCCGCCGTATATCAAGGGCGGAAAGACGATCGTCCCGGTCAGAGCCATCACCGAGGCCATGGGTGCGGAGGTGTCGTGGGATCCGGAGACCGAGACTGTTACCATTACCAAGGATGATACGACGGTTGAAATGACCGTTGGCGATACGACGGTATCTGTCAACGGCGTTGCGGTTGAGACGACTGCCCCGGACATCAGCTGCGGAAAAACTTATATTCCGCTGCGCTTTCTGGCAGAGACCTTTGGATTTGACGTCACATGGGACGGCGAGGATGAAATAATCGATATTGATGATGAGGCGGATGCCGAAGAAGATACCGGCGAAGATGCCGAGGAAAATACCGGCGATGCCGGAACCGGTGAACCAGAAGAGACGGACAGCGGAGAAACAGCCGAATAAATACCAGTCGTTTTCGTGGTTACACGCTCAGCAGGGCTATCCTATACCCCTCATAAACACTCCGGTTCCGCCGCTTTTGCGGCGGGTCGGGGTGTTTTTTCCCACCGCGGCAGGCACGGTGGGAGCCCTTATCTTATTACTTACGGACGAAATGAATTCATCCTGTAAAATTCTCCACTTCGCTCCGAATTTACGCCGCACTCGCGGCGGGAACATGTCACCGGAAAAACGAATCCTCACTTTATTTTGCCCTTGGCAAAAACTCTGCGAAGCTTTTTCGACAAACTGAGCAGGGCTACCAAACGATAGCCCTGCTTTAATTTTTATTGATTGAATATTGGCCGTCTCAATTACTCAGAACGGTAAAAGTATATGTGCCGGAATCGGTGCGTTCCCCGGATTTGTCGGTGATTGTGGGGTTATCGCCCCAATACGCCTTGCCCGACGTATCGATGGAATGATAAATTAACTTGGTGTATCCCGTGCGCTCGCTCGTCATATTTGCACTCAGCGTGACGGTGCCGCCGTTTTCTGAGAGCTTTGCCGTGCCGCTGACGGAATCGTCATAAAAGTATCCCGTCACGTACTCCTGAAGCGTATTGCCCGGCATCGGCTCCAGAGCGCTGATCTCCTTGCGGACAAAGCTCATGGTATAGCTAAAGGTTGCCCGCCCCTCGAGCGTGTGCGGGTCGACTGTCCCGCTCATCGAGAAGCCCGAAACCTCTATGGTATAGTGATCGGATTCGCTTCCACCGCTGGCCGAGGCATACTCGACCTCGGCCGTAAAGCTCCCATCCTCACCGACCGAAATCGTATCCAGTTCTTTCAGGGCGGCATCAAATCCGGCCTGCAGGACATTCGAGCCGGAGCCGCTCTCATATTGGAGCCCGGAAAGACCGGAACCGAGGGTCAGCTCGATTGCAGGCGGCGTCACCGTAAAGCCAAGACTCAAGACGGGGTCGTCCTCATCCGGGTCCGCATCCGGTTCATAGATGTTGAACGTATCCGGGGATCCCGCCAACATATGGCCGTAGAGGGTGAAGGAGGTGTTTACCGTGCCGTCGCTTTTGATTTTACCTGTCCAGTTTTCAATAACCGCGTTGTCGTTCAGAGGTGCAAAACGGACAATATAGCCGGCATAGGTTTTTTCGGGGTCCTCAAAACTGAACGAGATGGTGGTATTCAGATATGCCGTGAGGTTCTGATAGGCTTCGCGTAGCCACCGCTCATTTTCCAGATTCAGTTTTCTTGTAATCTGATTACAGACGCCCGGCAAAATATCATTATAGATGATTGCTCGGCGCTCGGCGCTGATCTCATCACGCGTTGCCTGGCTGAGCCCGGCCTCACCGCCGGTCCATGCCAGCTTGTCACGCGCCTCACTTACGTAATAGTCCACACCCAGCTTGTTTGCCCCGCCCCAGAATTCGGCACAATAATCCGTGACGAGCTTGTCGACCTCGGCATTCAGCTCGCTCTCGCTGATCTGGCCCTCTGAAAAAAGAGGATAGAGCAGGTTATACCAGTCCGGTGAGGAACGGTAGCCGTCCTGCCCCTTTTGATAATAAATCGAATAGGCGTCCCGGTATATACTGGCCCGGCCTTCGATAGCTGCGGTGCCGAATTTATTGATCGAATAATCGATAAAGGCAATAGATGCCATGCTTGCCGACATCACCGCACTGCTTAGCTTCGAGGCGACCTTACCCATGATGTAGGTGGCGGCCGTTTTCATACTGCCCGCGAGCGCATCGTTTATTTTACCTCTATAGATGTTCGTACTGATCTGAACAACGGACAGCAGCAGACCGATGTTTCCAAGATAGTCGCCGAGGGAAGAAATCACGTCTTCGCCATAGGCGAGGTAGCCCGCGCTCTGTACGATGTTGCCGAGAAAGTCGCCGCCGAGCTGCAGGGCGTCTCCAGCCGCACCGGAGCCAATGTCAATACATTTGGATGCGGGGACGCCGCCAACGGTGAACTCTTCCACCGCGGCCATATAATCTTCATCACCGGAATCGCCGTACAGGCCGAGAAAGGCGATTCGGGCACGGCGCGTACCCTCGCCGCTGACGGAGAACACACCGTATTTGGACAGGTGGTCCGTTGTGATAACGACGTCTCCGGTTTCAGCATCATATCGGAAGCACACCGGTTCCCACTGGCCGGCTTCTGCGTTATAATAGGCGGCGCCGGCCTCCTCGCCCTCACCGAGCTCAAGCGGGATGGTCAGATCGATAACGCCTGTGAGTGCGCTCATACCGTCGAGGGAAAATTCGTAAACCAGGGGCTCAATGTCATCCAGCGGAGCAGGGGATGGGACTTGCTCGATTTTGCCATTGACGTCCGAATCGAGTGTCACCGGGCTTAAGGTCATGGATACCCCCTCGCCGGAAAGCGTAAGGCTTTCCGGGCCAAGTACCCCCTCGGCAAGCGTCTTAGCCTTTGTGCCGCCGCCTTCTCCGCAGCCGGATAATCCCCCCAGCAGAGATATCAGCATGGAAATGGCAAGGAAGGCCGAAATTATTCTCTTCTTCATAGCTATATTCTCCTTTAGCCGAATAGAGTTCAGATTTTTTATATCTCGGGCTTTAAACAGCGCCAAGATCTTGTGTCATGATGAAACCGCTTTTTTAGAGAATGCCTTTTTCTTTTTCCCTTTGGCGTTTACTGCATAAATCAGGAATATCCCGAAGGCGATGGACACGGCGGTGCTAAAATTTGGCATTGGGGCAGCGTTCAGGGAACTGATACAAGGTGCTATGGGTAAGTAATGCACCGTAGTATCATAATTTACCGAAATTGCCGAGCCTTTATAGGTATGTGAGCCGCTGTATTGCTTTCCATCCACCCAATAGGTGTAATCGATGGACCATTTATAGGAGACGTTTGGCGGAGCGCCGTCAATCCTGCCCTCTATCCGGCGTGGAATTACAACAGCCGCGGCTGTATTGCCACAAATGCCCAGGACAAGATCGCCCAGCGCAAAGGCTATCAGCATAATGCCGGTTGCCGTTATCATTATCCGCCAAAAGCGTTTCGCCATCCGCTGTGATTTGTTTGATTTTTTCATGGCGTACGGCCTTTAAAAAGGGGACTCTTGCAAAATGGACAGATTTCCGAATCGACAGAGCAGCGTTTTCCGCAGACGTTGCAGAATAAATAGTCATATCCCGATTTGTCATATTTCTCATAAGTTCCAAAATTTGGGTGATAACGCACACGGTCACCGATAGCCAGATAATCATACCAGTCGCGGTTATTACGCGTGCGCAGTTTGCGCTTGCCGCCGTTTACGCCGGTTAGATACACCGTTAATTCCATATAGTCGCGTGAATTTTCACCGTCGCCATCGGATTCCCTTTTTTTCTTTGCCGTTTTTTTGGTCACCGAGCCTTCCCAGATGGGCTTTTTCATTTCGGATAAACGCGAAAGAGTGATGATGAGTATCAGTAAAGCAAGACCTGTGCCTATGATCAGAGATTCGAGTATGGTCATCTCGTCAAGCAGCGCTCCCGCTATGCCGAATCCGAGTATAAAGACGAGCATAAGAATGCCGCACCAGATTTTCGCCGCCCGCCTCTGATCGGCTGCTTTTTTTAGAATCTCAGGGTGTTTATCGTTCTCAGACCAGCCCATAAGGTCAGTCGCTTGAGCAGCGCTGCCTGTCAGCGTTTCAAATTGCGCAGTACCGCAGCACGAGCAGAATAGTGCTCCGTTTTTTACCTGTTCGCCACAGTTTGGAGAAAGCATGTCGCTGCCTCCTTTCAGTCCATATCAACGGTTTCGCATAGAATGCGAAATTCGATTTTTCTATGCCTATTGACGATCTCACGAAACAATGCGTAGAGCTTATTTTCGTCCTCACCCATGACGAGCGCCTCCAGAGTCTCCTTGCCATCCGTCAGTTCCAAACGATAGGTGCCGTTGAGGTCTTTGTTCGCGGTCACACCCCGCAAAGCTGAAACAGAGATCTTTTTATCCATATCGGCGCAGCGCAGAAGCAGCCAGTCACCGAAAAGCGACAGCTCGCATGGCTGATAGCTGAAGAAGCCTGTCTTGATCTGTATTTGCAAGCATATACCACCCCTTTCGTATTAATTTTATCAGACCCGGTTTCCTATGACTAGCCGGGCATGAGATTTGACCGTGCCAAAAAGTTGACACGATCCGTGACTCATTCTTGCATGGTATGGAAATATATGCTAATATTGTAAGAGAAACACGGAGGTGCGGTTATGTTTGCAGAACGTCTCAACTTCATAATGGAGCTCACCGGTACCAGAGCCAGTGCCCTGGGCAAGGCTTCAATGGTGGATGCTTCCCATATCAGCCGGCTGCGGTGGGGAAACCGTGCTCTGCCTAAAAAGCCGACCTTTTTGCCGGCTATGAGTACTTATCTTGCCCGGCGTGTGACGACCGACTATCAGAGGCAGAGCCTGTGTGATATCATGTCCCTGCCGACGGCATGGCCGTCCGACGAGGAAAAAGCAGCATCTCTGATCGGACGGTGGCTTATCGGGGAAGATGAAAATTTGGTGCCGGTTGAACCGATCCTCAAAAGCTTTACAGGCACGCACTATAAAAAGCCGGCTATGGATGAGGAGACGAATCCCACAAGACTTACTTCATCACGCCGTTTTTATTTTGGTCCGGAGGGCAAGCGGGAGGCGGTACTGCACTTTTTTGCCTTGATACTCAGGGAAAAATCGCCGCAAACTCTGCTTCTCTTCAGTAATGAAGAGATGAGCTGGCTCTATGAGGACGAAGATTTTGCGGCACGCTGGAAAGCGGATTTTATCAGAGTGCTGAAGGCGGGCAACCGCGTGAAAATCATCCACACGGTTTCCCGAAACATCCATGAGATGCTGGAGGCGGTAAACAAATGGGTGCCGCTCTATATGACCGGCACGATAGAGCCCTACTACTACCCTAAGCTGCGCGACGGCGTGTTCCAGGGAACCCGGTTTATTGCACCGGAAACAGCGGCGGTCATATCCAGCTCCGTGACTCAGAAGACAGATGGCATGCTAAACGAGCTGATCGAAGACCCGGAGGCGGTGAGCGCGCTTGCCAAGGAGTATGAAAATTACCTCTCTCTCTGCCGTCCGCTTATGCGGATTTTGAATAGCCGTAACTCCGATGAATATTGGACGATGCGTCGTGCCCTTGAGCTTGCCGAGGGGGATTCCATATGTTTGAGCGGATTGCCCGTGCTTGCCACCATGCCGGATAGTGTGGCCGATGCGCTTCAGGCCCGGGCACCGGACAGCTGCATCCGGTTCAGGCGCGACGAAAGTGCGGCATCGCTTTTCAGACATTTGGAAGAGCGGTATTATACGGAGCTTATACCGGAGCTTATACCTGAAAAAATAAAAAACGGCTTACCGCTGCCCTGTGCCGACCTGCTGGGTGCCCCGGACCTGCGCTATACGCCGGAGGAGTATCGTGCCCACCGAGAGAACATGCTGGCGCTGTCGGCCAAATACAAAAATTATCGTGTCTTGTCTACAGGGGAAGTGCCCTTAAACCTCATGCTGTATGGTAAGGAAAACCGCGGTATCCTCATGACAAAGACCGATGTCCCCGGCGTCACCTTTGCGTTTTCCGAGCCCAATATGACTGCGGCGTTTTGGGATTACCTTTTTGGAAATATAAGAATATCCGACCATTGAAGCCCGTCGCGCAAAAAGCCGGCCCCTGCCATTTTTTATTTGGCAGAGGCCGGCTATATCGTTTAAGGGGTTATCTTAGGCTTGAGCTTCGGCTTCGGTATCAATCAGCGCGGCCACGCCCTCCTCGCCGGTACGCACTTTAATGGCTTGTCTCACATCATAAATAAAGATTTTTCCATCGCCATACCGGCCGGTAAACAATACTTTTTCAGCAGTGGCCACAACTTTACTGACAGGAACAGTGCTGACGACAATTTCAACTTTAACCTTTGGAAGGAGGTTAATTTCCAGCTCTGAGCCGCGGTAATACTTGGTGTTGCCCTTTTGGTTGCCATATCCGGTGACGCTTGTAATCGTCACGCCGGTAACGCCGATGCTGTTCATGGCATTGAGCAGAGCATCCAGCTTATTCTGCCTTGTGATAATAACCACCAGAGACATGGGCGTGTTGTCGCTCTTGGCAGAGGAGAGGTCGAGCTTTGCCGCCGGAATTTTTGGAACATTGACAATTGGTGCGCTGACGCCGTCGCTTGAAAAGAAATCGGCGTAACTGCTGGTCAGATTATGTTCATGCAAATCCAGACCGTCCATCTCTTCCTCTGCGGAAACACGAAGGCCGCATGTTTTTCGTATTGCCTGAAACAGGATGAAGGAAGCGGCGGAAACATAGACGCCTACAGCTAATACGCCAAGCGCCTGAATCCCAAGCTGCCCAAATCCGCCGCCGGTCAATAAGCCCTTGTAGAGCGTATCGGTGCCATCAGAAAACAGACCGACGCAGATAGTTCCCAGCGCACCGCAGAAGCCATGCACGGAGACAGCCCCGACCGGATCATCGATTTTTAACCTGTTGTCCATGATTTCAACAAAGAATACCACGGCCAGTCCGGCTAAGACACCAATGATTGCTGCACTTACCGGTGATACCGTATCACAACCGGCTGTTATGGCCACCAGACCGGCCAGAGCGCCGTTGAGCGACATGGAGACATCCGGCTTTTTATAGCGAATCCATGTGACGACCATGGCGGCACAGGCCGAAGCCGCTGCAGCAATATTTGTTGTGACAAATATTTTACTCGCTGTAAAGATCGCGTCGCCCTCCATTGAGACCGTCGATGTTCCGTTAAATCCAAACCAGCTGAACCACAGGATAAAAACGCCGAGCGCGGCAAGGGGAAGGCTATGGCCGGGAATGGCCTTGGATTTTCCGTTTCTGGTGTATTTCCCAATGCGCGGACCCAGCATTGCCGCGCCGATGAGTGCCGCCATGCCGCCGACCATATGGACCGCGGTGGAACCGGCAAAATCATGAAATCCGATTTGAGAAAGCCATCCGCCGCCCCAGATCCAATGCCCGGATATGGGATAAATCAGCAGGCTGATAACGGCGCTGTAAACGCAATATGCGGCGAACTTTGTCCTCTCCGCCATCGCGCCCGAGACAATTGTCGCAGCTGTCGCGGCAAATACCGTCTGAAAAATTAAATATGCCCAAAACGGCACGCCGTCCGGCAGCATGGCAGCCCCGTAATTTGCCTCAGAGGCGATTCCGTTTATACTGCCGAAGATGGCGCCGTCGCCGCCGAACATAAGGCCGAATCCAAAAAGCCACAGGGCAATACTGCCGATACAAAAATCCATCAGGTTTTTCATAATGATATTGCCCGCATTTTTTGCTCTTGTCAGCCCGGTTTCAACCATGGCGAAACCGGCCTGCATAAAAAATACCAGCGCCGCGCCGAGAAGCACCCAAATGGTATTGACTGCACTATATTCCATAATACTCCTCTCCTAGTTGGCCTACATCTGATTAAATTTGTGACACATGACCATATGTCCCTCGGAGACCATCGTCGGGACAGGCTTTTCCTGTATACATTTTTCGTCTGCATAGATGCACCTTGTGCAAAATGGACAGCCCTTCGGCGGAGCTGCGGGATCCGGCAGATCGCCGGGTTTCAGATCGACATCAAATCCGCCATTCTCGATGCCCTTGCTGATACTTGGCGCGGCTTTCAACAGCACTTTTGTATAGGGATGCCGGGCGTTTTTATAGATCTCGCCGGCGGGAGCCGATTCCACAATATTCCCAAGATACATAATCATGATTTTGTTTGCAATCTGACGGACGACGGCGAGATCGTGCGCGACAAGCAGCATCGACAGATGGTATTCTTCCTGGAGATCCATCAGCATGTTTATGACTTGGGCCTGCAGCGACACATCCAGGGCGGAAATAGGCTCGTCCGCAAAAATGATCTCGGGCGTCACGACAAGGCATCTCGCGATGACGACACGCTGCCGCTGACCGCCGGACAGTTGGTGCGGATATCTTTCCAGATACATCGGGGCAAGTCCAACCTGCTCCAAAGCCGACAGGATAATTTTTTCCCGCTCCTTGGCGTTCTTTATGCCGTTTAATATCAGCGGTTCCTCAAGAGATTCTTTTATGCTCATTCTCGGATGCAGGGAACCCAGCGTATCCTGGAAGATCATTTGTATTTTAGCGCGCATCGTATTGATTTCCTGAGCCGACATGTCGTCGATCGATTTGCCGTTAAAATAAATTTTTCCGGCCGTTTTCTCCTCTATGCCCAGAAGAATTCTCAGCAGTACGGTCTTGCCGCATCCGGATTCGCCGACGATTGCCAGAGTTTCGCCTTTTTCCATCTCAAGCGAGACATTGTCTACGATATGTTTCTGACCGACGACTTTGCCCAAAAGCCCTTTCCTGATCGGATACTGTTTTTTCAAATCCGAACAGGAGAGTACGATCTCTTTTGTGCCCTCTGTCTGTAAGGTATTTGTATTGCTATCCATACTCATACGTATCAATCACTCCAGTTCTGTATCTTCATTAATATCATAATCCAAAGGATAGTGGCATGCGCACAGATGGTTTTTTTCCACTTCACGTAATTCCGGAATTTCCTTTAAGCATTTTTCCTGGGCGTATTCGCAGCGGGAGGCGAATGGACACCCGGGCGGGACATTGGACATGTCCGGCGGAAATCCCGGTATGGATTTCAGCCTTTTTGTTTTTCTGGCTTCAAGCAGGGGAACCGACCGGATCAGTCCGACGGTATAGGGGTGCTTTGGCCTTAGAAGCAATTCCTTTTTTGGGGATGACTCAACGCATCGACCGGCATACATGACAAGAATATTGTCCGAAAACTGTGAGACAACGCCGAAATCGTGGGTGATGATGATAATTGAAATTCCGGTCTTTTTCTGGACATCGCTGAGTGCCTCAATGATCTCGGCCTGAATGGTTATGCCGAGACTGGTCGTCGGTTCGTCCGCAATGAGCACATCGGGATACAAAATGATTGCCATAGCGATAAAGATACGCTGTCTGAAACCGGCGGAAAATTCACACGGAAACTTTTTCAAAATTTCTTCGCCATTGGAGATGCCGACGAGCTTGAGCACGCGCAGGGCCTCCTGCTTAGCCTTTTGTTCGCCGGAAGGCGTGTGCGCGTTATAGGCTTCCATCAGCTGCGCGCCGATTGTCATGTACGGATTAAACGATGTGGTCGGGTCCTGAAATATCATGGAAATTTCATTTCCGCGGATTCGTTTCATTCGCCGTTCCGGTATTTTTAAAAGATCTTCACCTTTAAACATGATCTCTCCGCCGGCAATATACCCCGGCTCCTCGACGATTCGCAGGATGGATCGGGCCGTTACGCTTTTTCCCGAGCCGCTTTCGCCGATGATTCCCAGAACTTTGCCATGTTCCAGAGAAAAGTTTACGCCTTCGACGGCTTTGACAACCTTTTTGGACCCGGTCTTAAAATAGGTTTTGAGTGCTTTTACCTGTAAAATAACATCAGATTTTGATGATTGCGCATTTGTTTTGATTTCTTTTTCGTCCATATCGAAAACTCCCTTCCACCTTTATTTCCGAAGTTTTGGATCGAAGTGGACCTGCAGATTGTCGCCGATGAAGTTTAATCCGAGGACCATGATGATGAGGGCGATACCGGGTATTAAGATATACCAGGAATCCGATGCGATATAGCCTCTGGCATCCGCCATAATATTTCCAATCGAGATTTTTGGCGGGTTGATGCCGAGAGACATATAGCTGAGCAAGCTCTCGTTGATGATCATTCCGGCAATATCCAAAGGGAAGAGGGGGGTCATCGACGGCAGCAAATTCTTTCCGATATACTTGGTTGCAATACGCCACCGGCTTGCACCCATCAGTTTTGCCGCGGCTATGTAGTCCGCATCTTTCTGCGGCAGGACGCTCGATCGGACGATCCTGGCATAGACAGGCCACAGCGCCAGGCTTAAGACGATGGTGACAGACAGCGCATTTGGCGTAAATAGTGTCAATGCAATCATGGCAAGAACAATGAATGGAAATCCAACCTGAACGTCGGTGATCCGCATCAGAATTGCATCGATGGGGCCTGGGCTGCAGAACGCGGAAACGATTCCGACGACGGTCCCGGTTATTGCCGCGATCAGGACGCTGAAAAATCCGATAATGATTGACGTCCGGATTCCGTACATCAGACGGGACAGAATATCTCTGCCGATGGCATCGGTTCCCAAAATATGCGCCGGATCGGTAAATGGCTCGGTAAGTCTGGCCCCGGGATTTGGCGTGGCGGGATTATACGGGGCCAGGACGGGCGCAAAAATACCAATAATAAGGCAAGCCAATATGATAAAAATACCCAGTGAAAACACCTTGTTTTTCCCGATCCACTTGAATATCTTCTTGATCTTTCTCATCTTACAGGCCTCCTTCCGCTTTCCTCAGCCTTGGATCCAGCCGTATGGTTCCCAAGTCGATAATGAGATTGATGATAATGAAGAATACGGAAAATAAAATAATACTGCCCTGTACAAGATTGTAATCGCGCCTTAGGATCGCATTTAAAACGGTGTAGCCGATGCCGGGAAAGCTGAACACATATTCCACAACAACGATGCTTCCAACCAAAAATCCGAGCTGACTTCCCAAAGAGATCAAAACCGGATTCAGCGAATTGCGAAGCGCATATTTGAAATAAATCGCGATTTTGGAAACGCCCCGGGCATAGGCGACCTTGACAAACTCCTGTGTGTAGCTGTCCATAAGTGAGGACCGGATAACTTTTGTCAGCACCGCGGTCAATGGCAGCGACAGCGCAACGATCGGCAAGACGCACGATATGGGACCGGAATAGTCCATCGACGGGAAAATACCCGCTTTTACGCTGAATAGGATAATAAGCATGGATGAGACCCAATAGTTGGGCATGGACTGCAGGAATACGGCAATGCTGGATATGACACGGTCGATCCAAGTGCCGCCGTGTATTCCGGAAATCGTGCCCAGAATAAGTGCCAAAAAGACCGATATAAGAACAGACATGACCAGCAGAATCACCGACAGCGGTACAGTTTGCGCGATAATATTTACGACCGTATCGTTTTTAAAATATGACCTGCCCATCTCGCCGTGCAGCAAATTTTGCGCATACATTTTGAATTGGACTAAGATCGGCTCTGAAAGGCCCATATTATCCCGGATAATTTGCAGCTGCTCTTCTGTGGCGTTTGGCGCCATGACCTTTGCAGGGTCACCTGGGATCATTCTAAGAATAACAAAGCTTATAAAAACTACACAGAAAATAACAAATATACCCTGTAGAAGTCTTTTTATAACTGTGCCTAGCACTTGTTAACCTCCTTCTGATTATAAAGAAAGGAAGGCTGCACGTCTTGCGATTCGTTATGTGCAACCTTCTTTCTTAAATTCGACTATTCGATCTGTCGATTAATCTTTTGTCACATGATTCAAGATGAAATCGGCACCTGAAGTGAACTCTAAGCCCTCGACGTTGCTTCTTACGCCATAGATCGCCATGGATTTAAAGAGCGGGATGTCGGGCATCTCATCGGCGAGAGCGGGAAGATACTCATCCTGAAGGATTTCCTTTCTCTTGGCCGCGTCAGTTTCCTCTCTGAAACGCGTCATGATGTCGAGCAGGTCTGCCGTGGGTTCATAGTGGCTGATGCGTCCCTCGGCATACCAGGAGTTGAGTTTCAGTTCAGGCTCAATGCCGGAGGGCTGCCAGCCGCAGTCGATCATATAGCAGGGCGTTTCATCATAGAGAATATCGCCCCATGCTGAAGTGTCCATTGGAACAACGGTGCAGTTTATGCCGACAGCGCCCAGGCAGGCTGCAATATATTCGTTATATTCTTTGGTCTTGGGGTAGAAGCCAACTGAGGTATAAATGTTTAGTTCGGGCAGTCCCTCGCCGTTGGGGTATCCGGCTTCCGTCAGAAGTTCTGCGGCCTTATCGGGATCGTATACGCCGACGCCGTCAACGGGGGCATAGCCCCAAATCGTGGAGGAGATAAAGCTGTCTGCCTTTTCGGCATATCCGCTCATGATGTCATTGACGATTCCGTCATAATCAATGGCGTAAGCGATCGCCTTGCGGACAAGGGCGTTGTTCATGGGCTCAACCTTGAATTTTGGAATCAGGTGTTTGCACTCGGTGGTCAGAAAGGTGACGACATTGGTATTGGAGTCGCTTTCAAGGACAGCGACGGAGTCGGAGTCCGCTCTCTCAATGATATCGGCTTCACCGGACTGAAGCGCGGAGAGTCTGGTTGTGGAATCGGCAACATATTTATACTCAACGTGCTTGATTGTAGGAACATCGCCCCAGTAATCTTCGTTGGCGTCATAGTATGCGGTGTCATTTTCAAACTTTACAAACTTGAAAGGGCCGGTACCATTGTAACCTTTATTCAGGGTATTTTCAGGATCGGCCAGATCGTCTGCGGACATGATCGGTGTTGAGCAGAGCATATTGACCAGCGAACCCAGAGGCTTGCCGGATTTCGGCGTGATGGTGAAGGTATAGTCGTCGATCACATCACATTCAAGCTCATCGGCCCACCATGATCCGGAGACATTGTCGGCGTCGGAGTAGGCCTCGCAGGAAGCGGCGGCATCTTCAGCCGTGAAGTCCGAGCCGTCATGGAATTTAACGCCCTGACGAAGCTTCACCGTCAGAACCGTGTTCGTGTCGTCGTAGGACCATTTCGTTGCCAGCGCGGGTTCGGGTTCCTGAGTTTCCTCGTTCATTTTCAGGAGATGATCCAGAGACAGAGCTTCGGCATGGAGCATCATCGTCGAGGTGTGGTTCAGGGGACTGAAGGTTGCCTGCCAGTTCTCAGAGCCCAGGATGACCAGCGTATCTTTATCGGTTTTGGATTCAGCCGTTGTGTTTGCAGCCGTGCTTTCGGAAGGGGTGTCGGTATTTCCGCCGGAGGTGCCGCTGCCGCCGCCGCAGCCGGCGAGACTGAGCAGCATGGAGGCAGCCAGTAAGATAAATGCAATTCTCTTCTTCATATCATTTCGTTCTCCTCTGATAGTGTTTAGTAATTAATAGTTTTCTTCAAAGCCACCATTGCCGCAGCAAAGTATGCATTATAAAAAGCTGCCGCGTTTTCATAAGTGTCGGGGATGATCCTTTCAACTAGGGAGGCTGCCGGTACGAAAGCATCAAAGTCAACCTGAACTTTCTGGTCGCCCAAGGCGCGGATTATTTCAGCTTTCGTTGCGGGAAACACAATGCCCGCTTTGGCCATTGCCTTATGGAAATTATGTATATCGGAAGTATATACCGCCATCGTTATTCTCCTTTCAATTGTCCTAATTATTTCATATGGTTATAGATGGAAAGACCTGAGCCCATGCCGTCAAAATCAGGGCAGGAGCCGCCGCGGTGCTTGAACTGCCAGAGGTAGTTGTTGGAGCCGGCGCCTTCTTTCATCTTGTCGATGATGCCGGGATAAACATCGGCTTTGAGCAGCCAGGGAATTCCCTTAGGTGCCTTGGCGAAAATTGTACCATCCGGATTGAGTGCCATGCTGTAGCCAAAATAGGTGTAGCACTCATCGATTCCTGCGGAGTTACATGCCAGAACATAGACATTATTGAAATAAGCGCCCGACTTGTTCGTGATTTCCCAGGCATCGTCATAAGGTGCCATATAGTGAGAGATGCGCAGGATCACATTTGCGCCGTTATAGGCGGCCTCACGCCAGATCTCAGGATAATCGCCGTCTGCGCAGATGATGGTGGCAAGTCTGGAGCCCTTGGGACCTTCGACAACTTTGCAATCCCAGCCGGGATAGGTCGGCTCGCCGGGGAGCCACGGGTTGGCTTTGCAATAGGTATGGACGATTTCACCCTCTGCGTTCACGATGACGGCCGTGTTTTGAATGAACTCGCCGTGATCCGGTTTGATCCATGGATTGAAAACACCCCAGACACCGAGTTCCTTGCACTTGGCACGAACGGCCTGCATCTGCGGGCCATCCAGAGTGAGGCCGACGGTGGGCCAAAGGCCGGGGGCATACCCCTGGAAGCAGCACTCAGGACACATAAACAGGTCGAATCCGGGGAAACCGGCCGCCGCCTTGTCCATCCACGCCAGAACTTGTTTGGTGTTTTCCTCAACGTCTTCCATCGTATAGGCACTCTTGGGAAAGATCTGTGCCATGACGACACTCATGGCCTCGGTTTCAATTTTTCCATTTAATGAAAAAATAGATCCTACATTCATTTTTTCATATCCTCCGTTTCTTAGTGATTGTAAAATAAAAAGCATGAGAGCTTATCCCATGCTTCTTTGCATATATATCCTCAAAAACTGCATACCAATAACAAAAAAGGGGCTACCGTTTGGTATGCCCCTTTGCATTGATTGATAATATTCTGTTTTTGAAGTTGTCCTTATTATAGCCCTTCGATCAAAAAAATGTCATATAAAATCTTTAGGAATACCCCCTATAATTTTTTGTTTTCGCAAATTTTGCCACTTCATTGCGGTGATGTCCAGAGGGCAATATCCGTTGAAATTCCCCGAAACGCCGGTAAAATTCAACGGACATTCGACATCATCAGGCTGCCGGTCGCAGGAATTCGGGTAAAGGGAAAATTTTGGAAAGGGAGCGTCTCCGCCGGGCGGGCAATATCCTTTTATGCTTGGTTACATCTTAAGCGCCACGCCGCTTTTTCCTTTTTCCAGGATCTCAGCAATCACATCGACGATATGCGCGGCCGCTTCAACCGGGGGAATACCATGTCTGCTGATATTCGATACGACCGTATATTCGGACTCCGACATGTCGGGGCGGGGGCGGTAGGCGATATAGGCGGACATGCTCTCGGAGGTGATCAGGCCGGGGCGCTCTCCGATTAAAACGCAGACGACTTTGGCATTTAAAAGCGGTCCAATGGTACGCGCCGTATTGACACGGCAATAGCGGACAAAAAAGGGTGTTCCGACGCGAATATTTTTATCGGCCAGACCCAATTGTATCGTCGGAAGCAGATCAGGAACATTGGCTTTAATGGCGGGAGAGCACAGGCCGTCCCCAAAGTAGATCTGCACATCGGGGTTATGGACGCACTGCTTTAACAGCAGGTCTTGGGCCTCTTTCTCAAATACCCTGCCCCAA
The DNA here is from genome assembly GCA_050252415.1 of Oscillospiraceae bacterium. GTDB lineage: Bacteria > Bacillota > Clostridia > Oscillospirales > Oscillospiraceae > Heteroscillospira. Next base: position 4,561 of record JBFWKZ010000026.1, on the reverse strand, counting down.
TCCGGCCTCGTCAGCATCTCATATTTATTTTTGCACTTTGTGTGAACCTCAAATACGCCCAGATCCTCAATAACATCGCGGTCTACCTCGGAAAAAACGGCATCGGCCGCGGCGGCCTGATCGGCACTGAAGCGCAGCATGGCTTCGGTTTTATATCGGGCCCCGGCGTGTCCTATCCCAATTCTGGCGGGCGTAGCTTTTTTCATTTTTATTAACTCCGCCATATTGGCGATATTGTCGGTATAGATACATTCCGATAGGCTTTTTTGCGTAATATCCTTCATCTTATCGACCATTCCTTTCGATTGCTGTTATGAGCCGAAGCTTATGTCTCGAGGTTCCTGATCCTTCTGAAATTTTCCGGAAGGGAGAGGGATATTCACCTTGAGAACAACTCTGATTAAGAGACTTCGAATGATAGCTTATTTAAAGAACATGGTCGGATCTCCGGCAGCCTTCGTCAGCTTTCCGTTTTCCCAGATGCCCCATTTTTCCATCCATTCTTTAAATTCCTTTATCGGCTCTTTTCTTAGAATTTCACGTACTGCGGCCACATCATGAAAGCCGGTCGACTGATACATGAGCATGATGTCGTCGGCCTGGGGCAGTCCCATCACGTAATGGCAGCCGGCGTTTGCCAGCAGCATCAAAAGCGTCTCGCTGTCGTTTTGATCGACCGGCATATGATTGGTGTAACAGACATCACAGCCCATCGGGAGACCATGCAAATGGCCGCAAAAGACATCTTCAAGACCGGCGCGGAGGAGCTGCTTGGTATCGTAGACATATTCCGGTCCCATAAATCCGACGACCGTATTGACCAGAAACGGCTCATAGTGCCGCGCCAGACCATAGCACCGGCTTTCCATGGTCTGCTGGTCGCTGCCGTAGTGCGCGTCGGATGACAGCTCAGACCCCTGTCCCGTCTCAAAATACATGACGTTCTTGCCCTTGCCGGAGCCCCTATCGCGAAACAGGCGGTTTGCCTCATCAAGCATATCGACTGTTATGCCAAAGGCATCGCAGGCCTTTTGCGAGCCGGCCAAAGACTGGAAGCACAAGTCGGCTTTGCCCTTGCCGCTTTGCAGCACCGCCATCTGGGTCGTGACATGGGATAAAACGCAGATTTGTGTGGGAATTTCATATTTGTCACGGATGCCACCCAAGACGTTCCAGACGGCCAGCGTGCTTTCAAATGTGTCGATGGAGGGATTGAGACCGATCACCGCGTCGCCGATGCCATAGCTCAGTCCTTCAAAAGTGGTTGCGGCCACGCCGGCCGTATCGTCGACGGGGTGGTTGGGCTGCAGCCTGCTGGCAAGGACATTGTGTTCTCCAATCGTCGTATTACACGTTGACAAGACCTTGATTTTTGATCCGGCATAGATCAAATCCAAATTTCCCATGATTTTCGATACTGCGGCAATCACTTCGCTCGTCATGCCTTTGCCGGCGCGCAGCATCATATCGCCGGTTGTCTCATTGTTGAGAAGCCATTCTCTCAGCTCAGACAGCGACTTATTGGCAATTTCCGCGTAGACTTCTTCGTCAAGATCATCCTGAATGAGTCGTGTCACACTGTCCTTTTCATAGGGAACTACCGGATTTTCCCGAATATCCCTTACTGTCAGTTCGCTGATGATCTCTTTTGCCGCGATTCGCTCGAGTGTGTTCTCTGCAGAAATCCCGGCAAGGACATCGCCGGACTTCAGTTCGCTGGCCTTTGCCAAGACCTCTTTTATGCTGTTAAATGCGTACACTTTGCCGAATAATTTTGTTTTTAAATTCATATCCTCACCTAACCATTAAATACTAGGGTTTTTACGATAACCGGAATCACGGCTCCCCCGGCTATCGGCTGCCCCAAATCGATATAATCTCCGCTGCTTACGGAGATGCCGTCAATGCAAATAATGTCGCGTTTTTGCGGGTTGATCCGCTTTAGCGCCTGTCCCAACGCCTTGCCGATATCGGCTTCAATAATCAAAATCACTTTTATCGCAGGCTCAAAGAGCTCGTCATATTTTTTCATAATATGATCGGCAATCTCCTGTATCTGTTTAAAAGACGGACAGGGCAAGCCCTTAAAGGCAAGGGCGAGCTGAACGTTTTTTTCATCCTTTTCCTTAAAGAGCATCGAAACCTTATCCATATCGCAGGCAATGGCCGGAATGTCCAAATCCGTCTCAAGTTTTATTTTTGCAACAGGCAAATTTTTCATAGGAAAGTCGTGTGCCGTATATTCGATTGTACTGCCTGAAATGTCCATGCTGTAGTTTCCGGCACCGATGACGGTTGCGCGCATAGTCTCAAGCGGCTGTGCTGTGTCCATTTTCAGAAAATCAGGCTGCCTCTTAATGGCCTGCGCCAACAATACGCCGAGGTCGTCAAATTCAAAATCCGCATACCGATTCTCCATACAGGAGGCGACGCCGCCGGAGAACGTTATGATGTCCGGCCTGTCGGGTACGCTGATGAGACGATTTGTTTTCATCCTGTCGAGTATGGCCGTTTTTTCCCTGAGGCCGACGGATTCGGCCAAAATATCAGCCATGACGTCCGATAATCGGTGGAGGCTATCCGGATTGATGGGGTCACCCTCGCGGATTGCGAGATTGTGCGCAGCAATCAATATTTTGAGTTTCTCCGCCAGGTAAGTTATTTTTCCCTGGGCAAGCCGGAGCAGTCTGCCGCCGATGTCGAGACAGGCCGTATCATAGACCTCGCCGTCTTTAAAATAGCAGATGTTTGTTGTTCCGCCGCCGATATCAAGATTGGCCACGATTTTGCCGGTTTCTTTTGAAAGCGCGGCAGCTCCGGCACCCTTTCCCGCCAACACGGACTCCAAATCCGGACCGGCCACGGCAACGACAAAATTCCCCGCAATTTCCGCCAGCGACTCGGCGACCTCTTTCGCGTTCTTTTTTCGCGAGGATTCCCCGGTAATAATGACGGCCCCCGTTGCAAGCTGTTCCGGCCGTATCCCGGCAAGTCTATATTCTCTTTCGATAATTTTCTTGACTTCGGCTCCGTCGATCTGATCCGCTGAAGCGAGTGGAGTGAAAGAGATATTACTTCGATATAATATCTCTTTGGAAATAATTTCTGTTTTTGGGATTTTACCAAAACCGCCCATGGTTTTAACGGTGATCTGACTGAATATCAACTGAGTCGTGGAAGTCCCAATGTCGATACCAGCGCTGTAAATTGTTTCTTCACCTGTTGACCCAGTATTCATAGCCATTCCCTTTATGGGGAAACGCCTGCTTCCGGCAGATTTCCCTTGTCCTTTCTCAATTAAACTTCAGTAAATACTTATCGGCAAGATGAACTGTCCCGTCGAGAAAGCCAACGCTCAATTCCTTGACCGGGTCACTGTCCATATGGCTGGTGATCCAGGCCAGAAGCTGTAGCCGCCGCTGCATGATAAACGTATCGCCTTCCAAATCATCCGCATAGGTGAGACAGTCCACCTTTGTATATCCCGTCTTCCAGGCGTCGATTAACGACGGCGTTATCGGTCTGTCTTCAATGAAGCTGACGGCGGAGGCCATATCATGGAGATACCAGCTAAACCCGCAGTCATCAAAATCGATAACCTTTATTTTGCTGCCCTCGATGAGCAGATTGGCCAGACGTAAATCGGCATGGATAAGGCCGTACCGGTCTTTGCTTTTTCCGTTTTTCCATAACAGTATAATGCTTTGGCTGCCACTTCGTCAAATATAGTCTTATTTTCGCTCAGTTTCATAAGGCCGTCCCCGCTTTTCCGGCATTCTCGGCGGCCTTTTGAATACCGACACGCATTTTCTGAAGCAGTTCGTCGCAGTATTCCCGCGAACAAAGAATACCCGGCTTAAACTGGACGACACTGGGGTCGAGCATGGAATAAATCGCCCATACGCCTTCCTCATACAGGTGCTGCATGACGTCGACACCGCTCTGGGCGCCTGCAAATTTCAGGCCCATAATCGTTCCGTTTTGCCTGATTTCGACAAAATAGTCCGGGTTATCCGCCTTGATTTTTTCAAGGCCGGATCTTAAATACGCCGAGATAAATTTGATGTTCTGAACGGTTTCGGGCCGCTGGATAATTTCCAGTACCTTCAGCGCACAGATGCAGCCGAGCTCACTGCCGCCAAATGTTGCCATGTGAGCCGATCCGTCCTGATAGATCCATTTTACCGCCTTGTCATTCATGATTACGGCCGATATCGGATATATCCCGCCGCTGAGCCCCTTTGCCGTCACGATTATATCCGGGTTGACGCCATAGGTTGTAATGGCCCACATTTCACCGCTCCGCATAAGACCGGTCTGAACCTCATCCGCAATGTAAAGCGAGCCGTATTTTTCACATAATTCTTTTACGGCCGGCAGATAGCCATCCTTCGGCATTGGAAAACCGTAGGTTGCGGGAATGGTTTCCATGATAACGCAGGCGACATCCCCGTGGGAAAGCGCCTCTGCCATGGCCTCAATATCATTAAACGGGACTTTAACATTATCGCCATTCCCACAGTCGGCAAGAAACGGCTTTGAAAATCGGTCTGCTCCGGCT
>JBFWKZ010000025.1:0-21356 GCA_050252415.1 Oscillospiraceae bacterium | reverse complement strand
ATACTCCAATGGTTTGGTATCGTATTGGTACAATTTACGCTCTTTTTTGGGCTTGCCGTGCTCTGTGCCGTAGTCACAGGAAGCATATTGGCCATGCCGGCGATCTATGTGGTCGTCAACTTTGCTGCAATCGGCTTTGGGGTTGTCATTTCCAGTATTTTCTCAAATGTGATGTACGGAATCGATGCCTATGTGCCGGACTTTATTTATAAACTCTCCCCACTCGTATATCTGTTTTCCAGAAATCCTGTTTTTTATAATGGGGACGCCGCTTATGATGGGATGAGTTATGGCCTTTTGGGTTATGGTTACAGCGAAATACTGCCATGGTATTTAGCGGCCGGTCTGATATTTTTTGTCATCGCCTTTTTTATTCATCACCGCCGGCAAATGGAGACAGCGGGGGATGTGGTTTCGTTTAAGCTCCTTCGCCCGGTTTTTAAAGTGTTGTTTACCGTTGGATGCGGATATATTGCCGGCTATGCTTTCTACGCAAGTTTCCTCGACTATGACATGACGGGAAATCAGGCGACCAAAATCATTGTCTGCGTTGCCATATTCTCGCTTATCGGTTATATCCTTGCAGAGATGATGGTAAAAAAGAGTACACGTATTTCGCTTAAACGCATAGCCCTGCCCGCCGTTATATTAACGGCAATGCTTGTCGGTGGTGTCTGTTGCGCGGCCGCCGATATTTTTGGCCGAGAAGTTTATATTCCTCCGGTCAGCGACGTCAAGGCGGCAGAACTCAGTGTTCGCGGCGAACACATAAAGCTGGATACAACGGAAGGAATCGGCTGGATAACGGCACTGCATCAAACGATTTTGGATGACCGTACCATCCATGAGGATGAAAACAATGTCAGTCGCACCTATGCCTATATCACCTATGAATTTAACGATGGAAGTGAACTTTCTCGCCGGTATCAGATCAGAAGGATAGATGAAAACAAAGCGTCTGATGAGGAAGTCATCATGAATATGATCATGAACAGACCGGAGGCGGTTCTCTATCGCAAGCAAACCAGTATTCCCGTCACACCGGAGACTATAGCAAGTGGCAGCGTTTATATGATGAAGAGTAACGGCGAGTGGGCCTATATGGACTTTCCGCCGGAGGAAGTTTATGAGCTGTATACGCAGTGTATTTTTCCGGATATGCAGGATGGAACCATCGGGTTGCTCGACCTTGGGGCCGATGAGGAATTTGAGTTCTATAGTAACCAGATTGAGATCTACCTTTATGAGCCTGTAGAAAACAGCGAGAAATCGGACGATGTCAACAGTGAGTATTTTTATACCTATCCGACGAATAAATCGGTTCGGACGAATGCGTGGCTGAAAGCGCACGGCGTTTCTCTTTCAAAAATGGAGGATGACACCGAAGCGACAAAGGCGGCTGTTCCAATACGATAATTATTTAAACTGCAAGCCTCCTTAAAAAGGAGCTTGCAGTTTATTATTAAAATATCTCCTGTGTTAAAATCATTGCAAATTACTACATTTTCCCTTATAATTAAATCTGAAAATAAAAAAACCAATGATCAAGGAGAGATACCTCATGGGCAATATTTACGCGCCACTTCTCACTTATGGCATTTCTGCTACAGCGTCAGCATTTTTGGCAAACCTTATCTCGGCGCTTATTGTTGCGCTTGTCTGCTATATTGCCATCAAAATAATCAGTAAGATTATTTTCAAAATTATTGAAAAAACACATTTTGAACAGGGCGTAAAGCATTTTCTCTTATCCGCTGTTAAGGTCGGGCTGTGGTTTATTGCGATCATTATTATTGCAACGAAGCTTGGAATCCCGGCGGCATCACTGGTTGCATTGCTATCGGTTGCAGGTCTTGCGCTTTCTCTGGCATTTCAGGGCGTTTTGACTAACCTGTTTTCCGGATTGACTGTTCTGACAACACGGCCCTTCGTCATAGGTGACTATGTTGAACTCAATGGTCTATCCGGAACGGTATCCGCGATCAACCTATTTTATACAACGCTCAAGACCGTGGACAATAAGATGATTTCCGTACCGAACAGCGAGGTCACATCCGCAAAGGTCATAAATTACAGTCATGAAGCGCGCAGGCGTTTGGACATGACGTTCAGCGCATCCTATGACGACACTACCGAAAACGTCAGAGCCGCCATTATGGAAGCGGTTGCCGCTCAGGATAAGATTCTGCAGGATCCCGCGCCATTTGTAGGGCTTCTGGCGTATAAGGACAGCTGTATCGACTATGTACTGCGCGTATGGGTGAACAATGCAGATTATTGGGATATCTATTTTGCGCTGAACGAAACGGTACGCGAGTGTTTTGCCAAACATGGGGTGCAGATGACATATAATCATTTGAATGTACATATGATAAGCGATAAATAAAAAACCGTGGATCACCACGGCCGGCTGGCCTAATATGTCCTCCGAAAAATCAAGAAAAGAAGAAAAGCGTTACGCTTAAGTTGAAATTAAAAGGACCGTGGTATAAAGGCGGGAAGGTACAAAAATAAGTTGTGAGCCCACCCCATAAGGTAAACTGAATACGTAAAAAAGCGTCCTATTTCTATACAATGACAGAAATAGGGCGCTTTCATAATGCTATGATTGCGTTAACAGACTTTCTCTATTCCTGAATCTGCTGCAGCATTTCAAATTCGGCTTCTGGAGAGGCACCTTTGGCATTAATTTCGACCAGGATATCTCGCACACTAAAATGCATACGAGGACCGGATATGTCGCCCGCGTCCGAAACCTCATAGGCGCGTGCTTGAACCACTTCCAACGTCAAGGTATTCAATGCGGAAGATTAGGATCGTTCACGATTGTCTACAGCTCGCGGGGAACCGTCTCGCCGCGTGGAACGGGATAGAGTGCAAGATCATAATTTTGCGTGTCGTCAACAGAAGTGATCCGCAGCATGTCATCCTCTCCTAAGAACGAAACGCTCCAATGAATGTCAAACATGTCTTTCGTCCACAGGTAAAACCAAAAAAATCATATGCTTTAGCGGCTTTTTTATGATATTTGAAGTAGCCTTTGGCGATTTTCATCGTGACGAATCATGACGATTTTAGTTAATTATATTTGAAGATTGTCGATATATATATTGTTACTGAATTATATAAAGGGGTATGTTTCTGATGGTTTGTTTTCAGCGCGCATTGATAACAATTTGAAAAAACAGGAGGTAAAAATTATGAAAATAAATGGGAAAGAGATGAGAAAGCGGTATGGGCTAAAAGGGAAGATACTATTACCGGTTATCGGAATATTTGTTATAAGTATCCTGGTCATCTTGGTTCTGGTTCTTACGATTTCTTCAAATCATACAAATGAACTGTCCAACGACCTGATGGATGAAATGAATAGCCATTACGCCGGCGTGATACAGGGAAAGCTGGACGCTGCACTAGACAGCGCAAGATCGCTTAAGCCGGTTTTTGAGCAGACGGGCAGGGAGGCCGAGCGTGAGGCCGATGTGTCGCTGCTGAAAAATATACTTGAACAGAACGAGGGCGTCTACGGCGTATATACGCTTTGGGAGCCGGGACAATACGACGATAAGGATGCCCAGTACGCAGGCAGATCAGGCTATGACGATACGGGCCGGTTTATTCCCTATGTCTACCGCGATGGGTCCGGAATCAGTGTAGAGGCGTTGGCTGGATATGAAGAGGCGGGCGTGGGCGACTATTACCTCGTTCCCAAAAGCACTTTGGGGGAGACAATTATCGATCCGTTTACCTATACGGTAAATGGTGAGGAGCAATATATGTCCTCTATGGTAGTGCCTCTTGTTAGAAACGGTCAATTTGTAGGGATTGTAGGCATGGATATACTTATCAATAATCTTACCGAAAGCATTGACGGCGTATCCCTGTACCAGAGCGGGTATATGTTTATGGCGGACTCCAATGGGGTTATATTCGCGCATCCGGACGATAAAATGATAGGGACATCTCTATTTGACTCCGTCAGCAAGGAAGGGCAAACCCTTTTGACCAAAGCTTTGGAAACCGGCGAAAAAGCTAAATTCGATTATGTTTCGGTTGTGGATAATAAGGATAAGAGGTTTGTGATTACGCCCGTTTCTATTGGGGGTGAATACTGGCTGGTCGGTTCCACAGTGCCTGTGAGTGAAATTGAAGAAGCAACAAGAACTACGATGTTGGCAGGCGCGGCAGCAGGAATTGTTGCCATCATCGTCACAATATTTACTCTTCTCATCCTGATCTCAAAAATTATTAGGCCAATTGTTCCGCTGACGAAAGCAGCCTTGGCAATTGAGACAGGTAATATTGATAGCACCGTATCCCAAAGCCTTGCAGGGATAAAGAGCAAAGATGAAATCGGTATGCTTGCAAATTCCATTCAAAAAGCAGTTAATTCAATTGAGCTTGTTGCGTCCGATACGAATAAACTGAGTAAGGCTGTAGAGCAGCATGACTTAAGCGTTGAGATTGACACCTCCCGGCACAATGGTATTTATCAGGATATAATGAACGTTGTGAATCAAATGTTCTCACAGCTCAACAGCGTTATTTTCAGTATTAGATCGGTCGCAGAGCAAGTGGATTCCGGCGCAAAGCTCGTGGCCAATACCAGTACGGCGCTTTCCCAGGGAGCCACCGAACAGGCCAGTTCAGTCGAAGAATTGTCGGCATCGATGGAGGAAATCACTTCACAAACAACGCAGAACGCGCAAAATGCTGAAAAAACCAATCAGTTGGCCGGAAACATCCAAACGGACGCGGACGTTGGCAACGAACAAATGTCCGAAATGCTCCGGGCTATGGAGGAAATCAATGCATCCTCTGAAAATATCGGCAAAATCATTAAGGTGATTGAAGATATCGCGTTCCAGACGAATATTCTGGCACTCAACGCTGCGGTGGAGGCGGCCAGAGCGGGGCAGTACGGGAAAGGCTTCGCCGTCGTAGCCGAAGAGGTCAGAAGTCTCGCGGCCCAGTCATCCAAGGCTGCCAATGAGACAACGGAATTGATTGAGACTTCAATTAAAAAGGTTGGGGCCGGAAGCAAGATTGCAAAAGAGACGGCGGGGGCGCTTGAAAAAATCATAGATGGAATTTCACAGACGGGAGAACTTGTGGGAGCCATCGCCACGGCGTCTAGTGAGCAGGCGTTGGCGCTTGAACAAATTAATCAGGGAATCACTCAAATCTCACAAGTTGTTCAGAGCAACGCGGCCTCCTCGGAGGAAGGTGCCGCGGCGAGCGAAGAACTTTCCGCTCAGGCAGCTGCTCTGAAAGAGCGCGTCAGTGTTTTTAAGCTGAATGAAAAAAGTCTGCAGTCCTTTGCCGGATCATCCACGCAAGAATTAAGTACACGTTCCATATATGAACAGGAACCGGAACAAAAGCTGAAAAAGGCACATAAGTCGCAATCAATACCCAAATCTGCGATATCGTTATCGGACAGCAATTTCGGGAAATACTGATGTGTTCCTCGGCATACATTCCCACCGCCCGGTATCTGAGGGAATGAACTTTGTTGTACTCGGTGAGACATTGCTGTAAAAACGTGTCGGCCTCGATACCCTTTTTCAAAGAACAGCTTTGCCCCCACCTACTTACAGGTTCGCTTGTCCTTATATGGCCTGTCACAGAAATTCCGCTTGCGTTTATCCGGCGGCAACACGAAATACCGTCCGCAGAGCTTGCACCGCTTCATATACTGTCTGTTTTTCAGCATCTCGGTGAATTCAAAGAACAGCATCTCATCCAGATACTCAATCAGGTAATAGGGCATTAGACTCATGCCCTCGCCATCCTGATGCATGATCTCCAGCAGATCCTCCTGCTTGGTAAGTTCCCAGTCATGAATATCCCGCAGCGTGTCGATATTCACCTTGACCTCCTTTTTCGGCAGTAGAGCATACTGCATTTTCACCGCAGCATCTCCAGACTCGGGATGCCCCACCATAAACTCGCACAGCCGCTCGGACATGATTTTGTCCGGGCGGTTTTCTCTGTCCCGGCACATGTCGACCGATTCCCGGAAAATTTCCTGCAATTCGATGACGTGCGCCAACTCCTCCAAGTAAACGGCAAGCTGCTTGAACTGCTCGGCGGCGATATCGGCTTTGTAGTAAATGGGCGTATTCACAATGTTTTTAGCAGTTCCACAGATGGAGAAACGTATGGAAAAGCTCCGAAACTCGCTGACCAATGTGGCTTAGTTTATTGAGCAAGCCAAACAACACAGCAACATCATGGAGCTCACACCGGAAATCCTACGGCTGTTCATGGAGAAGATTGTGGTGGGTGAAAAATCACAGCAGTATTCCCGCACCGCCGAGCAGGACATCTGGATTTACTACCGGGACATAGGCCTGATGGGCACACCGGTGGAGCCAGAAAAAGCACAGGTGACCGAGACGGACGAGGGTGAGGCCCCATCTTGACGGGTGATACCCCTGCCTCCTGCCAGTGCCACGCTAGAAGCCAGTACAGGCCCCGCGGCATAAAGAAAAAGGCAGGGCGGACAGTCGGAACTGTCCGCCCCCATCACAGGGATTTATACCCGGTTTACTTTTTGTCCCTATGACCCTGCCTAACCCGCGGCCCTTCTTTTTCCTATTTCAACAGATAATCAATGGAATCATTAAAAACTTTTGCAAATGCCCTGAGCTCTATGTCGGTTACAAATCGTTTACCGCATTCAATTCTCTGAATGGCATTTTTGTCAAGATCAATTCCTTCGAGCTGGAGCATTTCCGCCAGCTTTTTCTGCGAAGTTTTTGGGTTCATTTGCTTTCTAAGAGAAGCTATTTTTGTCCCACAGATATTCAATGATCCATCAGCGCCCCTATTTTTATACATTTTAACACCGCCCTATTGGCATTCAGTTATTGTCAATAGGAATATTTTATGCTATAATACAGATAAAATGACATTTACAAAATGTCAAACTGGTAAATAATTGAAATTTTGGAAATATTCCCCTTCAAAAAGAAGTATTTTCTTTTTGAAGATAATGCGGTTTATTCACTATTAAGAATAAAATATTTGTACTCATAGTAATGGTCCCCCCTACCCCCTAAGGGTGATCATTCCTTTGAAAAAAAGACCGGTCATTGACCGGTCTTTTTTATTTAAGCCAATTCGTTTTCTGTAGAAATACCATCACGGTTGCCCAGGCGCATACGGCACCGAGGACAGCACCGCTTAAAACATCGGTTGGATAATGCACTCCCAAATACACGCGGCTGAGGGCGATGAGTGCTGCCGGAGCGAAGCTCCATGCGCCGCGTTTGCCAAATAGTAGAGTAAGCGCGGTTGCGGCGGCGAAGCTTGAGCATGCATGACCGGATGGAAAACTGTATGACGAGAGTTTTGCCACCAGAACCTCCAATTCCGGAAGAACAGTATACGGCCGTGGCCGTGCCACAATATTTTTAAGTATAAGGTTGTTTAAAACGGCGGAGATGCCCAGAGCGCAGAGAACAATGGCTCCCCGTTTACGTGTATGAGCGAACAGCAAAAGCGCCGTCCCCAGCAGTATCCACAGGATGCCTGCATTACCCATATAGGTAAAAAACTTGAATAACGGCGTCAAAAAATCGTTTCGTGCGTGTTCCTGAATAAAGAGCAATGCACTTTCATCAAGGTGCTGTATCATCAGGGATGGAGCTCCACTCGTATGCTGTCTTCCATAACGATCTCACGTGGGTGGTATACGCACTTGTCCGAGGGGATAAAGCCGCGGACATTTGTTACCGGATAGATCCAGGTATACTGTCCTATATGGCAGCCCGGCTGGGTTACTGAATTTGCGCCTATCCTTGAACTGTCGCCGAGAATACAGCCAAAAAAGCTGTCCTGAAGGTCCGTAACGTCACCGCCGACCTTTAGTTTGGCGTTTTTCTGATCAAAACGGCGATTTGCCGTAATGACACCGCTGCCGATTCGTGCCGACGCACCCAATACACAGTCCCCGGCAAAGGAGAGGCTGGCGACCTTTGACCCGCCAAAGAGGACACAGTGTTTCACTTCGCTGCCGTGCCCGACGCTGCACCCATCCGAGAGAATGGTGTTTGGACGAATGATTGCGCCTGGCATGAGCTCACAGTTTTTACCGATATAAGCTGGGCCTATGATCGTGACATCGTTATATATGACGGTGCCCTCACCGATGAAATAATTTCCATGGAGATTTGGGCTATCGCCGCGCAGCGTGCCGTGATTTTCACGTATGTCCGGGTCAGTTAGAAGCGCTTTTAAAAAGCTCTTAGCCTTTATGAGTATCTCATAGGTCTCTGTAAGTCCGTCAAAGAACCCCGGAAACGGGAATTTCTCTAGGTGCGAAAAGTAATAATCAATTTTAGTCGACATGGGAGTACCTCAATATTCATAAATCCCGCCGCCAATAAACTCGCGCAAAAGCGCATCTGGCGACAGCATCTCGGGTGCGATGGCTTCAAAACGCTCAAATGCCGGGATGATACTGCGCAATTCGTCATAGCGCTCGGTATCTTCGGGTACCGTCTTAAAAATGTCTGGAGCGATGTTGCGCATGACGGAGACCTCATAGGCAAAAGAGGAGTCGAACATCAAGTTTGCCTTTTCCTTAAATGGAGAGATATACAGCTTTTCACCGCGCCTTACATTTGCCCACATCTTAAGCGTTGATGCGGCATTGGCTCCCCGGAACAGGCTGTCGCGCACGGTACGGCGCACAAGCCGCAGCCATGTGCCCTTAAAACATACGGATTCATTTTCGTCAAGCACATTTGATCTCGCGCTGATATAGAGTTTAAAAGCGTGTGGATTTTTGTTTGTGATTTCGTCGTTCAGTGCGTGGATGCCCTCAAAAACGGCGATCTCATCCTTGCCAAGACGCAGAGACTGGCTGGGTTTGACAATGCGCATATGGCGGGAAAACTGGTATTTCGGCACAAAAATGCGTTCCCCCCGCGAGAGCTGGGCGAAGTGTTCGTTTAAGAGGTTCATATCCATGCACAGCGGAGATTCAAAATCGTAGTTGCCGTCAGGCGTCCGCGGCGTATCCTCAGGTGTGATGGTCTTAAAGTAATTATCCATGGAAATAGCGTGGGAGCGGATGCCACGGCGCTCCAGCTCTTCCTCTATCTTCATTGCCGTTGTGGTCTTGCCGCTGCCGGAGGGACCGGAGAGCAAGACGATAGGGCTGTTTTTGAGGTTGCCGATTATCATCTCCGCTGCGTTTGAAATGCGCTGGCGATAGATTTTGTCGCATTCCTCAATGAATCCGCGCGGGTCGGTATTGACCCTTTGATTGATATTACTCAGCAGATATGGCATTGTAAAACTCCTTAATTTTATTTTTGTCGGAACAGATCTTATCGACCCCGGCGATATATTCTTGCGGATACTTTGGAGAAATAATGCGCTCGATGCGTCCTGTGGGTGAGACAAGCTTTGTTGATGCCCCCCCACCCATGGCAAGTATGCTGCATAGCTCTTCCATTATACATACATTATAGCGATTTTCATAGCCTTTTCTGCACCAACCTACATTTTCAAAGCCGCCAGGGGTAAATTTCTGGCGGTAGAGGTAGTAGGGGAAATAACCAAGATTCATCATCCGGTTGTGTGTCTCGAGCAGCATTTTGCCCACCGTGCGCACCGGTGAATGGTCTGTTCCGGCGACGGTGATGGCGCTGCCCTTTTTGTGGGCCAGTGTATGCACGGTGATATTCTGTGGTTCGAGGGCAAAAACCTCACTGAGCGAGTGAGACCAGCTCGCTTCGCTGTCGCCCGGCAATCCGGCTATGAGATCCATGTTTATGACAAACCCCCCGACGCTTTTTACGATCCTCACAGCGTCGATAATATCCTGTGCCGTGTGGTTGCGTCCGATGTTTTTGAGGACATCGTCGTTCATTGACTGAGGATTTATACTGACTCTGTCCACGCCGTGTTCGTGCAGTATGACCATTTTCTCAGCGGTTATGGTGTCGGGTCTTCCGGCTTCAACCGTGTATTCGAGAAGATGCGATAGATCAAATGCGCCTTCCAACTGAGTGCAAAGAAGGTTGAGCTGATCGGGCGAGAGCGTTGTCGGCGTGCCGCCGCCGATGTATATGGAGACGACATGTAAATCAAGCGCCTGCACAATATGTGCTGTTGCCTCAATATCACGAAAAAGCGCTTCGAGGAACGGCTCGACCAGATGCATGCTTTTTGCAACCGATTGGCTGACAAAACTGCAATAGGTACAACGTGTCGGGCAGAAGGGTATTCCGACATAAAGGCATATATCGCGGGGAGAGAGGTTTTCGCGTACGCGCAGGCCGGCTTTTGCGGCAAACATACAAAGCTGAGATTTATCTCTGTCGGTATCATAACGCTTAGAAAACTCAGTTATGGCTGCACGCGAGGATAGACCCTCCTGCAGCAGCCGGGTCATCAACGTGGCGGGACGGATACCAGTGAGCGCCCCCCAGGCGGGTTTTTGGCCGAGATGGCGTACCGCAGCCCGGTAAAAAGCAAGTTTGACTATGCGCTGGAAGTGCCGAGACAGGCTGAGTGCATCGGCGGTGAGATCTTTTTCACTCACCGAGGCGGCGCCGCGATACCGGTCTGATCCGGAATATATGACGCAGCGCGCTGTTGAAAGCTGTTTTCCTCTTATAAAGCTGATGACGACGCAGTCACCCGTTGGGTCACCCTCAGGATATTCGGGCCGCTCATTGGGGTACATGGTGAGAAGCATCTGCTCAACAGCATATTTGCAATCGTGACCAATAAGATATAACTTCATTTTTCTCCTCGACGCCTGCTGAAAGTATATTTTAATATTTTTCCGCCCTTGGGGTCATCAAAATAAGCGGCCGAGGCCGCTGTCCCCAAAAGTCTTATCATTCAGGTCCTTTTCTTCAGTTTTGTGTATGTACACGTCTGCTGAAAAAACTTTTTCAAAGAAAAGGCTGAGGAATCTTTATAAGCTAATAGGCGGCCGAAAACTTTCGACCGCCCGCGTTGCTCTTATTTTGCGTATTCCACTGCCTTTGTCTCGCGGATGACGTGCACCTTTATCTGTCCGGGATACGTGAGCTCGCTCTCGATCTTCTTTGCGATATCCCGCGAGAGAATGACCATTTCATCCTCGCTGACCTCTTCGGGCTTGACCATTACGCGAATCTCACGCCCCGCCTGGATGGCATAACAACCGGCAATTCCGGGGAAGCTGCGTGAGACCTCCTCCAGCTTTTCAAGGCGTTTAACATAATTTTCAATATTTTCACGCCGCGCACCGGGGCGGGAGGCGCTGATAGCATCCGCCGCCTGAACGATACAGGCGATGACGGTTTGCGGTTCAACGTCGCCGTGGTGAGCCTCGATGGCGTGAATGACCTCCGGGCTTTCCTTATACTTTTTTGCAATCTCTACGCCGATAGTGACATGGCTGCCCTCGACCTCATGGTCGATCGATTTGCCCAGGTCATGCAGAAGGCCTGCGCGCTTTGCAAGGGTAGCATCCACGCCCAGCTCCTCCGCGATGAGACCCGAAATAAGAGAAACCTCAATCGAGTGGTTCAGCACGTTTTGCCCGTAGCTGGTACGGAATTTTTGACGGCCCAACAGGCGGACAATCTCGGGATGAAGACCATGGATACCGGTCTCAAAGGTGGCGCGCTCGCCTTCGGATTTGATGACGGCGTTTACCTCTTTCTGCGCTTTGGCGACCATTTCCTCTATTCTCGCGGGATGGATGCGTCCGTCAAGTATAAGCTTTTCAAGGGCAATACGTGCAACTTCACGTCTCACCGGGTCAAAACTTGAGAGGGTTATCGCTTCGGGGGTATCATCTATAATGAGGTCAACTCCGGTTAGCGTCTCGATAGAGCGGATATTTCTGCCCTCGCGACCGATGATGCGTCCCTTCATTTCGTCGTTGGGGAGGGGTACGACGGATACGGTGACCTCGCTTGCGTGGTCGGCGGCGCAACGCTGAATAGCAAGGGCGATGATTTCCCTCGCACGCTTGTCGGCTTCGTCTTTATACTGCGCTTCGACCTCACGGATCTTCATGGCCATTTCATGTGTAACCTCAGACTCAAGATTTGAGATGAGGTATTGTTTTGCTTCGTCAACGGTATAGCCGGAAATTTTTTCCAACATCTCTAACTGGCTTTTTTTAACAAGACGAATCTCTTCCTTTTGGGTATCAATCTCAGCCAGCTTACGGTTTAAAGTATCGGCTTTTTTCTCGATAGCGTCCGTTTTTTTGTCTAGGTGCTCTTCCTTTTGCTGAATACGGCGCTCCTGTTTCTGGAGCTCAGCACGCTGCACCTTTGTCTCCCGCTCAGACTCGGCGCGGGATTTGTGTATTTCTTCCTTTGCCTCTAAGAGAACTTCTTTCTTTTTGCTTTCAGCACTTTTTATAGCGTCATTTATGATCCTTGTCGCTTCGGTTTCAGCTGAGCCGATCTCTTTTTCGGAGACTTTTTTGCGATATAATATACCGCAGCGAAAGGATATAATGCAAAACACCAGTAACAACACCAGTGTACCGATGTACCATACAAAATCTTCAGGCATAGTAAGCAAACACACCTCCAATCCTTTCAAAATATTGGCAGAATAATTGACGGAGGAATGTGCGGGTAGAGCTGCCTTTTCCTGCCCTCCCCCGGTTTTTAATGACTGTATTGAGGGTTTCCCCAAAATCCTCAAAATCCATTCATAATATTTTAGCGTGTTTATGCAAATCTGTCAAGAGGGCAAACTTTTTCTGGATAAGATCGGAAAAAATACCTTTTTTTCGGATGCGGGGATTTTTTCTTTAAATGCCGTGAAACTATCCAAAAAAACGTTAAAAGTAGCCCCTTGGGGGCGCGATCGCGCCCCCAAGGGGCTTGAAGTCAATTGATTCCCTCTATTGAATAAATCACCAAATAATATTTACCAAAGCCGGCATGAAGAACAAGCGTATGCCCCACGGAATAGAGCGTACCGTCAATAACAACGCCGCTATCCGTCAGCGTGCCCTCGCACTCGGCAGTGATATATGCCGAAACATACCCTTCCTTAGAGCCCAGTACCACCTCACCGGTTGTGGGATTGACACTATAGGTTATGGAGTCATCCACCTTTATATCCGTGACGGTGCCGAGAGAGGTATTTGTTGTGCCATCCATGACGGTATCGCCGACGTGTGTCTGTGCTGTAACAAAACTCGGGCATTCCTCTTCAAAGAAAACGATTTTTACCTTATCCGGAACCGTAGTAACCGAACCGGTATCCATGAATCGGATGGCAAAAAACGCACAGGCGGCGATGACGAGTAGGATTACGACCAAGTCAATAATATTGAGCTTGCCGAAGAGCATGCCTTTTTTCTTATCCATTTATCTTACCTGCTTCCTTAATATTCTTTATGTGCATCGCAGCGGGTATCAGCGCGAAGACGAACCAAAAAATAACCATGACTCTGGGATAGCTCCAGGCGTAGTCGGTTATGCCAAAAAACAATGAGCCGCAGAGCCCACATGAAGCACCGACGGCCACAGCGCGGATGATAGGGTCACTTTCCCTGCGCAGCTGAAGCCCGCCCCGTACGGCAAACGCCATGCTGCCCAGAAAGGCAATCAGCGCAAACACGCCCATCTCGCCCCAAATCTGCAGATAGATATTGTGCCCGTGGATAAAGAGCGCTTTAGCCTCATAAACACCGGTGGCATTGATGGCGTGCTTTAGTGCCGTTGCGCCGAGACCCGCGCCAAAGATGGGATAGAGGGCGATAAGCCGGCCCATGGCGGAGTAAATGTATTCGCGGGTGTAGATCGAGCTGTCGGCGGTATTGAAGATCGTAAGCAGACGATTTAAGATGTTGTCCGGCAGAAACGGAAGAGCGAGGACGCAAATAACCATGCAGAACGGGACCCAACGGGGACCCAGGGCGAGCAGCAGTATGCCAAGACCAAAGGCAAGGCTGAGCCAGCCGCCGCGGGAGTAGGTCATGAGAAGCGCCATGCAGCAGAGACCAAAAACGGTGAGATACCACAGCTTTTTTCCTCCGCCCGGGGTGTAGAGTGCCATGGTCAGCATCATAGGTGTAAATAGTACCAGAATATTGGCAAAGCTATTCGGGTTTTCAAAGAAGGAGTAGACTCTGCCCGGCATGTCGGCATTCAGATCAAGATCTGTCAGTATTCCGTTGGCTGCAACACCGGTAATGCGCTGAACAAGCGCATAAGCGGCGCAGACAAAAAGTCCAATGGAGCAGAGGGCGACTATCGTATGCAGGTTTCCGGGGGATTTTACAGAACCGACTAGAACCAGAACGATGATCATACAGGTGATGCCAAAGACCAGAAAGCGGAGACTCAGCCCCATCTGCTGGGAGGTAGCAAAGCCCAAAAAAACGCAAAAGGCAAACATAACGGGGAAAAACCCAATTTCCCGAAGTGAAAAGCGAAATCTTTCATTCCTTGCGCCTGAAGCGATGAAAAATAAAAGCGCAAGGAGTGCCGCCATCAAACTGTACACGTTATCCCAACGCTTTTGCGGAATTATGAGTATTACCAGCATCGTAAGTCCCAGATATGCAGAGGTATACCGCTCGGATACGCCGAGTACTGCGCGGCAGGCATAACTTTCATCGGCAGCCGGCCTGATTTTGCCATATAGCCAAGAGATAAAGCGGGAGGGTAAATTGATAAGCCACAGGACACCTCGATAGACTTGGCTGTGCGTCCAAAGGCCATCGGCAAAAGTGCCGCCGATGCAGAAATGGCAGATTGGACCGTTTTTAAAAGCGGCCCAGCACCACATGCAGAAGCGATAGAGGACGCTGCCGCGAAAAAGAACTGTGACCCAATCCCAAAAGCGGATCAGCAGGGCTATAAAAAAGCTGGATTCAAGATATTCCAAGTTAATGCCTCCTTCTGTTCTTCACAGAGTAGAGAGCGGCGAGCAGCGTATACTGCCCGTGCTGCAGGCAAAACGCAGCAATGGTTTTATTGCGGTTCATGCCCTCCGGCCTATACTTTTTAATTGCCTCGGCAAAAAGAGGCAATTTTACTATCTCACGCACTCTCCCTAAGCCGCTGCCCGGGTTTCCGGGAGCAAATTCGTTCGAGACGGCAATGAGAAGTCCGGCCCAGGCGCTGTTCAGACGCCAGTCATTGGAAACGGGTATCGAAAATTTTTCTATGAGTGAAGCCTTAATTGCCATGGTTTTTTTAAAGGTCTCGATAAATGTCGGAAGGTACCGTTTTGTGACGGAAGCGGGATTTTGCAGATAGTTGTATAGCGGTTTATTGACAGAAGCAAGGCGGCAGGGATATGAAAAATATTCGATCAGGAATATCTCATCTTCCAGATATGACCCGGAGAAGGTGATGGCATGGCTGACGATCACATCCCGCCGGAAGAGATAACGCCATACGGTACCCAGCAGTAGGTTTTCACTCAGCCTGTCCTGTAAAAGCGGGAGGATGATTTTTTGCTGTACGCTTCGGTAGTCATGAGCGCCGGTTTTCATGGGCGCTGGCCGGGCGCAGCGTGTCCCATCGGGGTTTTCGTCAAAGTAGCCGCAGACGGCGCAGTCGCAATCGTTTGCGTCTATGGCGGAGAACATGTCGGCATAGGCAGTCTCATACAGACTGTCGTCCGCATCGACAAAGGCGACATAGTCACCCGTGGCGGCGGAAATGCCAAGGTTACGGGAGACCGAGACCCCGGAATTTTTTTGCCGTAGCACCCGTACGCGGTTATCACTCTGCGCCAGGCGTGCGCAAATTTGAGCAGTTTCATCAACAGAGCCGTCATCGACGATGATAAGTTCAAGATCTGTAAAGGTCTGAGCTAAAACGGAACCTGCACTGCGTTTTAAATATTTTTCCGCATTGTACGCGGGGAGGATCACACTTACACGAGGGATAGAGCATACCTCCTTTCAAAGCCGAATTGAGTATATCAAAATGTATGGGATATTGCAATGAAGTTTACGTTTATACGGCTTTCATAGATTGTTTTACGGATATTATATTAAGATATCTCGCAAAGCGGGAAATGTCAAAAGAAAAAAGGGTACGGATTTCCTCCATACCCCCTGCTTTCTGATTTTAAACCTCACATGGCGTTGATCTTAGTAGCCATACCGGATTTTTTATGGGCCGCATTGTTTTTATGCAAGAGACCCTTGGAAACCGCGTGGTCAACAGATTTCACAGCAACTTTATAGGTAGTCGCGGCTGCTTCACGGTCGCCCTGAGCCACCGCCGCGTCGAACTTTTTAAGATTCGTTCTGAGTGCTGACTTCTCAGCCTTGTTTTTGGCGTTCCTGACCTTAGCGAGTTGATTTCTTTTCTCTGCGGATTTAATGTTGGGCATGTTGCGTTTGCCACCTCCTCCTATAGTTGTTGAGTCTGAATATATCCAGACCCGCGGATACTGATTGTACCATTAGATTGCAGAAAAATCAAGGGTTTTCATAAATTTTTTTAAAATTATTGCATATATTGGCTGTGCTGACTAAAACTAGGTGAAAAGCCAATGTATGGAGGAAATAATTTATGCGTGATATATCGAAAATTCGTACCGACTTAGCCTTGGAAGCGCGCGAAGTCTGGCAGGAAAACGCTGAAAAAACAACACAACTTGCGGGAGTAAAGTCCCGTGACGAACAAAAACATGGCTACACGGTTACAACGGTGTCTATTCTTGATGAGCAGGGCGAGAAAGCGTTATGTAAACCAATTGGCGATTATATTACAATCGAACTTGACCGACTTATACGCCGTGAGGAAAACGCCTTCACAGATTGCGCACAGTTATTGGGTGAAGTACTCTCCTCGCTCCTGGGCGAGTTGCCCGGCGATAAGCCTGTTCTCATTGCCGGACTGGGTAATGCAGTCATTACCCCGGACGCGATTGGGCCATGGGCCGTGGATAATGTAATTGTGACCAGGCATTTAAAGCAACATGCTCCTAAGGACTTTGAAGCCTTTCGGTCAGTTGCGGCTTTGCGCTCCGGGGTTCTGGGGACGACGGGTATTGAATCCGCTCGTCTCATATCGATCGTTGCCGATGAACTTCAGCCGATAGCGGTCATTGCGATTGACGCGCTCGCCTCGCGTAACATGGAAAGACTGTGTCGTACCCTCCAAATTACAAACACAGGAATTGTTCCCGGTTCAGGCGTTGGTAATTCTCGTGAGGCATTATCAAAGGCAACACTTGGTGTTCCTGTCATTGCCATTGGCGTTCCGACTGTCGTCGATGCGGCGACGCTTACGGCAGAACTTGCCGCGCATGCCGGCGTTGAATTGCCGGCTGATTCTCTTCAGTCTGGCGATATGATTGTAACACCGCGCGATATTGACCGCTCGGCGCGTGATGCGGCAAAGCTTGTGGGTTATGGCGTTAATCTTGCTTTGCATAAGGGTTTAACCGTCGCAGATATTGATATGCTTCTCAGCTAAATTTTGTTCCACGTGGAACATTTTAATTTGTGGGGCATTCGTTTTGTTCCACGTGGAACATTTTAACACAGATTTCGCGTCAAACCCTATAAAGTGATTGAAAACAACATAATAAAGTGGTATAATCCAGACTGCAAGTAATGAATCAGCGAGGATAATTATGGGAAAAATTATTGCGGTCGCCAACCAAAAGGGCGGCGTTGGAAAAACCACAACCAGCACAAGCCTTTGCTGCGCGATTAAAAACCGCGGACGCAAGGTTTTGCTCTGTGATGCCGATCCACAGGGGAACTGCACATCCGGTATGGGCGTGGACAAGTCCATATCGCCTAATATCTATGACATACTCGTCAATGGGGTAAACGCAGCGGATTGCGTTGTGCAGACCAAGTTTGGAGACGTTATCCCAGCAAATAAAGAGCTTTCAGGCGCAACAGTCGAGCTCGTCAACGCCGAAAAACGGGAATTTGTCTTAAAAAATGCGCTAGCGACCCTAAAAGAGGACTATGATTACATATTTATCGATTGTCCGCCATCATTGGAGCTGCTGACGTTGAACGCACTAGTTGCAGCGGATACGGTGCTTGTGCCTGTCCAGTGTGAATATTTTGCGCTGGAAGGGCTTACCGATTTAATTACGACAATAAAGCTAACCAATATGAGACTGAATGCAAATCTTGCAATTGAGGGAATTGTGCTCACCATGTTTGATAGTCGAACAAATTTTTCCACACAGGTTGCGGACGAGATCAAAAAATATTTTGGTGAAAAGGTTTATCGGACATATATTCCTAGAAATGTCCGCCTTGCGGAAGCGCCTAGCCATGGCAAGCCGATAATAGCCTATGACCGCCTTTCGAAAGGCAGCCGTGCCTATCTCAAACTTGCCAATGAATTTATTAAACGTCAACATTAAGGAGGTGCAGTAATGGCAGAAAGAGGTCTGAAAAAAGGCCTTGGTACGGGTCTCGGCGCCCTGTTTGGGGATGATTTGCCCATGCAGGAGGAAAAAAAGCCTATTATGGCGTTGCCGATAGCCAAAGTTGAGCCGCGACAAGAGCAGCCACGGCGATCATTTGATGAGGTTGCGCTTGCCGAGCTTTCTGAATCAATACGCCTATACGGAATGATACAGCCGATAACCGTAAGACCGCTTGACAGTGGATTTTATCAGATCATAGCCGGCGAGCGGCGATGGCGCGCAGCACGCATGGCAGGGCTCACTGAAGTGCCTGTACGTGTCCTGGATGCCGACGACAGACGCGTCAGTGAACTTGCGCTCGTAGAAAATCTTCAGCGTGAGGATCTCAACCCGATTGAGGAGGCGAAAGGCCTTCGCACACTGATGGGTGACTATGGTATGACACAGGAGGAAGCCGCTCAAAGCGTCGGAAAATCCCGATCTGCTGTGGCAAACTCGCTGCGCCTTCTCAACCTTTGCCCATATGTGATGGAGCTTTTGGAGCAGGGATTTATCACAACAGGGCATGCAAAAAGTCTCCTGAGCATACAAAATGCGCATACACAGGAAGCTGCGGCAAACACGATTGTTGCGCAGGGGCTGTCTGTCCGGCAGACAGAAAAACTTTGCGCAAAACTTACTAAGGAGCAGGTATTGCCCAAGCCCCCAGACACGGCAACGGTTATTGTTGACTATGCGGCAGAAACGGAGAAAGATTTGCAGCGCGCTCTGGGACGGAGAGTCAAGATCGTTGAGGGACGTAAGAAGGGCAAAATTGAGCTGGAATACTATGACGCCAACGACAGAGAAGCTTTAATTCAGTGCCTCATTCGCATGGGGAAAGCATAATTATACAAACGATAATATTATTTATAACAGGGAGTAATTTAAATGCTGGACATTAAACTAATAAGAGAGAACCCAGAGGATGTCAAGACGCGTTTGAAAGGCAAAGAGGTCGATTGCGATGCCGCCGTTGATCGGATTTTGGCGCTGGATACACAGCGGCGCGAGTTGATCTATAAAACCGAGAGTGCCAAGAGTGAACAGAATAAGGCGTCGAAGCAGATCCCTCTTATGAAAAAGGAGGGTAAGGATATAACAGCCGTTTTTGCCAGGATGAACGCGCTGAAGGAGGAAATTAAAGCCCTTAATACGCAGCTTAAAGCGGTTGAAGACGAGTACCGGTACCTGATGCTGAGTCTGCCTAATCTCCCCGACCGCGACCTCAAATTTGGTGGCAAGGAGAATAACGAGCCAATACGTTATTTTGGCGAACCGCATAAGTTCGATTTTGAACCGAAGCACCACGTTGATCTCTGCACCAGCCTTGGGCTTATCGACTATGAGCGGGGAACAAAGCTTGCCGGCAGTGGTTTTTGGATTTACTGCGGATTGGGTGCGCGCCTTGAGTGGGCGCTGCTCAATTATTTCATCGATACGCATATCGCGGATGGCTATGAGCTAATGCTCGTGCCGCATATGCTTGAATACGAGTGCGGCCTCACTGCCGGACAGTTCCCCAAATTTGCCGATGAGGTGTATAAGATTGAGAACCCCACTGATGACCGTGTCCACTATATGCTGCCGACAGCCGAGGCGGCGCTTGTCTCCCTGCACCGTGACGAAATTCTAACTGAGGCGGAGCTGCCCAAAAAATATATCAGTTATACGCCCTGCTTCCGCCGTGAGGCGGGTTCCTATCGCGCTGATGAGCGTGGTATGGTGCGCGGGCATCAGTTCAACAAGGTCGAGATGGTGCAATATACCACTCCTGAGGGCTCGCCCGAGGCATTTGAAGAACTTGTCGGCAAAGCTGAAAGACTGGTTTCCGGTTTGGGCTTTCATTTCCGCACCGTAAAACTTGCCGCGGGAGATTGCTCGGCCTCGATGGCGCGAACCTATGATATTGAGATCCAGATCCCGTCAATGAACGGATATAAAGAGGTTTCCAGCGTTTCTAACGCCAGAGACTATCAGGCGCGCCGAGGAAACATCCGATTCCGCCGCGAGTCTACCGGAAAAATTGAGTATGTCCACACGCTCAACGGATCCGGGCTTGCCACCAGCCGCATCCTGCCCGCTCTTGTCGAGCAAAACCAGCTTAAGGACGGAAGCGTAGTTATCCCGGAGGTCTTAAGAAAATATCTTGGCGGAATTGAGGTAATTAAGAAAAACGCTTGAGAAGTCTACTGGAAAATAAACTACAGGAAGTTTATTAAGCAGTGCAAGCCTCTTGGTAGCAAATGGATTATTTTCTGTATGGCCAATCCTACAACCATGTGGGGATACGGCAGAAAAAACTTCTGCCGCACATGATTTGTATAGAAATTTAAGGCGACGCCGCACGACTCACGGCTTATATCTCAAACGCCCGTCTACTTGCCTATTTTCTGCCGTATTTTACAAAAAACGCAGTGAATCCTTGACGTATTCATGAGCCTCTTTGTAAAATATGGCGACATATCTGGGTATTTGGAATTGTGCGGCGTTGCCTTAAACGAACCACAGAGAAGCTTTTGCCAATTTCCTGCAGTTATTAAATAACCACTATTAAGGAGAAACAATATGAAAAAGGCAATTTCAACGACTAAAGCGCCCTCGGCCATTGGACCATACTCCCAAGCTGTCGAGGTCGGAGAATTTATTTTCACATCAGGGCAAATTCCGTTGGACCCGAAAACGGGTAAAATGCCAACAGACATAGCCGATTGTACCCGTCAGTCGCTCGAGAACATAAAGGCAATTTTGGAAGCAGTGGGCTCAGATATGAGCAAGGTGGTAAAGACCAACGTTTTTCTCGCAGATATGAAAGACTTTGCCGCGATGAATGATGTTTATGCTCAGTATTTCTCCGGAGGGGTGCTTCCGGCAAGAAGTGCCGTCGAGGTGGCACAGCTGCCTAAGGGCGCAAGAGTAGAGATTGAAGCAGTTGCACAGAGATAATAACCTACTTA
>JBFWKZ010000024.1:0-21573 GCA_050252415.1 Oscillospiraceae bacterium | reverse complement strand
CTTATGAAAAAAGTCGGTCTCTCGGACAGGATGCAAAATTACCCGCACCAGCTCTCCGGCGGGCAGCAGCAGCGTGTTGCTATTGCACGGGCGCTCGCAATGGAACCCGATATTCTCTGTTTTGACGAACCCACAAGCGCGCTTGATCCGGAGCTGACCGGAGAGGTCCTAAAGGTCATACGTGAACTCAAAAGCGCAGACAGCACTATGATCGTCGTCACCCACGAGATGGATTTTGCGAAAAACGTCTCGGACAGAGTCATCTTTATGGCAAATGGCGTCATAGAGGAAGAGGGTACCCCCTCAAAGGTTTTCGATCATCCCAAAAGCGAGCTCACCCGCAGCTTTTTGCAAAAACCAAATCTCTATTGACTTTATTTTTTAATTCTAAAATCAAAAGTGCAAGAGCCAGGCTCTTGCACTTTTTTTATTGTTATCGTATAATCGTCATATCCCCCCAGGGGGGATATGACGATTGGAGGAAAGGGCTTTGAATAAGGACAAAATTGAGAACAAAAAAGCCATCGCCTACGCGATACTGGCGGCGGCACTTTATGCCCTCAGCTCCCCAATATCCAAGCTGCTGCTCCATTATATCCCGCCGACCACGCTGGCGGCTTTGATGTATCTCGGAGCAGGGCTGGGATTAATGCTCAACGAACTCATCCATAGAGCAATGGGAATGATGTCAAAGGAACAGCCTCTTGCTTGTCGGGATCTGCCGTATGTTGCCGGGATGGTCGTCCTTGACATCGCTGCGCCCATATTCCTGATGTCGGGACTTACCATGACAACGGCGGCAAATGCCGCGCTGCTCAATAACTTTGAGATCGTTGCGACCTCGGTCATAGCGCTTTTTCTCTTCGGCGAAAAGATTTCTCTCAGGCTCTGGTTTGCAATCGCGCTTGTCACGCTCTCCAGCATCACTCTGTCACTGGACGGTGAAGGTTGCTTTTCCTTTTCCCGAGGTTCAATATTTATCCTGCTGGCTTGTCTCTGTTGGGGGCTGGAAAATAACTGCACACGTATACTTTCCGGCAAAAACCCGCGGCATATCGTCATCATAAAAGGATTTTTTTCAGGTACCGGCGTACTGGCCATCTCACTTGTTATTGGTGAGCGTATTGCCTATGGCGTTTACATACCGGTCGCGATGGCGCTCGGCTTTGTCACCTACGGTCTGAGCATCATGTTTTATATCTATGCCCAGCGCAAGCTTGGCGCCGCTAAAACCAGTACATATTATGCCGTTTCTCCCTTTATCGGTGTGGGACTCTCCCTTCTGATATTTCATGAAATGCCCTCACTTACATTTATTTGTGCTCTTGTAATCATGGTCGCGGGAACCTATTTTGCCATGACCGTCAGAAAACCAAAATGCGTTCCGGGAGCCGAAAAGAGTACTTATATGCCGTATTAATAACACCTTATGACAATATTCTATCGTCCTTACCTTTAAAAAAATAGATCGTTACAGAATATTTATATAATGACAAAGCCCCGGGGATTACCCGGGGCTTCGTCAAAAAGAGAGGAGTGTTTGTATATAGGAAAAAGAAGAATAGCAAATTAATTAACCGAACAACGCGCTGTCTCTAAGCTCGACTTCAATGTCAAACTCATCTCCATCGCGCCACACCGTCAGCCAAATGGTATCGCCGATACCTTTAGTGCTCTTGATGGAATTGAGGTCGGCTATTGTTGTAACTTTCGCACCATCCGCGGCGGTTATCACATCTCCGGGAAGAATTCCCGCTGTTTCGGCTCCCGAGCCGAAAGCAACTTCACTGACATAAACGCCATCGGGCATATCGTATTTCAGCTGAGCGGATTCCGGTATCGAACCAACAGTTACCCCGATGCCTGGCCGTCCCGATACATAACCGTTTTGCATGATTTCATCGACCACAGGCTTTACCGTACCGGTGGGAATCGCAAATCCGATTCCTTCAATACTGGTGTAGTAGGAGATGATTTTCATGTTGGTAATTCCAATGACCCGACCGCTCATGTCAACGAGCGCACCGCCTGAGTTTCCGCCGTTGATTGCGGCGTTCGTCTGAATCAGGGTCATCTCATTTCCATCCATATTAATGTCGCGATTTATAGCGGAAATAATGCCGTTTGTCATCGTACCACGCAGCTCCTCACCCAGAGGATTGCCGATGGCAACAACATCATCGCCCACGCGAAGCTCGGAAGAAGAACCAAATTCAGCGGGCGTAAGCCCGGTGCAGTCAATCTTTATAACCGCGATATCACTCAGAGCGTCATAACCGACCAGCATAGCCGGATATTCTCTGTCGTCGGAGAGTGTCACCACTGCGAAGTCGGAATCATCCAGCACATGGCTGTTTGTGATAATGTACCCATCCTCCGTAAGGATTATTCCGGTACCCCAGCTATATTCATTGCCGTCTACGCTCGATGTGATGGCAACAATGGATACACTGCACTTTTCATAGATGTCCTGCAGTGAAAGCCTGCCGCCGTCGCCTGAGATGAGCGTCATTTCCGCTCCGGCATCAGGCTCCGTCATCGGCAGATAGTTTATACCGGAACTCGTACCGCTCTGATAATAATTGTCAAAATAATCATGGAAGTCATCGTAATTGTCGGCATCGCCATCCGGCGAGGCGCTGTTGTTGATATTCCCGGTCAGAATTCCCGTCATACCAAAAACGGTAGTAATAACCGACACCATTACGGCAATAGCGATGATCACAGATGCAAGCTGAACGCCTTGGCGCTTTTTGGAGCTTGGCACGCCTCTTCCGGGAACATGGGAGTCTTGCTTTTTATCAGATGATAGGTCTGTATTCCAAGGGTCGTCATTCAGCATCCCTTCGTGACCGCCCCAGACTTTAAAACGCATTATCTGTTTTCCCCCTCGAGGTTATTTTGATTATAACTTAACTTTTTTCATAATGTGTGAACTGCGTGTAAATAGTCAATGAAAAAATTCTGCAATATTTATTGTTTTTTTAGCGTAAGTGTGAATACAAATTCAGTTACGCCGTTTTGGCTGGTAACTGAAATGTCTTCGTTGTGGTTATTGAGTATCGTCTTGACAATATAAAGGCCAAGCCCAACACCCTCTCTGTCATGACTCCGGGATCGGTCGGTCTTATGAAAGCGGTCAAAGATAAGGTCGAGTTGATCCGCCGCTATAGTCTCGCCGTGGTTTTTTATGGAGATATAGGCCTTGTCGTCCTGCTTCCATAGACTGAGCCCAAGCGTCGTACCCTCCTGAGAAAATTTTATGGCGTTATCCAGCAGGTTATACACGACCTGCGTGATGGCATCACCATCACCGCGTACAATAAAATGCTCTTCCGGCAGGCTGGCATCCACGTCGAGCTTTTTGCTATTTATTTTGCCCTCCAAGCTAAGCAGCGTGCGCATCAGCACCTCGCTGATATCAAAGGTTTTCTTCAGAAGGTCCTCGGTGTCCTCCGACTGGATACGAGAAAGTTCCAGCATGCGCAGTACCATACGGTTTAAGCGCTTTGTCTCCGATGAGATGGTCTCAAGATACGGGCGCTCTTTATCGGGAGGGATTGTGCCATCCAATATACCGTCGGCAAAACCGGCTATGGTGGTCATAGGGGTTTTGAGTTCATGTGAGACATTGGCAATGAATTCGCTTCGCCGTTGTTCGGATGTTTCAAGCGAATCCGCCATAAGATTAAACGATGCCATCAGCGCGCCAACTTCGTCGTCTCTGCCAGTATCCTCAATGCGAACCGAAAAGTCGCCATGGGCAAACTTCATGGCCGCCGAAGCCATCTCATTTATTGGCTTCGTCTGCTGTCTCGTCGTAATAAATGTCATAACGACCGTGATACTGAGGACGCTGATACTGATCAACAGGAAGATGGCAAAAAACGTGCTCCACGCCTCAAGGATATGGCTGCTGTCATAGCTTACGATGGCATAGCCCCAGGTCTCCCCATTATCGGTTATCGGCCGGGAAACAACGTAGTGGACTCCAGAAAAAAGTCCGCCGAGATTCGTCATCTTTTCACCGCCGTCACCTAAGCTGCGAAGTTGATTCAGGGAATCCTCATCGAGATGGTAACCAATATGGCTGCCGGGCAGCACTCTGTCGGAGCATGCGACAATGACGCCGTCGGCATTGGAGATGAGAACATCATTCCCGGTGCTTTTTGAAAGTGTCGTCACCAGCATGCGCAGTTCCCAACTGCCGAGATCACCGTTTTCCGCAAAGGCAACGGCGGATCTGGCGATCTCATCTGCGTTGGTCTCCATACTCTCACGGCGCTCTTCTATTAGAAAGTTTCGGGTAACAAGCGTCAGCGCCAAACCTAACACCAGGAAGCTCAATACGGCAAGCCCCGCACTCATTATAAAATTTTTGAAATATGTGCTGCGCATATCCCTCAGCTCTCTGATATATCAAATTTATAGCCGACACCCCATACGGTTTTGAGGTTCCATTTATCACTTGCGCCCTCCAGCTTTTCACGCAGGCGCTTGATATGTACATCAACGGTGCGGGAATCACCGAAATAATCAAAGCCCCAGACCTCGTCAAGAAGCTGATTGCGGGTGAAAACCCGGTTTGGGGATGAGGCGAGATGGTAGAGCAGTTCCATCTCCTTGGGCGGCGTATCAATCTTCTTGCCGTTCACAATGAGCTCATATGAGTCGAGATCTATGGTAAGATTTTGGAAAGTCAGGCGACGGCTGTCATCCTTCTCATCCGGCTCAAAGCGGCGGAGGACGGCATGGACGCGGGCGAGAAGCTCCTTGACCTCAAAAGGCTTTACAATATAATCGTCGGCACCCATTTCAAGGCCGGAGACCTTATCGAAGGTCTCGCCTTTTGCGGTGAGCATGATTATAGGCATACGGGAAACCTTGCGTACCTCGCGGCAGACCTGCCATCCTGATTTTTCCGGCAGCATAAGATCAAGGAGCATAAGGTCGGGATTTTCATTAAGCGCAAGATCGACACCCTTCGCTCCGTCATGTGCAAGCAGAACGTCAAATCCGTCTTTTTCAAGATAAAGGCGCAGCAACTCGGCGATATTGGTGTCGTCCTCAACGACGAGAGCTTTCTTTTTTGTTTCCATATATGTCAGCCTTTCGTGTATTTTTATAAATTTATTATACCCCTAATTATATCTTTGGGGAACACCCAAAGGTGAACAAAATGTAAAAAAACACATTAGTATACGAATAATTTTCGTCATTTGAAATTTTTCACTTGATAATGCGGAAAATTTGGTTTATTATATTCCCTGCTATATTTTGTTTTAAAATGATGGAGGGGAACCTTGGGCATGAAAAAAAGAGTTCTTTTGCTGTTGCTGGTTTTTGGCCTGGTTCTCACATTCTGCTCGTGCGGCAATGAAAAAAAGGCCTCCGGCTATTCGGTGGTCGGCTCCATCGGCAGCGAGCAATATCTCGTCGCCTTTCGGGATGGGGACAAGCTGCGCGATATCATCACGGCGGGTATGATGGTCCTGTCGAATGACGGTACGCTCTCGCAGCTCTCGACACGCTGGCTGAATGATGACCGTGTCACCATTCCCGGCAGTACGGAGGTTGAGGGTTGGCTGCAAAATCAGCCTCAGCGCGTGCTCATCCTCGGTTATTACGCCGGGGCGAAGCCCATGTGCTTTGAACAGGATGGTTCCGTCACCGGCTTTGACGCCGAGATGTTTACCGAAATCTGCAACAGACTGGGCTGGGAGCTGCATTTTCAGGCGATCGACCGAGGCAACGCTTCAGTTGAGCTTGCCTCCGGCAACGTTGACTGCGTCGCGGGAGGTTTCGGAACGGGCGATGATATCTCAGGGCTTTCAACGTCTCCCGAGTATATGGATACCAAGTATGTCATAATCACTAAGGCAAGCTCCGGTATAAAACGTACGGGACAGCTCAAAGGCAAAACCCTCGGCACTGTCGGCAGTTCTTCTATGGGCAAAGCCCTGGAAGCGGATGAAAAGCTTGTGGACCGCTTAGGCGGACTAAAGGTTCTCAATTCCGAGGAAGAGTGCTTTACAGCGCTGGATGCAGGCCTGTGCGATGCGATTTTGGTCACTGAAACCTGCGCCGATTACTATATGAGATAATATAAAACCTTTTGATACAATACGGACATACCGAGCGGTATGTCCGTATTGTATCATCCGGCGTAAACGCGGGTCATCTAAAATTTTCAGGCAGCTTTAAGGCGTTGTGATAATCGACTCGGCGACGCGGATACCGTCCACCGCGGCGGAGACGATTCCGCCGGCATAGCCCGCGCCCTCTCCGCAGGGATATAGTCCGCGGACTTCAGCAGAAGAAAAGTTCTCTCCGCGCAGTATCCGTACCGGCGAGCTGGAGCGGCTCTCTATTCCGGTCAGCACGGCATCCGGTATATCAAATCCATGGATTTTCTTTCCGAAACACGGCAGAGCAAGGCGCAGGCTCTCCGACACAAAGTCCGGCAGCGCACCTGAAAGATCGGTCCATTTTACACCGGGACGATAGCTGGGCATGATGCTCCCACCATGCTCCGACGGATGGTTTATCAGAAAATCGCCTACTGTCTGGGCGGGTGCGCTTCCGTTTTCCCCGCCGAGGGTAAAGGCGCGGCGCTCCCACTCGAGCTGGAAGCGAACTCCGGCAAGCGCGTCGTCCGCGCCGTAGTCGTCTGGATTTACCCCAACCAGGAGCGCACCGTTTATGTTTTCACCGCCGCGCGCCCTAAAGCTCATACCGTTTGTGACAACTTCGCCATCATCGGACGCCGAGGCGATCACGACGCCGCCGGGACACACACAGAACGAAAAGGCGGTTCGCCCATTCTCCAGGTGCTCCGTCAGCTTATAATCCGTGGGCGGCAATTCATAAGAAAGCGCCCCAAGCTGTGCAAAACCAATATCACTTTGTCTGTGCTCTATGCGGACACCCATGGCAAACGGCTTCGGCTGCATAGCCAGCCCCTCGGCATGGAGCATCTCAAAGCTGTCTCGCGCCGAATGGCCGATGGCAAAGACGGCAGTGTCCGTATTGAGTACATACTCCCCCTCTTCTGAGGCGATAATCAGCGATTTAAGCGCACCATTTTTGCGGTGCAGTCCTATGGCCTGATGGAAAAAGCGCACATCGCAGCCGTGGTCTATGAGCTCTGTACGCATGTGGCGGACAACCTCACGCAAAACGTCTGTGCCTATATGGGGTTTATGTGACCAGAGTATGTCCTCCGGTGCGCCGAATTCGTACAGCGTTTGCAGCACTGCGGAAATACGCTCATCGTGCGTACCGGTGGTAAGCTTGCCATCGGAAAAAGCACCGGCGCCGCCCTCACCAAATTGGACGTTGCTTCTTTTGTCCAAAACGCCTGTTTGCCAATAGTGCTCCACCGCCTCGGCCCGGCTGTCGATGTCGCCGCCTCGTTCCAGCACGATACAGGGTATCCCTGCCTTCATGAGGTACATAGCGGCGAAAAGCCCCGCAGGCCCCATGCCGACGATAACGGGCTTCGCACTCGATAGGCGGCGTTTCTCGGGCAATACGTAGGCTTTTTCCTCGCTGAAAACGATATTGGCATCATGGTTTCTACACAGGATCTTTTTCTCCGCTTGCGTTTTTATCAAGACAGAACACACGCGGCTCGGCTGCCTGCCGCGCCGCGCGTCTATTGATGAACGAACGATTGTGAGAGAGTCGATCTCCCGCTCTGGTATCTGTAATTTTTTTGCCGCCGCACTGCGGATTTCATCTCGCCCGGAAAGGGGCGGCAGGCGCAAATTCGTTATCTTTATCATTCCACGGCCGCCTTTCCATCCTTTTTCATCGCGGCACGCACGAGCTTTTTGGTGCGGCTGATATGCTTTTGGATGAGTTTTTCCGCCGTCTGCCGGTCGCCAAGCAAAAGTGTATCGATGAGCTCAATGTGCTGCATTTCGGATTCGATGCCGCCCTCCGGGGTTTTGAGCTGGATGGAAAAAAGCGTAGACAGCGTATAAATTTGCTGCGCAAGCTGGTCGATATATTCGTTATCGTTAAAGCCCATAATCATGTAATGCATACGTGCATCGAACGCATTGTGCTTCTCCACGTCAAACGGCTTTGATTTGAGCAGCTTTTCAGCTTCGGCGCGCATATCGAGCAGCTCGGTACAGCGCTCCCCGGTGGGAATAAAACTACGTACGCCCCGGCGTTCCAGGATATCCCGCATGTTCAGCACATCGTTAATATATTTTTCCGTAAAACGGCGGACAAATATACCTCGATTGGGCACATTTTTCAATAGCCCCTCTCCCGTCAGACGGCTGAGCGTCTCCCGCAGCGGACTGCGGGAGATGCCAAAGCGTTTGCTGAGTTCCGCCTCGTTCAGCGGTGCGCCGGGTGGATATACGCCGCGGAGGATGTCCTCACGCAGGAGAATATACAGCCGTTCCTGTATGGTATGGCTGATGCCATTTAATTTTTCCACTTGTCAGAGAGCTTTTTAATATCGCCTATAAACTCACGCACTTCGCGGTTCGGCCGGCCTTCAAAGCCCCTGGCAACGTCAACAAGGCCATGGGCAGTATCAAGCAGCGCTGCCAAAAGCTGCCGCACTTTTGTATCGCGGGGCTTGCCCTCCATGTCCTTCCGGACAACAACAGGCTGTGCCTCCGTGACCATAACGTCGGCGGCAAGATCATAGACTGTTCCGCTGTATGGTGCGATGACATTTTCAAAGCCGTTTTCTTCATGCAGGCACTTGGCGAAACTCATGCAGACGTCATCCTCGCCATGGTTTACAAATACGGTATGCGGCTTTTTCTCAAAAGCGTTTGCCCAATGGAGCAGGCCATTTTTGTCCGCATGGCCGCTTTTCCCGGCAAGGCGGCGTATCTCGGCGTTTACTGCGATCTCTTCGCCAAAGAGCTTGACGCTCTTTGCGCCTTCGGATAGCGATCTTCCCAGAGTACCGACGGCTTGGTATCCGACAAACAAGATAATGCTGTCCTTTCGCCAGAGATTGTGCTTCAGGTGATGGCGGATACGGCCTGCTTCGCACATACCGCTCGCCGCTATAATGACTTTAGGTGTACTGTCGAAATTTATCGCCTTGGACTCCTCAGAGGAAACCGAGACCTCCAGCCCATTGAAAACAAGCGGGTTTATACCGGCATCCAGCAGTTCGATCGTCTCCGGATCCAGGCAGGAGCGGTCGCACTGGAGAAAAATGCTGGTCGCTTCATTTGCCAGCGGGCTGTCCACATAAACCTTAAAACCGTCGTGTCCCTTTATACGGCCCTCATCCTTTATTTGGCGGATGAAATACAGCATTTCCTGCGTTCTGCCGACCGCAAATGAAGGAATAACGAGGTTTCCTCCGCGATCGAAAGCATCTTGTATGTGCTTTGCAATCTCAGTGACATAATCGGGCTTTTCCGTTGTGTGCAGCCTGTCGCCATAGGTGGATTCGATAACGAGGTAATCCGCTTCCTTGACGGGCTTCGGGTCGTTAATGATCGGCTGGTCGGTATTGCCGACGTCGCCGCTGAAGACGATCTTTTTTGTCACGTTCCCCTCTGTCAACCACAACTCAACACATGCCGAGCCCAGGAGATGGCCAATATCCGTAAAGCGAGCCGTGACATTCTCCATAGCCTGTACCTCGGTGCTGTAGGGTACGGGACGAAGCTTGCCGATAAGACCTTCGGCATCGTTAAGCGTGTAAATTGGCTCAACAGGCGGATGGCCGGAACGCTGTGCCTTACGACTTTTCCACTCTGCCTCAGATTCTTGTATGTGCGCAGAGTCACGCAGCATAATTCGGCAGAGGTCACACGTCGCCTCGGTGGCATAAACCGCACCGCCAAAGCCGTTTTTATATAGCAGGGGAAGAAGACCGGAGTGGTCTATATGGGCATGGGTCAGGAATACACAGTCAATTTGCGAGGGGGGGACAGGTATCGGAACATTTTCAAAGACATTTACGCCCTGCTCCATCCCGCAGTCGACCATAATGTATTTTCCACCAATCTCGATAAGAGTACAGCTTCCTGTAACCTCATGGGTGGCGCCGATAAACGTGATTTTCACCAGAAAACCTCCTTTGGAGTCAATATAGCGTCATTATAGCACTATTGGTCGAAATTTGCCATACTCTAGAAAAGAGTTTACGTTTTCGAAAAGAAATTATACAAAAGCAGGCTCCTGACTAGGCGCCTGCTTTTGTATAAGGTTGGTTATGACAAACGCGGAAATCGTTTAACCGAACAAGGCAAGCATGAAGCCCGCGGCGACGGCAGAACCGATAACACCGGCAACATTGGGCCCCATGGCGTGCATCAACAAGAAGTTTGAGGGGTTTGCTTTCTGTCCCTCAACCTGAGAGACACGGGCGGCCATAGGGACGGCGGAAACACCCGCAGATCCGATAAGGGGATTGATTTTGCCTCCGGAGAGGGCACACATAATCTTTCCAAGAAGCAGACCGCCAATCGTAGAGAAGCAGAATGCAAGCAGACCGAGGATAATGATCTTGATCGTGCCCCAGGCCAGAAAACGGTCAGCAACGGTCGTTGCTCCGACGGACAGGCTCAGGAAAATAGTAACAATATTCATCAAAGCATTCTGGACGGTGTCGGACAGTCTGTCAACAACACCGCACTCGCGGAAGAGATTGCCCAACATAAGGCAGCCGATCAGCGGAGCGGTTGACGGCAGAAGCAGAATGACGAAGATGCTGACAACGATAGGAAATATGATCTTCTCGGCCTTTGAGACGGGGCGGAGCTGCTCCATCTTAATTTTGCGCTCCTTCTCGCTGGTCAATGCCCGCATGATCGGCGGCTGAATCAGCGGGATAAGCGCCATATAAGAGTAAGCCGCAATGGCAATGGCCCCCAAGAGATGAGGGGCAAGCTTACTCGTGAGGTAGATCGCGGTAGGACCATCGGCGCCGCCAATAATACCGATAGAAGCGGACTCAGGGCCGCTAAAGCCCAGAACGATCGCAAGCAGAAATGCGCAATAAACACCGAGCTGAGCTGCAGACCCCAGAAGCAGGCTTTTGGGATTTGCCATAAGAGGGCCAAAATCCGTCATGGCGCCGACACCCATGAAGATAAGGGAGGGATATACACCGGCCTTGACGCCTATATACATAATGTCGAGCAGACCGCCTTCCGTCAAGACGGAACCATAGCCCTTGGTGTGTGAAATAATATCATCCCATAGCTCGGGGTGATAAAGTTCGCCTCCGGGGAGGTTCGTGAGAAGAGCTCCGAATGCGATGCCGACGAGGAGCAGTGGCTCAAACTTTTTGACGATGCCCAGATAGAGGAGGACACAGGCGATGATGATCATTACAATCTGACGCCAATCCTGACCAAGCATGGAAAAGCCCGAGTCTGTCCATAAATTAAGTATTACTTCTTTAATAGCAGACATCGAAAGCCCCCCTTAGCTGATTACAATCAGCGGTGCGTCGGTGTCCACAGTTGCGCCCTTTGAAACGATAATCTGTGCGACGGTACCGTCTTTGGGTGCTGCAATCTCGTTTTCCATTTTCATAGCTTCAAGGATAACGAGGACCTGTCCCTCTTTGACGGCAGCGCCCTGGGTAACCTTTATATCAAGAATATTACCGGGCATGGGGGCGGCAACGACGGTACCGGCAGCCGTGGGGGCGGCAGCGGCAGGCGCAGCAGCAGGGGCGGGAGCGGCGGCAGGAGCGGCAGTAGGAGCAGCGGCAGGGGCCGGGACATAAGCCTCATATTCGTCTACCAGCATAGCTTTCTCCTGATCCACCTCGACCTCATAGGTCTTGCTATTGAGTGTAACCTTATATTTCATTGTTATTTTACCTCCTTAATAGACTTGAAGCGCAATTCGTTGAGTGGCTTCTGCATCTTATCTGCAACAATTGCCATGATGAGGGCAGCATCGCGGTCGGGGACGTCAAAGAGTTTAACCTCACCGGCGATTCCCGGCGCGGGATTTGGTTCCTTAACAGGCACAGGCGCGGCAACAGCTGCGGCAGCAGGCTTTGGCACCGAAGATTTGCCTAGAACTTTCGCCATAATGGCGATGACTATCCAGAGCAGGATCAGTACCGAAAAAACGATCGAAAGGCCGAGAATCGAATAACCCAAAGCCTCGAATACTGTAATGTCATTCATTCAAGCTGCCTCCTTACGCCTCGACGATGGAGTATTTAACAACGTTCTCTTCACGCGCTTTACGCTCTCCGAAAAACTTTTCTGCAACCTGAGGGAAGGCAATGTAGCTCAGAACATCCTCATCGCTGCCGGCCAAATCGCCGATCTCTGCCTTCGTCTTTTCAAATGCAGGCTCCAGCTTATCGGCATAGCGCTCTGTGGAAAAATTGTCGCCTACGATGCTCTTCTGCAGTTCTTTGTTGATTTCACCGGGGAAACGCCCATACTCGCCGGACATATAGGCCTTAACTTCCTTGGAGACGTTTTTATAACGCTCACCGGCAAGGACATTGGAAACCGCCTGTACTCCGACGATCTGGCTTGTAGGCGTGACAAGCGGAGGATAGCCCAGATCCTTACGGACCTTCGGAACTTCAGCAAGCACATCATAGAACTTGTCTTCAGCCTTCTGGGCCTTCAACTGTGCAAGCAGGTTGGAAATCATACCGCCGGGGACCTGGTAAGCAAGCGCATCGGCATCGGTACCCATTATTTTGGGATCAAGCAGGCCGCTCTCAATATATTTGTTGCGGACTGGAACAAAGAAGTCGTTGACTTCCTTGACCTTCATGGTATCGACCCCGACCTCGAAGCCCAGCTGGCGCAGGACATATGCCATGGTCTCGGTGGCGGGCTGAGATGAGCCGCCGGAGAAGCAGGAGACGGCGGTATCGATAACGTCGACGCCAGCCTCGGCACATTTAACGGCGGTGGGGAATGCCAGCCCGGTGGTGCAGTGGGTATGAAGGATGACGGGCATATCGAGCTTATCCTTCAAGGCCGAAACGAGGTCATAGCCCTCTTTGGGACCCATGATGCCGGCCATATCTTTGATGCAGATGGTGGAAGCGCCCATCTCCTTCATCTCCCGGCCAAGTTTCACGAAAGCGTCCAACGTATGGACGGGGCTGACCGTATAGGAGATGGCTCCGGAAGCGATCGCGCCGCGCTTAACGGTCTCTTCGATAGCGACTTTCAGATTACGAGGATCGTTCATCGCGTCAAAAATACGGATGATGTTGATTCCGTTCTTGACCGCGTATTCCACGAACTTGCGGACAATATCGTCGGGATAGGGCTTATAGCCCAGTATGTTCTGCCCGCGCAACAGCATCTGGAGCTTGCTGTTGGGCATTTTTGCGCGCAGCTTGCGCAGGCGCTCCCATGGATCCTCACTCAAATAGCGCATGCAGCAATCGAAGGTAGCTCCGCCCCAACACTCGACGGAGTAGTAACCGCACTCGTCGATTTTGGAGAGAATATCCTCAAACTCGCTGTAAGGCAGTCGAGTCGCCATCAGGCTCTGGTTTCCGTCACGAAGGACAGTTTCTGTCAGGTTGATCTTCATTAGATTTCCTCCCAGCTCTTACAAAATAATCCTAAATAGGTCTCTTATGAGAACAAAATATGATACGTTATTATAAAATATATTTAGTTGTCTAGTCAACAGTTTAACGAAAATTATACAAATCCTTAACGCAGAATTTTTGGGCTCACTTTTGGGCGAATTGCATAATATATTCCATAATTTTGCAAAAATAAGGCAAAAATAAAGGTCTGCAAAGTGCAGACCTTTGTAGGAAATGCAAAAAAGGCAACAATTCCAGGGGCTATCTTGTTTTAATATTTAGTTATTATGCCATAACATCATCTTATAGCTCAGCTTCCCAACATTTCACGCAATTCGCCCCAAAGTTCCATCGCGCGAAAGCGCAGGACATATCCCTCGCCATCCTGAGTTATGATTTTCTGCTCATCTTCAGAGAGCGTTGGCTGCACATCTTCAACAGATGCCGCGGTACAAAGCGGCGGGAATATGACGCACCACCAGTTTTTTCCCTGTGCCTCACCCAACATGACGCGCAGGGAATTGTATTCGCCGGCGGGCAGGGCAAAACTGTCATAATAGCGGGTCGGATAAGTCTCGCGCGTGAGCGTAACCTCAACGGATCTTCCCTCGGAAGCGCTCTGAGCCGCCTCGCTCAGAGAATCAAGATTATTGTAAAGCAGGGCATAGGC
This sequence comes from Oscillospiraceae bacterium, assembly GCA_050252415.1. Lineage (GTDB taxonomy): Bacteria > Bacillota > Clostridia > Oscillospirales > Oscillospiraceae > Heteroscillospira. The sequence continues at coordinate 7,369 of JBFWKZ010000024.1, read as the reverse complement.
ATCCTCAGCGGTCTCGGTATTCTCAAGCAGAGGTTCGGCATACGCGAGCACGGCATCGCGCACACGAAGTTTTAATTCCTGTTCCTCCGGCTCGTCGGAGACGGCGATAACATGCAGGCGTATGAGCTGTGATGACAAAGTCCGGCTACCGCCCTGCCCCCATACGGCAAGGCAGAGGGTAATGCAAAGAGACAGCAAAAGCGCTGTTTCTACGGTATGGAGTCTGCGTTTTATCCCGGTTTTCATAGAAATGACCACTCCTTTTAAGGACGGAAACGGCCAAAATAGGGTGGTCATTTTATGCGCCGTTCAGGGCAGACCGAATGGCACATCATGAAAGTGTTTGAATTTTCTCAAATCTCTCTCACCGTCCGATATGTTCCAGGGGAACGCCGCACAAATCGTGGCTTACACCTCAAATTGTGTGGTATTGCCCTAAAGCTATACTGGACGGTTTTGCCTTTTTTTAAACCGGTATTTCGCATTTTGGTTCGGCAAAAAAGCATTCGCGATATTCCCGGCCAAGCTCGCGCGCAGCCTTCTGTGCCGCCTGACGGGTTGTGAACAAGCCAAACACGGCCGAGCCCGTACCGGTCATCATACTGCTCAGCGCGCCATGATCTAAAAGTCTGCGCTTAATGGAAAAGATCTCCTCCTGATTTTGGGCAAGCACATCTTCAAACACGTTTCGCATCTGCGAAGCCAAGGCGGACAAATTACCTTGGTGCAGCGCCTGAATAAAGCGCTCGGTATCCGGGTGGCTGTCTTCCGCCCGCAGGTCTATACGTGAGAAGAGCTCAGGTGTCGAGATGGAGAAACGCGGCTTACAGATGACAATGCCGCAGCTTGGCATGTCCGGCAGCTTTGTGAGAATCTCACCTCTGCCTTCGGCCAGATATGTCCCGCCCGATATGCAAAACGGGACGTCGGCACCAAGACGAAGCCCCAGCGCTTCAAGCTTTTTCCGGTTCATGTTTACCCCGGTCAGCCGATTCAAAGCCCGCAGCACCGCCGCCGCATCGGACGAACCGCCGCCAAGCCCGGCACAGACGGGAATACACTTTTTCATATCAATGCGTACGCCTGACCGGGTCTCTCCGATCTCCTCAAAAAATGCTCGGGCCGCCTTTATGGCGATATTCCTATCGTCGCAGGGAAGGTAGTAAAGATTTGAATGCGCAAAGAAGCTGCCGTCCGAGGTCAGCATGACGCGCACTTCGTCGCAGAGCGTGCAGCTCTGCATGACCATTCGCATGCCATGGTAGCCGTCCGGCATGGGCGACAGAACGTCGAGAGTCAGATTGAGCTTTGCCCAGGCGCGCTCTCGCTCATATTTCATAGCTCAAACAGCTCCCGCATCAACATCGACCCTTTTTCTATCATCTCGCCTCTCAATCCATCCGCCTCGGTATAGGACAGTCCGGTATGACGGTCTTCGCGGCTGTCGTAGATGATGAAGGGGACAGGGTCGCCGTCATGGGCGCCGTCGCGCATCAGCGTTTTGTGATCCGACAGGATAAGCATGCGGAAATCCTCTCCGCCGTCGTACAATTTCCGTATCAGTGGTGTGACCACGCGGGAGTCGAGCCATTCAATAGCCTGCACCTTGCCGGCAAGGTCCCCGTTATGCGTGCATTCGTCCGGCGCTTCAACGTGGACGGTGACAAAATCATGGGTCTTCAGCGCTTCTATTGCGGCATCGACTTTGCCCTCAAGGTTTGTGTCCAACTCGCCTGTGGCGCCCTCGACCTCAATGATATCGAGCCCCACAAGCCGGCCGATTCCATGGCAAAGTGGCACAGCGCTGATGACGGCGCCTGTTTTGCCAAACTGCCCGTAGAAATCAGGCAGAGCGGCGGCCGTCCCCTCCGCCCAGAACCAGATGGCGTTAGCGGGCAGCTTGCCCGCGGCACGGCGGCGTTTATTGATAGGATGCGCCTCCAGTATCGGTACGGCGGCACGCATAAGCGTTGTAAGTACCTCGGCGTCGGCACATCCGGAGGGCAGGTTATCACCGACCTTTTCCCCCAGATGATCATGCGGCGGCTTGAGGGAAATTCCTTTTATATCGGCATTCTTGCGAAAGGCAAGGTGACGGTAGGAATCGGCCGGAGCAACGGACATACGGGCCTGTTTTGCCAGAGGCGCAAAATCCGGATGTGAGAATAGCGCTTCGATGAGTTCATGCGACTCCTTTCCCGGGATCGTGCCGCCGCTGTGGGAGAGGATTCGTCTGTCCTCAAAACGCTCGCCCTCAGAAATTGCGATGTTGTTGCACCTGAATGCCGCGCTGCCCGGCTCGAGAACGATTCCCTGCGCTGCGGCCTCCAGCGGAGCCCGGCCGGAATAGCACTTCTCGGTTGGACAGCCCATAATCGATAGCATCGCCGTATCGCTCCCGGGAGGCAGTCCTTTGGGAATATTTTTGACACTGCCCAGCCTTCCGGCGCGCGCAAGCGCGTCGATTCCGGGTATGTTTGCCTTTTGCAGCGGGGTCAGTCCGCCAAGCTCCGGCACCGGGTTATCCGCCATGCCGTCGCCAATGATGAGTATATATTTCATAGCATCGTACTCCTTTGGGATTATCAGTGCCATTATATAGCACAATTAACAGCATAGCAACAAAATTCCTGCCATATTGACACATGAAAAATGCTGGGTTATTATGGCTTTAGTCTTATAGGGAGGTCTTTCAGTGAAAAAATTTCTGTCTGCCGCTCTACTGTGCATCTTGATCGCCTGTCTTGCGGCTATTATCGCCCTGAAATCCGGAGTCGAAACGCCGGTTGCGGAAACAACGCCGACAGCGGCGGTAACGCCAGCCTCGCCGATCCCGACGCCTACACCAACACCAACACCGACGTCCACACCAACACCAACCGCAACACCCGAACCCGCATCCGCTCTCCCGGATATCGACATCTCATCATGGGAGTATCTTCTTGTCAACCCCGATCACCCGCTCGACAGCGACTATAAGCCGGAATTGACGGCCTTTGAAAACGGCAACTACTTCGATTCCCGGGCCGTGGGCGCTCTGCAGGATATGCTGTCGGCGGCACGTGCCGAGGGACTTTCGGTGTATATCACCTCATCCTATCGTTCCTATTCCACCCAGCAATATCTTTTCAACAACAAAGTCGCGCAATATGGCGGAGACGAGGCGGCCGCGGCAAAAATCGTCGCCAGGCCCGGCACCAGTGAACACCAGACGGGGCTTGCCGCCGACATCGTGGATAAGTACTACACATACATGGACGAGTCTCTTGCCGAGACGGACCTCAGCAAGTGGCTGTACGCCCACTGCGCGGAATACGGCTTTATTCTCCGATACCCTGAAGACAAGCAGACCATCACACAGATCATGTATGAACCATGGCATTTTCGCTACGTCGGAGTCGAGGCGGCAACCTATATTATGACAAACGACCTGTGTCTTGAAGAGTTTTTAGCATTATATCAATAAAAATATAGTGAGGTGCTAGCACCTCACTATATTTTTGCCACATATGTGACCAATAACGCCCCTATACGCTAACTTTATCGTTCTTCGCGGAAATAGGCAAGGCCCAAGCTTTCCGGGGGCTGCTTATCTTTATTATTTCTCATACTGGTAATGATAAGGACGATGACCGTTACGACGTAAGGCAGTATTTTATATAGCTGTGTCGGGAAAAATGGAACAGCAAAGCGCAGATACAAAATCATCAGACCGCCAAAGAGCACGGAGCCCCAGATGGCATTCAGTGGCCGCCACAGGCAGAAGATAACCAGTGCGACGGCGAGCCAACCCTCGCCGGACAACCCCTCATGACTCCACACGCAGCCGGCGATCGTCATGATATACACCATGCCGCCGACAGCGGAGATTCCGCCGCCGATGACGGTAGCGAAATATTTATAGCGGGCAACGTTGATGCCGGCGGCATCCGCTGTTGCCGGAGATTCGCCGACAGCGCGCAGGTGCAGTCCGGAGCGTGAACGATTGAGATAAAACGCCATGATGACGGCAATAACGATACCGAGATAAACAAAAAAGTTGTAACCAAAGAGCACTTTGCCGACCACGGGAATATTCTGCATTGCCGCCGGGAAGGGCGAGTTTTGAAAAAAGCCCTTCATCGCGTTGCTGACAACGACATATCCGCCCTCTCTGACACGCATATACTCACCTACGAACTGACCCGCGCCGGTACCGAATATGGCAAGCGCAAGGCCGGTTACGTTTTGGTTGGCACGCAGTGTGATCGTGATAAAGCTGAAGATCAGCGCGCCAATCGCGCCGGCTAAAAACGCACAGATAAGTGCGATGAGGACGGCGATCTGGCCGTTTGTCGCCTCACCCATTATCTTTTCATAATAGAACGCGCCGCCGAGGCCGCAGGCCCCGCCCATAAACATCATGCCCTCGACGCCAAGGTTCAAATTGCCGGATTTTTCGGACAATATCTCACCCAGCGTGCCGAACAGCAGCGGTGCGCCGTTGAGAACGGCGGCGCAGATGAGTGCAATGATTGCAGTTATCATTTCTGAGCCACCTCCCTGTAATTTTTACGGAAGATCATCTTATAGTTTATAAAAAATTCACAGCCCAGCATACAGAACAGGAATATACCGGTGATGATCTCGGATATCGAGGCAGGTACGGCCATGCGTGTCTGGAGGGTATCCGCTCCCTTCTCCAGCACGGCAAGCAGTCCGGATATACCGATCATCGCGAACGGGTTCAGCTGGGCAAGCCATGCCACGGTGATGGCGGTAAATCCCACGCCGTCCGCCACGCCGTCGTAAAGCGTGTTGTTGGCGCCGGCGGCAATGATATAGCCGACAAGGCCGCTTATCGCTCCGGAGATAAACATGGTCCGCATAATGATTCTGCCCACATTCATGCCGGCATACCGCGCGGTATTTTCCGATTCGCCGATAACGGCGATCTCATAGCCCTGCTTGGTGTATTTCATGTAAATAAACATGAGAACCGTAAGTACAAGAACAATGATCCAGCCGCAGTGCACGCCCAAGACCTTTGGCAAACACGCCGCCTTGTCGAACTGGGCGATAAGCTGGCTGCCCTTCGGAGGCGCCTCCCAGGGTCCGCCCTGGAGATATTTCACAACGCCTATAACGATGTAATTCATCATCAGCGTAAACAGCGTCTCATTCGTCCCCCACCTTGCTTTGAAAAACGCGGGAATGAGTCCCCAGATCCCGCCGGCAAGCATACCGGCAACGGCCATGACGATGAGCAGTACCGCCGAGGGGAGCTTATCATAATAAAACAGCGCAAAATACGTTGTCGCTATGGCGCCCGCGGTTATCTGGCCCTCGGCCCCGATGTTCCAAAACCGCATCTTAAAGCAAGGCGCAATGGCGAGCGCACAGCCGAGCAGCGGTACGGCTATCTTGACGGTCTGCCGGATTGCGGTCTTTTTGCCCAGTGAGCCGCTGATGATGGTGGCATATGCCTCCACAGGGTTCTTGCCCAAAAATGAAAGAAGCAGAGCACCCAGCAATATCGCAACGACAAAAGATCCACCGCGGATGCACCAGACCTGCCACCTTGGTAAATCATCGCGCTTTGCCAAGCGGATAAACGGTGTTTTCTCCTGCATGGTCACGCCTCCTTTCCGCCGACGCGGGTCATGAAGAGGCCGACTTCTTCTTTGGTCGCCCCTCTCGCGTCCACGACGCCGGAGACCCTGCCGCCGCACAGAACAAGTATCCGGTCGCACAGTTCAAGCAAAACATCCAGGTCCTCGCCGACAAAGATAACGGCAACGCCGTGTTCTTTCTGCTCGGTCATCAGATTATAGATGGTGTATGATGTGTTGATGTCCAGTCCGCGTACGGCATAAGCGCTCATAAGCACGGTAGGCGACGAGGCGATTTCACGTCCGACCAGCACCTTTTGGACATTGCCGCCGGAAAGGCGGCGCACAGGGAAATCAACGCTCGGCGTCATAACGTCGAGGCTCTCCTTCACCTGCATGGCTAAACGGTTGGGATCCTTTGTGTTGGTAAAAATGCCCTTACCCTGACGCCAGGAACGGAGCATCATATTTCCGGTCATCCCCATACCGCCGACAAGGCCCATTCCAAGCCTGTCCTCCGGTACAAATGCCATCGCGACGCCTGCCTGCTTAATCTGCATTGGCGTCTTGCCAACGAGTTCGCAGGGCGGCGAGTTTTCCGGTGTATAGGTGATTGATCCCGCCGCAACAGGATAAAGTCCCGCTATCGCTTCCAGCAGCTCCTTTTGTCCGGAGCCGGCAATGCCCGCAACGCCGAGTATCTCACCGCCCATAGCGGTGAACGATACCTCATCGAGCTTTTTGACCCCCTCGTTGTCCAGACAGGTAAGCCCTTCTATTTTCAGCCGTGGCTTAGGATTTTGGGGCTCAGGGCGATTGATGTTCAATGTGACGGCTCTGCCGACCATCATGTCGGTCAGCGCCTGAGGGTTGGTGTCGGCGGTTTTTACCGTACCAATATACTGTCCCTTGCGCAAAACCGCGACCTTATCCGACAACGCCATGACCTCGTGAAGCTTGTGGGTAATGATGACAATCGCCTTGCCATCCGCCTTCATGGCGCGCAGGACATCGAAAAGCCGGTCGGTCTCCTGCGGGGTCAAAACGGCGGTCGGCTCATCGAGGATGAGGATTTCCGCACCGCGGTAGAGCACCTTGACGATTTCTACGGTCTGCTTTTCGGAGACGGACATGTCGTAGACTTTTTTGTTCGGATCGATTCCAAAACCGTATTTATCACTTATCTCACGGACCTTTTCGGCAATCTCACGGCGATCAAGTTTGTTGCCGTCACGCAGGCCGAGGACAATATTTTCCGCGGCTGTAAACACATCGACCAGCTTAAAGTGCTGGTGTATCATGCCGATGCCGTTATCGAAAGCGTCCTTTGGCGAGCGGATAGATGCAGGCCTGCCGTTAACATATATCTCGCCTTCGTCGGGATAATAGATACCCGAGAGCATGTTCATCAGCGTGGTCTTGCCACTGCCGTTCTCGCCCAGCAGGGAAAGTATCTCTCCCCGGTTAAGCTCGAGGCTGACGTTGTCGTTGGCGACGACTTTGCCAAATCGCTTGGTGATATTTTTCAGTTGGATGGCACTGACACTTTCCAAGCATAACATCCTTTCCGTGGTTTTATTAACAATACGTTTAAATATTATCACGCCGCCCGGTGAAAGTAAAGAATTTTACTTCCCTCACGGATAGCCGAGGGAAATCCGCGCGATTGAGCGCGCGCCGTTTTCACCTTATTCAGAACGAAAATAAAAATGGAGGAAAAACATCCGTTTTTCCTCCATTGGTCGTCTGCTTTGTGAAGATTAGAATCCGGTATTCAG
>JBFWKZ010000023.1:0-23096 GCA_050252415.1 Oscillospiraceae bacterium | reverse complement strand
GGAGCAGCCGGCAATAATACCCTGATCAACATAGAACTCGCCGTTTACAAGTTTATCGACCAGTTTGAGCTCGACCTTACCGCCGAATTGCTCGTGGGCAACCATTTCGGTGTGGCGCAGGATGTCGCCGGCATTTTTTCGCAGCTCGGCGATTGTGTAGGCCTCGGAAGGGTGGAACGGCATGGCCGCCATGGGTTCGACCGTACTCAGGTCAATAGTGATCATCGCGTCGTAGCATGCGCCCTCCTCCGGAGATAGCGGCGCATATTCATCCTTACGGCCGTGGACGGTGAGGTACTCACGTACCCTTTCGTCCGTCTCCCAGATGGAGCTGAGGCAGGCGGTCTCGGTGGTCATCACGTCAATGCCGATACGGTAGTCCATGGGAAGGGCCTTGATTCCCGGACCGGCGAATTCGAGGACTTTGTTCTTTACAAAACCGTTTTTATAGGTTGCCCCGCAAAGTGCGAGCGCCACATCATGTGGGCCGACGCCGAGCTTTGGCTCTCCGGTGAGGTAGACGAGCACGACTTCCGGAGCGGACACGTCGTAGGTGTTTTCAAGCAGCTGCTTGACAATCTCGGGACCGCCTTCGCCGATGCCCATGGTGCCTATAGCGCCATAACGGGTGTGGCTGTCGCTGCCGAGCACCATTTTGCCGCAGCCGGCCAGCATCTCGCGGGCGTACTGGTGAATAACGGCCTGATTGGCGGGAACGTATATGCCACCATACTTTTTCGCGGCGGACAGACCAAATACGTGGTCGTCCTCATTGATCGTACCGCCGACAGCGCAGAGGCTGTTATGACAGTTCGTCAGCACATATGGTACGGGAAAACGCGCCATACCGCTGGCCCGCGCCGTCTGGATAACGCCGACATAGGTGATATCGTGCGATATAAGACTATCAAACCGGATGCGGAGCTTTTCCGGATTATTCGAGCTGTCATGCGCGCGCATAATTCTGTATGCGATCGTCTTTTCGCGCCCGGCGCCGAGGTCTGAGCCGGAGGCCGGGAGAGCCTTGCCGTTTCCCCAGACGACCGGACTTTTTTGAAGGGTTATCATGTTCAATCACTCACTTATTCGGTATTTCGGGATAATTACCCACTCTGATAATTTAAGTATATCATAAAATGTACATTCTGCAACACCAATTTATTGCAAGAATTTTATTGAGACTTGCATTTTTACACAAAAAACAGAGGCAAAAAACCTTTTTTGTCTCTGTTTTAGTTGAATTTTGATTTATGCTTGCGTTTTTCATGCAAACGCTTTATAATACTACTCAAGTATAATCTAAAAGCAAAGGTGTGAATATGTCATGGCTGAGATAAAAAATATAACGCCTCATAATGCTGAGTTCACCGAGCGCGTGACGGCGGAGTATACAATACCCGAGAAATATTTTACCGAAAAGGTAAAACGCGGACTGCGCAACAGCGACGGTACCGGCGTTATGGCCGGTGTTACCAAAGTCGGGCGCGTCATCGGTTACAATATAGAGGACGGCGAAATTGTCCCGGTCCCCGGCCGCCTTTATTACCGCGGGATCAATATCATGGACATTGTCAAGGCGCACACCGATAACAACACTTTCGGCTATGAAGAGGTTGCCTATCTGCTCCTCATGGGCAAACTTCCAACGAAGGACGAGTTTGAAAAGTTTGACGATATGCTGTCCAAAGCAAGGCCTCTGCCGCCCAACTTTAACGAAGATATGATCCTCAAGGCGCCCAGCCGCGATGTCATGAACAAACTCGCCAGAAGCGTTATGGCGCTATACTCCTATGATGATAATCCGGACGACACCAGTATTGAAAATATGCTGCGCCAGTCGATCGAGCTTATCGCTCGTTTTCCCACCATAGTCGCCAACGCCTATGCGGTAAAGCGCCACCACTTTGACGGCAAGAGCCTTTATATTCATAACCCCAAGGAAGTCCTGTCCGTCGCGGAAAACTTTTTGCGTATGCTGCGCAAGGATAAAATGTATACCGCTGAGGAAGCCCATCTGCTCGACCTCCTTATGATACTGCACGCGGAGCACGGCGGCGGCAACAACTCGGCATTCGTCTGTCGCGCGTTGGCCTCCAGTGGAACGGACACCTATAGCGCAATAGCCGGAGCGGTCTGCTCACTGAAAGGGCCGCTGCATGGCGGTGCAAACGCCAAGGTGCAGGCGATGATCAGAGATATCAAGGAGAATGTCTCCGATCCCGGAGACGACACGCAAATGCGCGATTATCTGAATAAAATTCTGGATGGTGAAGTTGGAGACCACTCAGGCAAGATATATGGCCTGGGCCATGCGGTCTACACCATCTCCGATCCCCGCGCCGTGCTGATCAAAGTCTATGCCGAGGGTATGGCGCACCACAAAAATATGATGGATGACTTCGAATACCTTGCCAGCATAGAGCGAAACGGCTCCGAGCTAATTATGGAACGTAAAAATCTGCAGAATCCCATCTGTGCGAATGTGGATCTTTACTCGGGCTTCGTCATCCGTATGCTCGGGATACCCGACGAACTTTTTACCCCGTTATTCGCCATTTCACGTATATCCGGCTGGTGTGCGCACAGAATAGAAGAGGTCATCTCCGGCAAGCGTATTATGCGCCCGGCATATCGTGCCGCCGTAAAATCCGTGCCTTATGTACCGATGGAAGAGCGCTGAATCCGCATTTGCGGGGAATCGATTTTCTCTTAACGCAACTAACTCAACCCCGGAAGGCCAATGGCTGTCCGGTCGGGATAAAAACGCTTCCGGAGATCCGGCGGCGTTTTTTCTTTTGAATCTGCTGTGCAGCCGTATCTTGTCGCTATGTTTTCCGCAAACCGAATGAGTTGGTCTAGACAGCTTAATGGCCTTTTCCGTTTTGTAAAATTAAATTTATTTTACTTTTTACAATTTTACAAAAATTTTATTGTTAAGGGATTGCAAGAAACGAAATACTTTAATATAATTGCATCGTGTAAGGTTAGGATTGTAAAAGAGAAGGAGGGGTCTTATATATGATGAAAAGGACCAAAATAATTTGCACGCTGGGACCAGCGAGCGATAATGAAGAAATTTTGCGCCAGTTGATGGTGTCAGGCATGGACGTTGCCCGATTCAATTTTTCTCACGGCTCATATGAGGAGCACGGGCAGCGCTTTGCGCGTTTTGACAAGGCGAGAAAAGATTTACATCTGCCGATTGCCTCGCTTCTGGATACAAAGGGACCTGAGATGCGTACGGGCAAACTGAAGGGCGGCAAGAAGGTTGCCCTTGTGGAAGGGGAAAACTACACGCTGACTACCGATCCAATAGAGGGAGATAATAAGCGCGGCTTTATTAACTACAGCGGACTGCCTGAGGATGTCTCCGCCGGCGACCATATCCTGCTTGATGATGGGCTGATTGAGCTGAAGGTCGAGAGCGTTACCGCGACGGAGATCAACTGCCTGATCCTGAACGGCGGAGAGCTGGGGGAGCGCAAGGGCATAAACGTTCCGGGCGTTCCCATACGCCTGCCGGCGCTGACCGACCAGGATAAAAACGATATTGTTTTCGGCATAAATCAAGGTTTTGATTTTATTGCGGCAAGCTTTGTCCGCAATGCCGACTGCATCTACGAGATTAAGGATATTCTGCGCGAATATCGCAGCGACATGCGGGTGATCGCAAAGATCGAGAACAAAGAGGGCATCGACAACATCGATGAGATCATCAAGGCATCCGACGCCGTCATGGTGGCCAGAGGCGATATGGGCGTCGAGATCCCTGCCGAGGAGGTGCCCTATATTCAGAAGGTTATCATCCAGAAGTGCAACAACGCCTTTAAACCCGTTATTACGGCGACTCAAATGCTTGATTCAATGATTCGCAATCCCAGGCCGACCCGAGCGGAGGTAACGGATGTTGCAAACGCCATTTATGACGGTACCGACTGCGTCATGCTCTCCGGCGAAACCGCAATGGGCAAATACCCCGTTGAAGCTCTGAAGACCATGGTCCAGATCGCCGAGAGCACGGAAAAGCATCTCGACTATGAGAAGATCCTGGCAAGACGCAGCGAGTTCCGCAAAAACGATACCTCCACGGCGGTTGCCTACGCCTCGGTTGCAACGGCGTTTCACTTAAATGCCAAGTGCCTCATAACGCCGACGATGAGCGGTTTTACCGCCAGAATCGTGTCGCAGTTCCGCCCGCGCACGCCGGTCGTCGCAACTTCTCCGCGTGAGGAGGTGCTGCGGAGAATGCAGCTGTATTGGGGCATAAGACCTATTTACTCCCATGAGAAGCTGCACTCGGAGACGATAGTCAGCAGCTCCGTCACATCGGCCATGCTGGAAAATATCGTCCGCCCGGGCGACATTGTCGTTATGACCGCAGGACTGCCCGCTGTTAACGTCCAGATGGGCGAGCGTGGGGAGACAAACGTCATGCGCGTCATCACCGTTAAAAGCGATGACGCCAAATAAAATAGGGGAGTACGGGATACCGCTTACGATCGGGCCGGAATCCGGTTCGGCGCCTTTGATTGCGCATTCGGGGCGGATGCGGGTCAGGGTGGCCTTTCGGAAAGAAAATTCCCGGAATAACGGATATTTCTTCTTTGAAGCGGCAATTATTTCAATAAGTATGGGGCAAGTTTATAACTTGCCCCTGTTTGTTAACGATGACAAAACGGAGGAGAATATGAGACAGCTTATGTTCGGCTCCGGGACAAAGTCTGTGAACGCCTCATTGCCTCTCCGCAAAGCCCTGTGAAGGCGCGTTTGGTGAGTGTGGCTACGAAAGCGCCTATGTCAAAAAGCCCGAGGAGATGGATCGCCACGCCACCGCTCACTTTTATCGTACTGTATGATCTCTGAATTGCGGCCGTATCGCCGATACCCGGCACAATCTCCAAAATTAATCCCCGGTGCATTAGCGGATTTGACGGATATTTTACTTGACTAACGCGGTAAAGTGCGATATAATCTAGCCACAATTGGGATAAAAAACCGCGGCTCAAGGTGAGTTCGGCTGATATGCGCCGGGCTAGAGTCGGCATCAATGATTTGGAGGTAGGGTTAATGACGGCTTCTGCGGACACAAAGAGGCAGGATGAGCGCGCAATATACGATCTGCGCTCACTCTACGAGGGAATGGGCTATCGTAAATTCAAAATGAGCAAGTTTGAGGAGTATGACCTCTACCTTGAAAACAAGAGCTTTTTACAGACGGAAGGCATCATCACCTTTACGGGGCCGACGGGCAAACTGCTTGCCCTCAAGCCGGACGTCACGCTCAGCATACTGAATAACGTCCGTGATGAGGCGCATCTGCCGAGAAAGCTGTATTATACCGAAAACGTCTACCGCGCGCACCGCAGCAGCCATGAGATCCATGAGATCATGCAGGTGGGGCTGGAATATGTCGGCGCAGTGGATCTCTATGCGATGACTGAAGTCGTTTCGCTGGCCATGGACAGCCTTGCGGCGCTCGACGAGGGCTATATCCTCGATATCTCCCATATGGGGCTTGTCACCGGGCTGCTGGAGGAAGCGGGGCTGCGCGAGGGGGCCATGCACGATGCGCTTGAGTGTATCAGCGGCAAAAACGCGCATGAACTCTCCCGTCTGCTCAGGCGCGAAAAGGTGGCGGCAGAGGCATCGGAAAAGCTCGTTGCGCTTTCCGGTCTCGGCGGTGAATTCGGGCAAGTGCTCAACAAAGCCCGCGAGCTCGCCGGCAATGAGACGGCAGAGAACGCGATTTATGAACTGGAGCGGCTTTACGGTGTGCTCAGCCGGACGATGGATACCACCCGGCTGAGGCTTGATTTTTCAATCGTCAACGATATGAGTTATTATAACGGGCTCATTTTCCGCGGATATATCCCAGGGGTGCCCGAGGGTATCCTAGCGGGAGGGCAGTATGACAATTTGGTTCGCCGGCTTTCCAGCGCACCCGGCGCCATTGGCTTTGCCGTATATCTCGACCTGCTGGAATATCGGGAAGAGCCCGAGCCTCCCTTTGATGTGGATGTGCTCATCATCTGCCCGGGCGACGATAAAGCGTTTGCTGCGACGAAAATGGCCCGCGAAAAACGTGCCGAGGGGCTATCCGTGCGCGCTCAGCCGGATGCCGGCAAGATAAAAGCGCGCGAGACCATCACGCTCTGACGGAAAGGGGATGCAAATGGATAATTACATAAATATCGCTCTGCCCAAGGGCAGACTTGGCGACAAGGTATACGGCATTTTTGAAGGCCTCGGCTACGGCTGCCCATCCATCCACGAGCAAAACCGCCGCCTGATATTTGAAGATGAGGAAAACCGGGTCCGCTATTTCTGGTCAAAGCCGTCGGACGTGGCCATCTATGTCGAGCGCGGTGCGGCGGATGTCGGCGTCGTCGGCAAGGACATTCTGCTGGAGTATTTACCGGATGTCTATGAGCTGCTGGACCTCGGCATCGGCAAGTGCCGCATGGCTGTCGCAGGGAAAAAGGGTGCGCGAATCAGCACGCGCAAAACGCTGAAGGTTGCCACCAAGTTTCCCCATATCGCCAGAGAGTTTTATGCCTCCCGCAGCCGGGACATCGATATCATAAAGCTGAACGGTTCCATTGAAATTGCACCGGTCTTGGGCATGTCGGATGTGATTGTGGACATTGTTGAGACGGGAAAGACCCTGCGTGAAAACGGGCTTGAGGTCATTGAGGAAATCGTCCCGATCAGCGCGCGTTTTGTCGCCAACAAGGCGAGCTTTAAATTTAAAAATGCCGAAATCAATAAGATGTGCACGGCGCTGCGCAGTATTCTGGAGGAACAGATATGATTACGATTTCAGAAAAAAACGCGGTCAATCCCGCGGATATATTAAGGCGTGACAATACGGCAAGCGGCGTTGAAGATATTGTCCGGGAGATTATAGCCCGCGTGAGAGCGGAAGGCGACGCTGCGCTTTTTGACTATTGTACAAAGTTTGACGGCGGCGCGCCGGACGCATTGGAAGTGAGCGCTGAAGAGTTTGATGCCGCGATGGACAAAGTCGAACCGGAATTTTTGGCTGTGCTTGAGGAGGCGGCGGAAAACATCCGCGCGTTTCACCGCCGGCAGGTGCGAAACAGCTTTGTGATCTCGGAAGAACGCGGTAAAGTACTTGGACAGAAAATCATGCCGCTGAGGCGCGTTGGCCTGTACATCCCGGGCGGCACGGCGTGCTACCCCTCGACCGTACTTATGAACTGTATTCCCGCAAAAATTGCGGGAGTCCCTGAGGTTATCATCATGACGCCCGCGAAAAACGGCGTTATAAATCCCGTCATCCTCGCGGCGGCGAAGATTGCGGGCGCGGACAGGCTATTTAAAATCGGCGGCGCGCAGGCGATTGCAGCCCTTGCCTATGGGACCGAAACCGTTCCGGCCGTTGACAAGATCACAGGGCCCGGCAACGTCTTTGTCGCTGAGGCCAAGCGCCAGGTCTACGGCCAGGTGGCTATCGACATGATCGCCGGGCCGAGTGAGATACTCATTATAGCCGACAAAAAAACAGACCCCGCTTTTGCCGCCGCCGACATGCTCTCCCAGGCCGAGCACGACAAAAATGCCGCCGCCGTCTTGCTTACGCCGAGCCGCAGCCTTGCCGCCGCCGTTCAGGCGGAGCTGGAGCGCCAGGTCAAGGCGCTGCCACGGGAAGCGATTGCACGGGCGTCGATCGACGCCCACGGCAAAATTATCCTCGTCGACAGTATTGATGAGGCAGTTCAAATGGCAAACGCCATCGCTCCTGAGCATCTTGAACTGTGCGTGGACAGTCCGTTTGATTATTTGGACGGCATCCGCTGCGCGGGAAGCATTTTTCTCGGGCGAAATTGCCCGGAGGCGCTGGGCGACTATTTTGCCGGGCCGAACCACACCCTGCCGACAGGCGGTACGGCGCGGTTTTCCAGCCCGCTTTCGGTGGACGATTTTATTAAAAAATCTTCTTTTATTTACTATACGCCTGAGGCGCTCGATACGGCAGGCCGGCAGATACAGCTGTTTGCCGAGCGCGAGGGACTGCATGCCCATGGCAGAAGCGTTGCAATCAGGCTTGAGGAGAGTAAAAAATGAGCAGGTTTTTAGACAAACGTTTTGCCTCGCTTGAGGCATATACTCCCGGCGAGCAGCCGCTGGATAAAAAATATGTGAAGCTCAACACCAACGAGTCCCCATATCCCCCCTCGCCAAAGGTCATCGAGGCCATAAGCCGCGAGCGGGTGGCCGATCTGAAGCTCTATTCCGACCCCGCCACAAGAGCGCTCACAGGCGCGATTGCCAGATATTTCGGTGTCTCAGCCGAAAACGTTTACACCGGAAACGGCTCAGACGATATTTTAAACTTCACCTTCATGGCCTTTTGCGGCGAAGAGAAGGGCGCGGCCTTTCCCGAGATAAGCTACGGCTTTTACGAGGTCTACGGCGAGCTCTATAACCTGGACTGCAAAAAAATACCGCTCAGGAGCGACTTTACAATCAATCCCGCGGATTACTATAACCTTGGCCGAACCATCGTTATCGCAAACCCGAACGCGCCTACGGGCATCGCGCTGACGCGCGAGGAGATAACCGGCATCATCGAGCACAATCCGGATGATGTGGTCCTCATCGATGAGGCCTATGTCGATTTCGGTGCGGAGAGCTGCGCCCAACTGACAAAAAAATATCCGAATCTCATTGTGGCGCAGACTTTTTCAAAATCGCGCTCGCTCGCCGGCGCCCGTCTCGGCTTTGCCTTGGCAAATGCGGAGCTGATCGCCGACCTCAATAAAATCAAATTTTCAACAAACCCCTATTGTATCAATCGCCTAAGCTCGCTTGCAGGGGTTGCGGCCATTGAGGATGACGATTACTCCCGCCGGAACTGCGAAAAGATTATCAAGACGCGAATGGCGGTGGTCGAAGAACTCGCTAAGCGAGGATTTGAGACTTTGCCAAGCTGCGCAAACTTTATCTTCACCAGGAAACCGGCTCTTTCCGGGGATGTGCTGTATACCCGGCTGCGCGATAAGGGCGTCCTGGTGCGGCATTTCACAAAGGAGCCTATACGTGATTTCCTCCGCGTCACCATCGGAACGCCGGAGGAGATGCAGTTTTTCTTAAAGGCCATAGACGGCATCATAAAGGAGGCTTAAATATGCCAAGAAGCGCTGAGATAAACAGAAAGACCGCCGAGACCGATATTTATCTGGCCCTGTGCCTCGATGGAAAGGGACTGGCGGAGATCGATACCGGCGTCGGTTTTCTCGATCATATGCTGGAGCTCTTTGCCCGCCACGGCAGATTTGACCTTACGGTACGGTGCAAAGGCGACACGCATGTCGACGCACACCACACGACGGAGGATATCGCCATCTGCCTTGGCGCAGCGCTCGCCTCCGCGCTGGGCGACTGCCGCGGCATCACGCGGTACGGCAGTATGATTTTACCGATGGACGAGGCGCTTATTCTCGTTGCCCTGGATATTTCGGGGCGTTCACATCTCGAGTATGCGCTCGATATTCCGACCGAAAAGGTCGGCGATTTTGATACGGAACTCACGGAGGAGTTTCTCCTTGCGCTGTCCCGTACCGGTAAGCTCACACTGCATGCGCGTCAGCTCGCCGGGAAAAATTCCCATCACATTATTGAGGGCTGCTTCAAAGCGCTGGGGCGTGCGCTTCGCCAGGCCGTCGCAACGGACCCCGCCTTCGCGGGCGAGATACCCTCGACAAAAGGAGTGCTGTAAAATGGTAGCGATCATTGATTACGGTGTCGGCAATCTCTTTTCCCTTTTGAGTTCGCTTAAGCACATAGGACAGGATGCCGTCGTCACCGCCGACCGGGCGGTCATCGAACGCGCCGACCGCGTCATTCTTCCCGGCGTCGGCGCATTTGAGGATGCGGCGCGGAAGCTGCGTGAGAGCGGCATGGAGGAGATTGTTCTTGCAGAGGCCCAAAAAGGAAAGCCGCTGCTCGGCATCTGCCTCGGAATGCAGCTTCTTTTTGACAAGAGCCTAGAATATGGCGAGCATAAGGGCTTAGGGCTTATTCCCGGCACGGTCCGCCCGATTGCGGATGTCATCCCGAAGGGACTGAAGATCCCGCACATCGGCTGGAACGCGCTGCACATCATGCAGCCTGACGGCGTGCTGAAATATACCGCCGAGGGCGAGCATGTCTACTTTGTACACTCCTATTATGCCGATACGCCGAAGGCGTATATCACCGCAGCGACGATGTATGGCGCCCTCCTTACGGCGGCTGTCCGGCGTGAAAACGTCTTCGGCACACAGTTCCACCCGGAAAAGAGCGGAAACGTAGGCCTCAAAATGCTGGGCGCTTTCTGCGAAATGTGAGGGATTGCATATGATGAACATCTTTCCCGCAATAGACCTCTATGAAGGCCAGGCTGTGCGCCTTTATAAAGGCGATTATGCCCAGAAAACAGTTTACAGCAGCGACCCCGCGGCGGTGGCAAAATCGTTCCGTGACAAAGGGGCGAAGTATCTTCATGTCGTCGATCTCGAGGGGGCCAGAACGGGCGGCACGCCAAATTTGGCGCTGATACGCCAAATCGTATCTGAGAGCGGGCTCAATACCCAGGTCGGAGGAGGCGTCCGCTCCGAAGCGGTGATCAAGGCATACCTCGATGCGGGCGTTATGCGCGTGATCCTCGGAACCGTCGCCGTGACCGATCCTGATTTCACCCGTGATATGGTACGGAAATACGGCGATAAAATTGCGGTCGGCGTCGATATCAAAGACGGATTTGTGGCGACCCATGGCTGGACCGAGGTCTCGTCAAATGATTGTTTCGGGTTCTGCCGTGAGCTGAGCGGGGCGGGCGTTAAAACCATTATCTGCACGGATATTTCCCGGGATGGAACGATGTCGGGTACAAATCTGCCGCTCTACCGTGATCTTCGCGAGCGGTTTTCGATGGATATCATTGCTTCCGGGGGCATGACGGATATGCGGGATGTTCTGGCGCTGCGTGATATGGACGTCTACGGCGCGATACTCGGCAAGGCCATCTATACCGGCGGAATCGATCTCGCCGAGGCGATAAAGGAGGCTCAGGAATGATTACGAAACGTATAATTCCCTGTCTGGATGTGAAAGACGGCAGGGTTGTCAAGGGCGTCAATTTTGAGGGACTGAGCGATGTGTCCTCCCCGGTCAAGCTGGGTAAATATTATAGCGACAACGGTGCCGACGAACTGGTATTTTATGATATTACTGCCTCTTCAGAGGGGAGAAAACTCTTTACAGACATCCTTCGTGAGGTGGCCTCGACCATCTTTATCCCCCTCACCGTCGGCGGCGGCATCAATACGCTCGATGATTTTGACAGAGTGCTCAAGTGCGGGGCGGACAAGGTCAGCGTCAATTCCGGCGCGATACGCGATCCCTCGATCATCGGTGCGGCGGCAAAAAAATACGGGGACCAGTGTGTCGTCCTCTCGGCGGATATTAAGCGTGTGAACGGGCGCTTCACCCTGTTTGCCCGCGGCGGCAGGGACAATACCGGAATCGATGCCATCGATTGGATACGCCGCGGAGCGGACAACGGGGCGGGCGAGATCGTTGTAAACAGCATCGATACCGACGGCGTAAAGGGCGGATTCGACCTTGAAATGCTGGAGGCAGTGTGCAATGCCGTCACCGTCCCGGTTATTGCGAGCGGAGGCGCGGGCGGCATAGAAGATTTTGTAACGCTTTTTAAGGCGCTTCCCGGTGTGGATGCGGGGCTTGCCGCCTCCATCTTCCATTTTGGTGAGGTGACAATACCAGACCTTAAGAGAACGCTTTCCGCAAATGGAATTAATGTCAGATAGAGGTGCTGAATGATAAAAACAGAGAATTTAAAATTTGATAAACATGGGCTTATCCCGGCTGTCGTCGTTGATGCAACGAGCCGTAAGGTCCTTACCGTCGCCTATATGAACCGGGAGAGCTTAGAGATAACCATGCGTGAGGGACGCACCTGCTTCTGGAGCCGGTCAAGACAAGTGCTTTGGCGCAAGGGCGAGACGAGCGGTAATATTCAGCGCGTTGTAGCGATCGTCGCCGACTGCGACCGGGACGCACTGGTCGTAACCGTCAACAAGGACGGTCCGGCCTGCCATCTGGGTACGGACTCCTGCTTCGATTACCCTCTGTATATTAGTGAGTCGGAACACAGTTTTTCAATGGAGGGGCTCTATGACCTCATCGCAGGCAGAAAGACGGAAAAGAAGGAGGGCTCCTACACCACCTATCTGTTTGAAAAGGGTCTTGACAAGATCCTGAAAAAGGTGGGTGAGGAGTGCACCGAGGTGATCATCGCCGCAAAGGCCGAGGATAAACGCGAGACGGTATATGAGATTGCCGACCTTGCGTATCATGTCATGGTGCTAATGGTAGAAAGCGGCATTACAATAGACGATGTGATGCGTGAGCTCTCGTCCCGTCATGTCATCGACCATAAGGTAAAGCAGGAAAAGATGATCTGAGTTTTAAAGAAGTGTCGTTTTAAAAAGGTTTTTGATCTGATCGGTTAGAAATAATAAGACTTTCGGCATCGCATACATGCCGGAAGTCTATTTCTAACCGTTTCATCATTATTTTCAAAAAAGTTATGCGTTTTTCTATGCTAAAAAAGGACAGGCAAGCCCAATGGTTCCAGTGGTTTGCCTGTCCTTTTTTTGACTATGGCAGATCAAATTCCCGGTCAATCGAGGCTGCTACGATCGCCATATTTTCTGGGGTGTACGCGAGTTCGCCGTTATAAAACATCAGCACGGCGCCATAGACAAGGGAGCGGACGACAAAGGTCTTTTTGAGCCTTACGTTTTCAGCCATATTGACCTCGCTGCAGTATTTAAAAACCATATCATAGGTTCCACGGCTGAGTTGCCCTCTCAGAGCACTGTATTGCTCGCCAAAATCGTCATGCTTCATCATAACAATAGCAATAAAATTGGGATTTTCAACTAAGAAACGGATATATTCCAGGCATATCTCAAGGAGCTGTTTTCTGATTGGCGACGGGTATTTTTGCGAAACAGCCTCATGACGTTCGTGCCATTTGACATCGATGTATTCAATTATTGCTGCAATAAAGGTCTGCTTGTCTTTAAAATGCTTATAAGGCGCGGCGCAGGAGACACCGCAGACGTTCGCAACCTTTCTCAACGAAAAATTTTGAACGCCATATTCACTTAATTCTTTGATGCCGGCGAGGATCAACTGATCGTGTAAAGAGCTTTGGGCCTGCTTTTTCTCCATTATTCATCTATCCTTTTAGCAAAATTTTGTCAAAAAATGCTGAGAAATACGGATAAATCAGGTTAATACTACCATAATTATTTGGATGTGTCAATTTGGCGGGTTTGAATTTTTTTGTTGACATATCAAACGCAAGCGGTTATAATCCGCAGTAGGTTATCAGTGTTAACTTCGGCGTGATCATGTCGCGGGGTATCCTGATAAATCGATGGCAGCTATAGTCTGCCGGTCTATTTTTTGATTATTTTGGAGGTTTTATTATGATTTTTGAAGCACTTGCAGAGCTCATTGCAGAGCAGAACGACTGTGACGCATCCGAAATTACAATGGAGAGCCGGTTTGCCGATCTGGGTATTGATTCCCTGGATACGGTCGAGATGCTCATGAACCTGGAAGACAAAATCGGCAAGGAAATTGAACTTGAGGAGAAAGTTGAGACCGTTGGCGACCTTGTTCGTTACATCGAAGCAAAATGTAAGGACTAACTGAAATGATCAAATCAAAGATTTGTGATTTGCTTGGGATCAAATATCCCGTTTTTCAGGGTGGCATGGCTTGGATAGCAGACGGTAAACTGGCCGCGGCTGTGTCAAACGGCGGCGGCCTTGGTATTGTTGCGGCCGGAAACGCTCCCGCGGCTTATGTCCGTGAACAGATTCGGATCGCGGCATCGCTGACGGATAAGCCTTTCGGCGTCAATATCATGCTGATGAGCCCATTCGCGGATGAAGTGGCGGCTGTCGCCGCCGAAGAGAAGGTTGCGGTAATAACCACAGGCGCCGGAAACCCATCCAAATATATGGCCATGTGGAAAGACGCCGGAATCAAGGTCATTCCGGTCGTCGCTTCGGTGGCGATGGCCAATTTGATGAAACGCGTCGGCGCCTGCGCCTTGATTGCGGAGGGCGGCGAAAGCGGCGGTCATGTCGGCGAGCTCACGACTATGGTCCTTGTCCCGCAGGTTTGCGATGCAACGGATCTCCCCGTCCTTGCGGCCGGAGGCATTGCGGACGGTCGCGGCGTTGCCGCTGCGTTTATGCTGGGCGCCTGCGGTGTTCAGATGGGTACGAGATTCCTGTCTGCTTACGAGTGCCCGATCCACCAGAATTACAAGGACAGAATTTTAAAGGCGAACGATCTGGCGACTATTGTGACGGGAAAGAGGCTGGGCCATCCGGTCAGAAGTCTGAAGACTCAGTTCGCCCGCGACTATTTTAAGGCGGAGTACTCGGATATTTCGGATGAAGCGCTTGAGGAGATGGCGACAGGCACTCTGCGGCTTGCGGTTCAGGAGGGCGACCTTAAAAAGGGCTGTTTCCTCTCCGGTCAGATTGCCGCCATGGTTACAAAGGAACAGCCGGCCGCAGAAATCGTGCGCGACGTCATGGAAGAGGCTGAGCCGATTTTGAAAGGAGCTTTGCAGTGGGTAAAGTAGCGTTTGTATTTGCAGGTCAGGGTGCGCAGTACAGTGGAATGGGCAAAGATCTCTATGAGAACGACCCGTCTGCGAAGGCGGTTTTCGATAAGCTGGACATGATTCGCCCGGGTACGGCGGCACAGTGTTTCACCGGAGAAAGCGAGGAGCTTGCCCAGACCGGAAATACCCAGCCCTGTATGTTTGCCGTCGAGCTCGCGGCTGCGGATGCGCTGACCGATGCGGGAATAAGCTGCGATATGACGGCCGGATTTTCGCTTGGTGAAATTTCTGCCCTAGCATTTTCGGGCGCCGTTCGTCTCGAGGACGGCTTCGCCCTGGCCTGTAAGCGGGGCGCGCTGATGCAGACGGAGTCCGAGCGGGCGCCGAGCCGTATGGCAGCCGTTGTAAAACTTCCGGCCGAAGAGGTTGAAAAGATTTGTGCTCAGTTTGAGCATGTCCATCCCGTCAACTACAATTGTCCCGGACAAACCTCGATCGCGGCGCTTCAACCTGAGCTGGATGATTTCTGCAAAGCGGTCAAAGCGGCCGGCGGCAGAGCCATACCGCTGAAAGTGCGGCTGGGTTTTCACGCGCCGTTTCTCTCCGGCGTTTCCGCGGACTTCGCGGAGGTGCTGAAAGGCTATAACATCAAAACGCCGGAAATCGAGCTGTATTCCAACTATACGGCTCAGCCGTATGCAGGGGACTACGCCGATCTCTTGGCAAAGCAGGTGTGCAATCCCGTCAGATGGCAGAGCATTGTTGAAAATATGATCGACAGCGGTGTGGATACCTTTGTCGAGCTTGGACCGGGCCATACGCTCTGCGGCCTCATCGGGAAAATCAATTCCAATGTGCGCACCTTCCATGTTGAAGACTGCGCCAGTCTGGAAGAGACCGTAAAGGGGATTAAGGCATGCTGAAAGGTAAAACAGCCGTGATCACCGGCGGGTCGAGAGGGATTGGAGCCGCGATTGCAGAAAAATTTGCGTCTCTCGGCGCTGATATTGCCGTCATTTACTCCGGCAACAGCGAAGCGGCGGACAGGGTCTGTCTGACATGCGGTGAAAAGTATGGCGTTAAGGCGAGTTCCTACCGCTGCAACGTTGCGGACTTTGCCGAAACTAAGGCGGCCGTCGCCGCCATAAAGGCGGATTTTTCGACGATAGATATCCTGGTGAATAACGCCGGCATCACCCGTGATAAATTGGTTTCCATCATGAAAGAATCGGATTTTGACGATGTCATTGATGTCAACCTTAAAGGGGCATTTAACATGATCCGGCACTGCACCCCGATTTTCATTCGAAATAAGGGCGGCAAGATCATCAATATCAGCTCGATCGCCGGACTTATCGGCAATCCGGGGCAGGCCAACTACGCCGCCTCTAAGGCGGGCCTCATCGGCCTCAGCAAATCCGTTGCCCGAGAGCTGGCCGGAAAGAATATTACCAGCAATGCGATCGCGCCGGGATTTATTCAGACTGATATGACGAAGGCATTTGACGAGACGAATCTTTTTGTCGCAAGCATACCGCTAAAGCGCATGGGTTCCGTGCAAGACATAGCTGAAATGGCGGCGTTTCTGGCCGGCAGTGGCTCGGACTACATCACGGGCGAGGTTTTCCGCGTAGACGGCGGACTTGCCATGTAGCCGAGGCAAGTAATGATTAAAATATGAAGGAAAATGCTATGGAAGAGAGCAAGATCCGGATGTATGCGAAGCTTCTTCATGAGCTGGAGCTATCCGCGCTTGAGATAAGCGAAAACGGCAGCGTGCTGCGCCTTGAAAAAAACGGGGCGGGGCGGGCCGAAATGCCGCCTGAAGTCACGCCGAGTTTTGGTATTTCTGAGACGCCTGCCGAGGATTTAATCACGATCTGTTCACCTATGGTCGGAGTGTTTTACTGTGCTCCGGCGGAGGACGCGGTTCCGTTTGTAAGTGTCGGAGACACCGTCCGTAAGGGAGATGTACTCTGCATTATTGAAGCCATGAAGCTTATGAATGAAATTACCGCCGAGCAGGACGGGGTTGTTGCCGAAGTTTGTGTCGGCAATAATCAGCCGGTAGATTTTGGCCAGGTACTGTTCAAGTTAAAAAAGGATTGATTATGAACCAAAATGAAATCATGAAAATTTTGCCTCACCGGGACAATATGCTATTGCTCGACGAGGTGGAAAAAGCCGAGGATTTGGCCTGCGGAAAATACCATGTGCGCGGGGACGAGT
Source organism: Oscillospiraceae bacterium (assembly GCA_050252415.1). Lineage (GTDB taxonomy): Bacteria > Bacillota > Clostridia > Oscillospirales > Oscillospiraceae > Heteroscillospira. The sequence goes on along the minus strand of JBFWKZ010000023.1, from coordinate 6,184 downwards.
GGTTCTTGAAAGGACATTTTCCGGGTAATCCGGTGGTTCCGGGCGTAATTTTGTGCGAGATCCTCGCGCAATCCGCATGTATTCTTTTGACCGACAAAATGTCGGGAAAGGTGACCCCAATGTACACGGGGCTGAACAATGTACGCTTCAAATCACCTGTGCGCCCGGGAGATACGTTTGTGACGGCGTGCAAAATAACCCGGGCGAAACCGCCCTTTTATTATGGCGAGGGCGAGGGAACGGTCAACGGAAAGCTCTGTGTAAAGGCCGAGTTTTCATTTGCCGTTTTGGGAGAATAGACGTGTATTCAAAGATACTCATCGCTAACCGGGGAGAAATTGCCGTCCGCATCATACGCGCATGCAAGGAAATGGGGATAAACACGGTTGCGGTTTATTCTGAAGTCGATGCGGAATCCCTGCACGTGGCCCTTGCCGATGAAAGCGTTTGTATCGGAAAGGCCGAAGCCGCGGACAGCTATCTGAATGAGTCCCGTATCATCAGCGCCGCCTTGGTTTCCGGAGCGCAGGCGATACACCCCGGATACGGATTTTTGTCTGAAAATGCCGGTTTTGCAGAGCTTTGCCGAAAAAATAATGTGGCCTTTATCGGTCCTTCTGTTGAAAGCATGAAGGCGCTCAGCGACAAGGCCGAGGTAAAACGGGTCATGGCGGAAGCCGGACTTCCCACAATACCGGGCTCCGGGATACTGGAGACGGCGGGCGAAGCGGCAGTGGCGGCTGAAAAGATCGGCTATCCCGTCATGTTGAAAGCCCGTTCCGGCGGCGGCGGCCGCGGAATCCGGCTTGTCTCTGCAAAAGAGGAAATGGCGCCGGCTTTTTTGGCCGCACGCGCAGAGGGAGCGGCCGCGTTTGGCGACAACGCCGTCTATATGGAAAAATACGTCCATCCGGCAAGACATATCGAGATTCAGATTCTTGCGGATGAAATCGGGAACGTCGTCTGTCTTGGCGAGCGTGATTGCTCCATTCAGAGAAAAAATCAAAAGCTCATTGAAGAATCCCCCTCGCCCGCTATAAACGAAAAGCAGAGGGCGGACATATTTGGAAAAGTTATCCATGCTGTGAAACAAATCGGCTATACCGGCGTCGGCACATTGGAATTTCTCTATGACCGGGATGGAAATTTTTATTTTATGGAAATAAACGTCCGCCTGCAGGTTGAGCACACGGTAACCGAGTCGCTGACAGGCAGAGATTTGGTGAAATGGCAGATACGCGTTTCCTCCGGCGTCGAGCTGGACTTTTCGCAGGAGGATATTGATCTCAGAGGGTCATCAATAGAGTGCCGCATAAATGCTCGGGCGCCCGGAAAAGTTGAGTTTCTGCATATTGCCGGAGGCCCGTTTGTGCGGTTTGACACCTATCTTACCGCCGGGGCGCAGGTTACGCCGTATTATGACCCGCTTCTTGGCAAGCTCATTATCTATGCCGGTTCGCGGGAGGAAGCGCTCCGGAAGATGAAAGCGGCGCTTTGCGAGCTCGTGATTGACGGTGTCCCCAATAACATTGAGGAACAGATCGAAATCGTCGGCAGCGATGATTTCATGAGTGGAAAATATAACCTCGATTTCTTTAATAAGTGAGGTGGGAACTTGCCGTTTATTAAGTTTTTGCATAAGCCGAAAAACGAACTGGAAAGGGGCGGAAGACGGAGCGTGCCGATTGCCACGGATGAAAATGAGCCGTCGAAGGCCTGCCCAAATTGCCATAAGCAGGTTCCGCTGAGTCAAATCTGGGCAAACGATATTTGTTGTCCAAGCTGCGGATACCCCTTTCGAATGAACTCAAGACAGCGTATAAGCGCGATTGCCGATGCAGACAGCTTTACGGAATTCTATGCGGATCTTCAGTCTGAGAACTTCCTGCAGTTTCCGGGTTATACGAAAAAGCTGGCGCTGACCCGGGATACGTCGGGCGAAGTGGAAGCCGTGATCTGTGGAACGGCGGCAATCGGCGGGCAAAGCTGCTGCCTTTTCGTCATGGAGCCATATTTCATGATGGGGAGTATGGGGACGGCCGTCGGCGAGAAGATTACGCGGCTGTTTGAATATGCAACTGAGCACAAAATGCCGGTCGTCGGTTTTACGGTTTCCGGCGGAGCCAGAATGCAGGAAGGAATCGTATCACTGATGCAGATGGCCAAAACAAGCGGCGCCGTGAAGCGCCATAGTGAAGCGGGACTTTTGTATATTACGGTTCTCACAGACCCGACGACCGGCGGCGTGACGGCGAGCTTTGCGATGGAAGGCGACATTATTCTGGCCGAGCCAAAAGCAACGGTCGGCTTTGCCGGGGCGCGGGTTATTGAGCAGACAACGCGGAAAAAACTGCCGCAGGGCTTTCAAACCGCCGAATTCCTGCTGGCGCATGGGTTTGTCGACGCCATTGTGCCGAGAAACAGGCAGAGGCAGACGATATCACGGCTTATAAAAATGCATTCCGGAGGTGATAAATATGCCGGATAGCGCATTCGACAAGGTCAAAATCGCCCGTTCAAATAACCGCCCTACCGGAAAAGACTATATTGAAAATATCTTTACGGATTTTATTGAAATGCACGGTGACAGACGGTTCGCGGATGATCCCGCCATTGTGGGAGGACTTGCCTGCCTTGGAAAAAGACCGGTCACGGTTATTGCCATCGAAAAGGGCCATAACGCCAGGGAGCGCATGATGCGCAATTTCGGCGCGCCGAACCCGGAAGGTTACCGAAAAGCCCTGCGGCTCATGAAGCAGGCGGAAAAATTTTCCCGCCCGGTAATTTGCTTTGTGGACACGTCCGGCGCCTGCTGCGGGATTGAAGCGGAAGAACGCGGCCAGGGGCAGGCAATTGCCGAAAACCTCATGGAAATGATGGCACTCAAAACGCCGATACTTTCCATACTCATCGGTGAGGGCGGCAGCGGCGGTGCACTGGCTCTCTCGGTAGCGGATAAGGTCTGGATGCTGGAAAACGCGATCTATGCCGTAATCTCGCCCGAGGGGTGTGCCAGCATTCTCTGGAAAGATGCCTCGCGTTCAGCCGACGCCGCCGAGAGCCTGAAGCTTACGGCACAGGATGCGCTGCGGCTCAAGGTGATTGAACGCAGTATCCCCGAAAAGGATTTGGGCAGGGAGCCGTTTTATACCACGCTGAAATCCGCGTTGGATTTTCAGATACGCGAGCTGTCAAATGTTCCGGCCGGTGAGCTGACGGAGAGCCGATACAGGCGTTTTCGAGCGCTCGGCACGGCAAATCTCATTGGAGGCTAGAGTTATGGCATTTTCAGCCGCGCCATATATCAGGCGCGCAAATTATTATGAGACGGATAAGATGGGAATCGTCCATCACTCAAACTATATACGCTGGTTTGAGGAAGCCCGGCTGGACTATTTAAAGCAGTCCGGCCTCAACTATGAAGAGATGGAAAACGGCGGTATTCTAATGCCGGTTACGGATGTGCAGTGCAAATATCACTATTCGATCCGATTTGACGAGGAAGTTGTGGTATGGACAACGCCAACGTTTTTCAATGGTTTGCGGGCCGTTTTCAGCTATAAAATTTATACGGCAAATGGTGAAAATCTGGCAGCAACCGGAGAAAGCAGCCACTGTTTTATTGACGAACACACAAGACTTCCGCTGAATTTAAAAAAGCGGTGTCCGGATTTATACGAAACAGTCATACCTGTATTTGCCGACGAACAGGAACTTAAGAAAGTTAAGGAGTGAGTTTATGAACCGAGTTGTTGTGACCGGAATGGGGGCCATAACCCCGATTGGAAACGATATTTCATCCTATTGGGAGAGCCTGAAAAATGGAAAATGCGGTATCGGCGAGATAACGAAATTCGATACGGCGCAGTATAAGGTGAAGATTGCCGCCGAGGTTCGGGATTTTGACCCGCTTCAATATATGGAAAAGGGCGACGTATCGCACAGCGATCGTTTTACGCAGTTTGCTATGGCGGCAGCCTGTCAGGCAATGGCGGACAGCGGCGTTCAGGGAACGATCGCTCCTGAGCGGTTCGGCGTCTATTTCGGCACCGGTATCGGCGGCATCGAGACCTTTGTATCGGAGCATAAAAAGCTGCTTGATAAAGGCCCAAGAAGGGTCTCACCATATTTTATCCCCATGATGATTTCCAATATGGCAGCGGGGATGATCGCGATCCGCTTCGGATGCAAGGGTGCGGCCATGCCCGCCGTTACGGCCTGCGCTTCCGGCAGCAGCGCCATCGGAGAGGCTCTTCGCGCGATACGCCACGGTTACGCCGATGCCATGATAGCAGGCGGCGCGGAAGCCGCCATCAATGAAATCGCCCTTGCCGGATTTGCCAATATGAAGGCGCTCTCACAGGCTGAAAATCCACTAGAGGCCTCGCTCCCCTTTGATGCCCGCCGCGGCGGATTTGTTATGGGCGAGGGGGCGGGCGCCTTGATTCTTGAAGAATATGAACATGCCAAAGCCAGGGGCGCGCATATCTATGCCGAACTCTGCGGATACGGTTCCACCTGCGACGCTTATCATATAACGGCCCCGCACCCACAGGCCGAGGGCGGCGCCAGAGCCATTTTTGACGCCTGGACCGAAGCCGGCGCCGATACGGACAATATCTACATCAACGCGCACGGCACCGGCACGCCGATGAACGACAGCGCGGAAACACTGGCGATCAAAAAAGCTCTCGGTGAAGACCGCGCGCGCCGTGCCGTTATCAGCTCCACGAAATCCATGACGGGACACATGCTTGGCGCTGCCGGTGCAGCAGAGGCCATTGCCGCCATATTCGCAATGAACGAAGAAATTATCCCGCCGACGATCGGGCTTACGGTTCCGGATCCTGAGTGTGACCTTGATTATGCTCCGCTTAAGGCAAAAAAGGCGAAAGTCGACATTGCGCTGTCCACGTCGCTCGGCTTTGGCGGACACAATGCCTGCCTGGCCTTTAAAAAGATCGGCGGAGGCAGGGCATGAAAAAGAAAATCGTCATTACCGGGATGGGCGCGGTAACGCCTATTGGAATAGGGGTTGCAAACTATTGGAACGGGCTCATTTCCGGAAAGTGCGGCATCGGGGAAATTACCAAAATTGACGTTACCGACATACCGGTAAAAGCCGCGGCGGAAATAAAAGACTTTAACCCAAAGGACTATCTCTCGTCAAGGCTCTCCAGCGACCTCGACACATACATGCAGTTCGCCTACATTGCCGCCGAGGAGGCGCTCAGGGACAGCAAAATGGAGATAGAGCCTCAGCGCACAGGCATCGTCATGAGTACCGCCCTGGGCGGGATTGCGCTTATTGGAAAAACGCAGGAGGAACTGGCCGTCGAGGGCAAGAATGTCGGGCCGAGGTTTCTGCCGAAAATCATGGGCAATATTGCGGCGGCCCAGTTTGCCATCAGCCACGGGATAAAGGGTCCAAGTTTGACCGTCAGCACGGCCTGCTCTTCCGGAGGCGATGCGGTCACGATGTCGGCCTTGCTTCTTGAGGCCGGTGCGGCAGATGCCGTTATCGTCATGGGCGGCGAGTCGGCGATCAGCCCGCTTACTATTCAAAGTCTCAGCAGAGCGGGAGCGTTGTCCAGAAACGGAGAAAGCTGTCCTTTCGACAAAAAACGAGACGGTTTTGTAATGGGTGAAGGCGGTGGCGCTATTGTACTTGAGACAGAAGAGCATGCCTTAAGACGCGGCGCGGCTGTTAAGGCGGAGCTTATGGGCTGCGCCAGCAACTCGGATGCGTTTAATCCCGTAGCCCCTGACCCGAGCGGCGGCAGCGTTGCCGAGTGCATTAAAACAGCGCTGGAAAAGGCCGGCTTGTCACCGGAAGAAATCGGCTATCTCAATGCCCATGGGACATCGACGATCAAGGGGGATATCGCCGAAACAAAAGCGATAAAGAGGGCTTTCGGCGGCTATGATGTACCGGTTAGCTCAACCAAGAGCTCCACCGGACATTTGATGGGAGCCGGCGGTATTACTGAGATCATAGCATGCGTCAAGGCGATTGAGACGGGCGTTCTCCCCGCCAATATCAACTGTAATGACATTGATGAGGAATGTGATCTCAACATTATTGCCAATACGCCGCTCAGAAAATCGATCGATACGGCAATGTCCAATTCCCTGGGCTTTGGCGGACAAAATTCGAGTATCATTGTGGGAAAATATCAATCAT
>JBFWKZ010000022.1:0-24017 GCA_050252415.1 Oscillospiraceae bacterium | reverse complement strand
TCGTATCGGCAAGATTGAAGAGCGGCAGGACAATCTGGACAAGCTTGTCGCCTCCGTGGCTGTCATGGCAAAAGATCAGGAAAACATTAAGAGCGATGTTTTGGAGATAAAGAACGATGTCAAGAGCTTGACAGAAAAGCCCGCAAAGCGTTGGGACAATCTGGTGGAAAAACTTATATGGGCCCTTGCCGCTGCCGCTGTAGGCTTTATGTTGGCACAGGTAGGGCTATGAATAAAAAGAAGCTGGGATTTACCAACAAGACGGCTGTATTTGTCCTTGCAGAGGATGCGGCGATCACGGCCTTCGTCCTATACCTCTGCTATTTGTGTATTATGCAGGGGTTTACCGGCAGCATGGCCTTCCTGACAGCGCTCATCGGCCTACAGCAAGCTAAAAGCGCAGCGGTGATCACAGCGGCCATCAACAAAAGCAAGGCCGAGGACACCAAAGGCGGTATAATTTACGACACCGTGATAAAACAGACTAATTCAAATCAAGATTGTGATTAATGGAGAGAATTTTTATGGAAAACATTATCAGCATATCCGCGCTCATTACCGTGATCGGCATACTGGTGGCTATCGTGAATATCGCAACGGAAGTTATCAAGCAGGCTACATATGATAAGCTGCCGACCAACATACTTGTAGTCATCCTGTCGGTCACGCTGACGGTGGTATCTTTCATTGCCTATGCGCAGGTGACAGCGCTTTCCATTGTCTGGTACATGATTGCGGCGGCGGTCGTCGTCGGCGTTATGGTGGCCTATGCCGCCATGTTCGGGTTCGATAAATTAAAGCAGATTTTACAGGGAATCGAAACAAGTATAGGTGCAGTCAGCAGCGCTGTCACAGGCACCTCAACCGAAAGCACCGCAGAAACAAGTACGGGAGAGGCGAGTACTGCCGCCACGAACGATACCGGCGATACCGAGGGGAGCACGGCGGAATGACTATCATTGAGCCGGATTATGTCTGGGCATATGCACTTTCTATCCGCAGCGTGACGGATACGATCGTCATCCACCATGCGGCGGCCAACGGTGAGACGGCGGAGCAAATCCACAACTACCACAAGAACGTAAACGGCTGGGCGGGCATTGCTTATCATTATTATGTCCGCAAGGATGGCTCTGTCTATCGGGGACGCCCGGAGAATACCATAGGCGGCCATACCCTTAACGAGAACGGCCACACGATCGGCATTTGCTTTGAGGGCGACTATGAGAACGTCGATACGGAGATGCCGGCAGTGCAGCTTGAAGCCGGGCAGGAGCTTATAGCCGACATTAAAACGCGCTATCCGGACATCGCCATTAAGCGGCATAAAGACTATAATGCTACGGCCTGCCCGGGCAAAAATTTTCCATTTGAGGAGTTGACTGAAGAGATGACACAGGAAAAGTTTAATGAAATGATGGACGCCTACCTCACGGAGAAGCAAAACCAGGAGCTGTCAAGCTGGAGTCAGGAGGCCCGTGAATGGGCGGAGGGTAACGGCCTCATCACCGGTGACGGCAGCGGCAACATGCAGTACAAGAGCGCCTGTACCCGCGAGATGATGGTAGTTTTCCTGCACCGGTTTTATAATCTGATTAAATCCGTAATTGGCAAATAACATAAAGCGCCCCTTCCCGTTTGGAGAGGGGCTGTTTTTTTACTTAAAAATCTGACAACAGTTTGACAACAAATGCACCGTTAAACACCCTAAAATACCCAATACACCGAGCCGTAGAATTGAGGGTTAAACAAAATAAAAACCTCTGAAACCATTGATTTTACAATGATTTCAGAGGCTTTTTCATTTGGTACGCCCTGAGGAATTCGAATCCCCGACCTTCTGGTCCGTAGCCAGACGCTCTATCCAGCTGAGCTAAGGGCGCATATCTCTAGCGCCCTAGTATAATAGCACAGCACGGAATAAAAAGCAATACCCTTTTTATAGATTTTCTGCTTTTTTACAGCCCAAAAACCCCGGATACGTTCTCCACGACTTCGCCCATTGATTTAAGAGCTTTGCCCCAAGCGTTTTTATTTCCGTTTCTACCGCCCTTTACCGCCATGCTGATAGCGGAACCGACGACCATACCTACGCCAAGGCCCCTAAGGAAGGTACCGTTGTTCATATTGTTCATTATTTACGCCTCCAATTGTTGAAATTTCGATTATAGTGTTTCCACGAAGATCAAAAAAAACCTATGAAATCCTATGTATATTATGTATAATAATGAAGAAATTTGAAAATGAGGTACATGGAATGTATTATTTACGACAAATAGGGATAATTTTATTGATTTCCGCAATCGGCGAAGTCCTGCGTGGATTGATTCCCCTGCCGATACCCGCCGGGATATATGGCTTTATTCTCCTTTTTATAGGTCTCTGCACAGGGCTCGTGAAGCTGCCCGATGTTGAGGAGGCGAGCAACTTTATGGTAGAAAATCTGATCATATTTCTGCTGCCGGCATGTGTTGAGATTATGGCGTACTGGAGTGAACTTCGAGGCATAATGGCGGCGCTGATTGTCACAGTAATTGCATCAACCCTCTTTGTGCTTACCGTTACCGGTAAGGCCTCCGACGCCATCATAGATCTCAAGGGGGAAAAGAGACCGTGAAAGAAGTTCTTCAAAGTTCTATGTTTTTCGGCACGGCATTGACACTGATTTGCTTCGAGGCGGCAGTCTTTATAAGGCGTAAATTTAATTACGCTATCTTGAATCCGTTTCTCATTGCCATGCTGCTCATTGTCGGCGTTTTATTATTACTGGGTATCGACTACGACAGTTATTTTGAATCGGCACAGCATCTGGGCTTTTTTGCCACCCCGGCAACGGTCTGCCTCGCCGTGCCTCTCTATCATAAAATAGGCGTCCTGAAGAAAAATCTTCTTGCCATTATTGGCGGAATTTCTGCGGGAGTATTTGCAAACATCCTGGCTATTTCTTCTATGTGCCTGCTTTTCGGGCTCGGACATACGGACTATGTTTCGCTCCTCCCAAAGAGCATCACAACGCCGATCGGTGTTGCGCTATCCGGAGAATACGGCGGGATTCCGCCCATGACGGTACTGGCCATAATGTTCTCAGGGATCACAGGAAATATGTCGGCGGAATTGATGATTCGTCTTGCGCATATAAAGCATCCCGTCTCCCGTGGGCTTGCCCTTGGTACCTGTTCGCATGGGATCGGCACGGCGAAAGCAATGGAACTGGGCGAAACGGAAGGCGCGATGAGCGGGCTTTCAATTGCCATTACAGGTGTGCTCACCGTTATCATCGCGCCATTTTTCACAAATTTAATTTAGCTGCACGGTGAAGTGAAGCAGGGAGGATTCTTGTGAAACAAGCAGTTGTTTTTGATATGGACGGAACACTTTTGAATACCCTGACGGACCTTGCGCGCAGCGCGAACTTTGCGCTTGAGCAGATGGGCTATCCGCGGCGCAGCGCGGACGACATTCGTCGGTTTATTGGCAATGGAGTAGCAAATTTGATTCGCTGTGCCGTTCCCGAGGGCGCCGGTGAGGATAATGCGACGCGCACGCTGAAAATTTTTACCGATCATTATAGCTGGCATAGCCAAATAGATACCCATCCCTATCCCGGCGTGCCGGAGATGCTCAAAGCGCTTCGCGAGCGCGGGTACTTGACCGCGATCGTTTCAAATAAATTCGACGGCGCGGTGAAAGACCTCAACCGCCGCTGGTTCGGCGTCCATGTCGCTATCGGCGAAAGCGACAGTTGCCGGCGTAAGCCGGCCCCTGATATGGTGTTTGCCGCTCTGAAGGCATTAGGCGTGAGTAATCAGGATGCGGTCTATGTCGGCGACACGGAAGTGGATCTTATGACCGCGGAGAACTCCGGCTGCTCACCGCTTCTCGTGAGCTGGGGCTACCGCTCAAAAGCCGAACTTCTGGCCCTTGGCGACTATCCGATTGCAGACCATGCGGGAGAAATTTTGAGTTGGATTGAAGCGCTTGGCTAACCATTATTTACTGGAACTGAGACAAGGGTACCTTGTATTATTAGCTTTGTAAAAAATATAAGGATAGTTTTTCCATAACTTTATTATTTTTAGATGCACAGACTAAGTTGTAGGGTTTTATACGCCGTCCGTGAGGCGGCCGGTTCTTCATGGGAAAGGGTAGCCAATCGAATTAGGCTATGCTATAATAAACTAATTTAATGTATCCATATGCGATTTTGAAAGAAGGCTGCGGTTATGAGGATTTTAGCGGTAGGAGATGTGACAGGAGTTCCGGGACTGGAATTTCTGGAGGACAACCTGCGTAAAATGCGCAAAAACCTGAATATAGATTTTGCAGTTGTAAATGGTGAAAATACGAACGTCGTTGGTATCGCGCCGAGGCATGCCGAGCGTATATTTGATGCCGGTGCCAATGTGATAACACTTGGCAACCACACTTGGGCGTACCGGGATATCTATGAATATCTGGATGAAAATTCCCGTACAATACGTCCGGCAAACTTTGCCCCGCAGTGCCCGGGAACGGGTTATGCCGTGATTGAAACACCAAAGGGACGTATTTGTGTCATAAACCTGCTGGGCCGGTATGGGTTGGATGCCAATACCGATCACCCCTTTTCAACAGCGGAAAATCTTCTGAATGAGCTGGCGGGCGAAGCGGATATTTTTCTCGTCGATTTTCATGCCGAGGCCACCAGCGAGAAATGCGCTCTGGGCTATTTTCTTGATGGACGTGTCAGCGCCGTGTGGGGTACGCACACCCATGTCCAGACCAGCGACGCACGTGTCTTACCGAATGGGACAGGCTATATTACAGACCTTGGCATGACAGGCCCCATCGACTCCGTCCTCGGGATAGAGGTTGAGCAGTCCATTGGAAAATTTTTAGGCGATCCGCCATCCCGCTACCACTCCGCCAAAGGACCCTGCCGGCTGGAGGGCGCCATTTTTGAGGTGGACGAGGGAACCGGACGCTGCCTGTCGGCGGAGGCTGTGCGCATTTTATGAGAGAATTAAAGATACTCCATGCCGCTGATCTGCACCTGGATTCGCCGTTCGAGGCGCTTTCAGATTCACAGGCAAAGCTCCGGCGCCGTGAGCAGCGGCTTTTGCCCGGAAAAGTCATTGAGGCGGCCGAGACTCAAGGTGCGGATCTGATCCTCCTTGCCGGAGACCTGTTTGACAGCGGAAGACCCTACCATGAGACGGCACAGGTTATCGAAGAGGCGTTTGCCAAGGTGGAAATACCCATTTTCATCGCGCCGGGCAACCACGATTACTATAGTCCCGCTTCACCCTGGGCGCGGATGCAGCTTCGCGAAAATGTACATATTTTCAAGACGTCTGATATGGCGTGTATCGATCTCGGCTTCGCGCGCGTTTATGGCGCGGGCTTTACAGAGCCGTATGTTCCAGACCTGCTGGCGGGATTCAATGCTGTCAGGGAGAGCGACATATGGAACATCCTCATCCTTCATGGTGATCTGGGAGGTGGGGGATATTGCCCAATAACTGAACAAGAATTGGCAAAAAGTGGCGCACACTATGCTGCGCTTGGCCATATTCATGCACAAAGTGGGCTTAAAAAAGCAGGCGACACGTGGTATTCCTACCCGGGCTGCACCGAGGGCAGAGGCTTTGACGAGTGCGGTCCGAGGGGAGCGGCCCTGATAACGCTGAGCGACCGCGGCTGTGAAAGCAAATTTTTAGAGCTATGTGCGCGGCGGTATGAAATAATAAATGTTGACGTAAGCAATACCGACGTGCGCGCGGCCCTTTTTGAGGCGGTAAGCTCGGCGCGGGAGGGAGATATCTGCCGATTTGTTCTCACTGGGGAGTGCGGCGAGGCGGTTCCCGCGCGGGAACTCGAGGAGCTGGCGCAAAAGCGGGGACTTTTTGCGGCTCAGCTGCGTGATCGGACGAAAGCCCCGCGGAAGATTGACGGCGAGGGAGAAGATACGCTGCGCGGCACCTTTCTGCGCCTTGCGAGAGCGCGGTACGATTCGGCACAAACCGAATCTGAGCGGCAAAGCGCACGCCGTGCCATACTCTGGGGGCTTGCCGCCATTGACGGCGGCGAGGAGCCGTGGGAGGTAAGCCGATGATCATCCGCAAAATGACCGCCAGATTTGGCAAGCTTGACGGCAATGCGATGGACCTCATGCCGGGAATGAACGTCGTCTATGCGCCGAACGAGAGCGGAAAAAGTACGTGGTCCGCTTTTATCCGGGCTATGCTGTACGGCATAGATTCCTCGCAACGCAGACGCGCGGACGTTATTCCGGATAAATTGCTCTATGTGCCATGGAGCGGTGTCTCACCGCAGGGCAGCATGGACATTGAGGAAGGCGGGCTCAGGCTTACCCTTCGTCGGAGCAGTAAAACGGAAAATGCACCTTTTCGGGAATTTTCCGCCGTTTACTCCGGTACTGAGGACCCATATCCCCTGACCGGGACGACGGTGGGAGAGGAACTGACCGGAGTATCCCGTGAGGTGTTTTCCCGCAGCGCTTTTATAGGGCAGGGCGCGGCCCGCGTAGACAACAGCCCTGAGCTTGAGAGCCGTATCGCCGCTATCGTCAGCACCGGTGAGGAGGGGCCGTCCTACTCGGATGTGGATGGTGTACTGCGCGCCTGGCAGCGCAAACGGCGCCATAACAACCGCGTCGGTATCATCCCGGAACTGACAAATACGCTGACACAGCTGGAGCAGCGCCTGGATGGTCTTACGGAAATGGCGGAAAAAAATGGTGAGATCACCATGCGGATAGAGGCGCTCTCAGAGAAGTGTACCCAGCTTCGGGAACGGCAGGCGCAGGAGCGCTCCGCTGCCGACTCGGCCGTACAGGAGGCTGTTCGCCGAGAGCGTGAGGCTTCAGCCACTGTTTCGGCGGCGGAGGAAGAAGAACGTGCCCTTCGTGAAAAACTGGATTCCGGGCGATTCGGTTCCCGCGACCCGCGCGAGGTCGCCCTGGAGCTTGACCGCGTGAAAAGCAGTGCTGTGCACCTGCGGGAGGCGGGAGAAAAAAAATATTCAAAGAAAAAGCTCATCGCGCCGGCTATGCTGCTTATTCTTGCAGCGGCGCTGAGCGTTTTCGGAAGTTTGGATATGAAAGTCACCCTCATCCCGGCGGCGGTGCTGTTTATCCTTTTTGTGTTGACAGCCGTTAACTCGGTAAAAACGAAAAAGACGGCGCGGGATGCCATGGCGCAATATCGGACCCTGCTGCGGCAATATGGGATTGCGGATACGGAAGGCTTGCGTTCGCTTGGTGAGGAGCATCGGAAAAATTATGAGGCGTGGCAGAATTCGGCCGACAGGCTGCGGGAAAAACGCAGAAGGCTTGAGGTACTGCGTGCGGAGAACGCCCGCCGAGGCTCTGCCGGGCCGGCTGAAAACAGCGAGCTCGCCGTTGCCGTTTCGCGGCTTGGGATGTATCGTGAGGAACTTGCCGCCCTTCGGGGTAAAATGGACGTGCTTGGCGACCCCGCCGTATTGGAAACGGAGCGAAACCGTCTGAGAGAGGCGATAGATGAAAATACCGCTCAGCTTGAGGAGCTGAATCTTGCCCGTGAACTTTTGGCTGCGGCGGACAGAGAACAGCAGAGCCGATTCTCACCCCGGCTGACCCGTCGGGCGACTGAGCTTTTCGGCCAAATGACCGACGGAAGATACGCCGAACTGAGCCTTGACCGAGACCTGAACGCCTCTGTGCGCATAGCGGGTGACACGCTGGGGCATGAGACCGCGTTTATGAGCGAAGGGGCCAAAAATCTGATGTATCTCGCCTTGCGCCTGGCCATTTGCGAGTTGGCGCTGCCGGAGGGGATGAGCTGTCCCCTTGTTCTTGACGACGCGTTGTCGTCACTTGATGAAAAACGGCTTCGTGCCGCTCTCGATCTGCTGTATGCAATGAGTAAAAATCGACAGGTGATTCTGTTTACCTGTCACCGCCGCGAGGTGGAATATTTTAAAAATTGCCGCGGCGTAAACATCCTGGAGGAGACTTAATGAACACCTACGGTGAACGATTAAAATTTACCATTTTTGGCGAGTCGCACGGTTTTGGCGTTGGCATGGTGCTGGACGGCATACCGCAGGGGCTCTGTCTGGACATGGAAGCGATCAATGAGGAGATGGCGCGCAGAGCTCCGGGTACCAGTGAGCTTGCAACCCAGCGCCGTGAGGCCGATGTTCCGGTTTTTATGAGCGGGCTGTTCGACGGCGTGACCACGGGCACGCCGATCACTGCCGTGATTCAAAATTCCGACCAACATTCCAGCGCTTATGACCCTAAAATACCGCGGCCCTCCCATGCCGACCTGGCCGCATGGGTCAAATTCCGAGGGATGAACGACTACCGCGGAGGAGGACACTTCAGCGGCAGGCTGACGGCCGGATGGGTAGTAGCCGGCGCCGTTTGCCGTCAGGAACTCAAACGACGCGGGGTGGTGGTCGAGGCGAAGATTGTCCGTATCGGTAAATATGAGGGAGACGGCCTGACCATGTCGATGAAAAAGGAGATACTCGACGCCAGAGCGGCAGGTGACAGCGTGGGCGGTACGGTCGAATGTGTCTGCCGCGGCGTACCCGCCGGGACGGGCGGACTGATGTTTGGCGGACTGGAGAGTCGGCTGGCTGGACTTTTTTACGCCATTCCGGGCGTTAAGGGCGTGGAATTCGGCGCAGGTTTCGCGTTGGCGGAAATGCGGGGCAGCCAGGCAAACGATCCCATAAGGGTTTCGGATGGGAGAATCTATACGGAGACAAATCACTCAGGCGGTATAAACGGCGGGCTGAGCAATGGGATGCCCATCGTCTGCCGTCTGGCCTTCCGGCCGACGCCGTCCATAGGAAGGGAACAGAAGAGTATCAACCTTGAGACGATGGAAAACGTCGACTTCCGTGTCAGAGGCAGGCACGACCCCTGTATCGTACCGCGGGCAGTGCCGGTAGCGGAGTCGGCGATGTGCATCGCCATCCTCGATGCGATACTCGACGCGGAGGGTTAAAAAATGGCTAAAAAGAAAAAGACACCGAAAACGCCGCCCTTGATACAAAACCGACGCGTTAAAAATGCGATTATACGCGTGGTTATTGCCGCTGTGATAGCGCTTATTTTACTTTACCTCTCCGGTATTTCGCTTTTTACGCTGCTGATCGGGGCGAAAAGCGTAGATACGCGTGATGAAATGTCAAAGAGTGCCATGCAGACGCTCACCGGAACGGTCGCCGGTGTTTATCGGGAGACAGAGGCGGGTTATTGGACGGCTGTGACCTGTTCGGACGGGCTTATCTCTGTGGTCTTTGAAGAAAAACCTGAGACGGGCGCGACCGTTACCGCCACAGGCTTTGTCAGCATCCTCAATGACTCGGAAAAGCAGGATCTCTTTGCCTGGTATGATGAAAACGGAGACTTTGCCGGAGGAGAAACGTATTTTGACAACGTATCGCCCATGTATATTCACGATGGGTACGGCAGATTGTTCCCGATCGTTGCCTCTAAGGTGATGTCCGCCTGTACCATGCTGTGCGGCGTGTATATGCTGCTGATCTATATGGGGATCAGCTCAGGAAAGTATGGTGAAAACAAATGATGGAGTTTATTGTCCCCTGCCTGTTTGGGCTTGAAAAGCCCCTGGCTAACGAACTGCGGCATATGAAGATGGAAAATGTTCGCAGCGAAAATGGGCGTGTCCGTTTTTCGGGCGGCATAGCCGATATGGTCAGGGCAAACATTTGCCTGAGATTCGGCGAGCGCGTACTTCTTGAGCTTGCCGCATTCGAGGCCCGCAGCTTTGAAGCGCTTTTTCAGGGCACCCTTGCCGCCCCGTGGGAAGATTTTATTCCGCGCGACGGCGCGTTTCCCGTCAAGGGCCATTCACTCAATTCACAGCTCCACTCCGTTCCGGACTGCCAAAAGATCATCAAAAAGGCGGTCGTCGAGCGGCTGAAGAAAAAATACGGGGTCAGTTGGTTTACTGAGACCGGGTGCGTCTATCAAATCCAGTTTTCAATCATGAAAGATGTCGTATCCGTTTGTCTGGATACCAGCGGTGACGGCTTGCATAAACGCGGCTATCGCCCGGCACACCTGACGGCTCCGCTGCGCGAAACGCTCGCCGCCGCAATGGTAGATTTTGCCAGATACCGGGGTAAAATCGATTTTGCCGATCCTTTTTGCGGAAGCGGCACCATAGCCATCGAGGCGGCCTTGATGGCGAAAAACCGCGCGCCCGGATTGCAGCGCGGTTTCTCCGCTATGCAATGGGCCTGTGTCGACCAGAAATTATGGCAGGCCGAAAGAGAGGCGGCGCAGTCGCGTGAGTTTTCAGGGGATTACCATATCATTGCATCGGATATCGACCCGGTTGCCGTGGAAATCTCTGAAAAGAATGCGCAGCGCGCCGGCGTGGCGGATATCATCGACTTTCGTCTTGCCGATGCGTTAGCCTTTGGCCTGAAAACAGATGGCGGAGTCATCGTTACCAATCCGCCCTACGGCGAGCGCCTTCTCGACCGGCAGGGTGCCGAACGGCTCTACCATGACTTCGGCAGGACATATCGGCAGCTCGATAAGTGGAGGCTCTTTTGTCTCTCCAGCCATCCGGAGTTCGAGCAGCACTTCGGAAAAAAAGCCAATAAAAAGCGAAAGCTATACAACGGCATGATAAAATGTGAGCTTTTTATGTATCTGTGAGATAATAATGAAGCATTTGTTTATTGTAAACCCTATTGCCGGCGGCAGGGACAAGACGCCGGAGATTCAAGAAGCCGTCGTGCACATCTTCGCGTCCGGCGGCGATTTTGAGGTATACACGACCCGAGCGCCTATGGACGGAGAGGAAAAGGTGCGCGCTGAGGCGGCCGTTCACGACACTCTGCGCGTGTATGCGGTAGGCGGAGACGGGACGCTCAATGAGTGCGTCAATGGCGCAGCAGGCCTTTCCAATGTTGCCGTTGCCGTCTATCCCAGCGGTACGGGCAATGACTTTGTCCGTATGTTCGGCGCTGAAAAAACCCGATTTTTGGATCTCCGGGCGCTGACTGCCGGCGAGGTCAGAAAGCTGGACCTCATCGGCTGCAACGGCCGATACGGCTTAAATATCTGTTCTGTCGGCGTTGATGCACGAATTGGCACGCAGGTACATCATTATAGCCGTCTGCCGCTGATCGGCGGAAAATTCGCTTATGTGAGCTCGACAGTCGTAAACCTCATGCGCGGTGTGAACCAGCGTATGCGTATCAGCTTTGACGGACGTGTTATAGACGGCATGGCCGCTCTCGTCTGCGTCTGTAACGGCAGATTTTACGGCGGCGGCTTCAACCCCGTTCCGGAGGCACGGCCGGATGACGGTATCCTTGATTTTGTTATCATCCGTGGGGTCTCCCGTTTTGAATTTATCCGCCTGATAGGGAAATATGCCAGCGGGCGATATCGTGAGCTGCCTGAAAAATATCTCGCGTATTACCGCGGCGATTACGCAAAAATCGAAAGCGACAATCTTCTGTGTATCAATATCGATGGCGAGACCATGGAAAGCCATACCGTCGAATTTAAGCTTGTTACTGGCGGCTTGAATTTTATTTTCCCGCGGAGTATGGATTTTTTTAATTTAGATACTGAGAGAAACGAAGAAAATGTGCGTAAATCAAAGATTTCACATTAAAATCTTAATCTAAATCGATATAATAGAAGATTTAGCCTGTTTTTATTTAATTTTTTGGGAATACACGGCTTGCACAATGGATATACTTGGATTATTATAATAATTGTTATTAGCACTCGAACGTCAAGAGTGCTAATGAAAACATAAAAGGTAAAATGTATAGGAGGTAAATATAAAATGACACTAAAACCTTTGGCTGACAGAGTAATAATAAAGCAGGTCAAGGCAGAAGAAAAGACCAAGAGCGGAATTATCCTCTCTTCTTCAGCACAGGAAAAGCCTGAAATTTATGAGGTTGTCGTTGTCGGGCCCGGCGGAATCATCGACGGTAACGAGGTCAAGATGGAAGTCAAGGCAGGCGACAAGGTTATCACCGGAAAATACACCGGTACCACCGTCAAGCTGGACGGCGAGGAATATACCATTGTTCGCCAGGGCGACATTCTTGCCGTTGTTGAATAACTGCAGGATTAAAAATGTGCCGCCGGTACGTTTTTAGCGCGTTCTGCAGAGGCTGCGCCTCAAGGAGAAAACTCCTTTTGTGGCGCGACAAATTGAATTAATTGGAGGAATAAAAATTATGGCTAAAGAAATTATTTACGGCGAGGCAGCCCGTAAGGCTATCGAGTCCGGCGTAAACCAGCTCGCCGATACCGTTAAAATCACTCTCGGACCCAAAGGACGCAACGTCGTTTTGGAGCGCAAGTTCGGCACTCCCCTTATTACAAACGACGGTGTGACGATCGCCAAAGAGATCGAGCTTGAAGATAAATTTGAGAACATGGGCGCACAGCTTATCCGCGAGGTTAGCACCAAGACGAACGACATCGCCGGCGACGGTACAACCTCCGCTACTTTGCTCGCTCAGGCAATGATTCATGAAGGCCTTAAAAACCTCGCCGCCGGGGCAAATCCCATGGTCATGCGCCGTGGAATTCAGAAGGCAACCGCCGCCGCCGTTGCCGCCATCCGCGCAAACAGTAAGCCGGTTAACGGCACAGCCGACATCACGAGGGTTGGCGCAATCTCCTCCGGCGAAGAGATGATCGGCAAGCTCATTGCCGAAGCAATGGAGAAGGTAAGTCAGAACGGCGTTATCACAATCGAGGAGTCCAAGACTGCAGACACCTACAGCGAGGTCGTTGAAGGCATGCAGTTTGACCGCGGATATATTACGCCCTACATGGTTACGGATAATGAGAAGATGGAAGCTGTCATTGACGACGCTCTGATTCTCATCACCGATAAGAAAATTTCCAATATTCAGGAGATCCTGCCTGTCCTGGAGCAGGTTGTGCAGGCCGGCCGCAAGATGGTTATCATCGCTGAGGACGTTGAGGGCGAGGCGCTTGCCACCATCATTCTCAATAAGCTGCGCGGAACCTTTACCTGCGTTTGTGTTAAAGCCCCCGGCTTCGGCGACAGACGTAAAGAGATGCTCCAGGATATC
This sequence comes from Oscillospiraceae bacterium, assembly GCA_050252415.1. Lineage (GTDB taxonomy): Bacteria > Bacillota > Clostridia > Oscillospirales > Oscillospiraceae > Heteroscillospira. Next base: position 10,907 of record JBFWKZ010000022.1, on the reverse strand, counting down.
GCAGTTCTGACCGGCGGTCAGGTCATCTCCTCCGACCTGGGCATGGAGCTGAAGGAAACCACGATGGCCATGCTTGGCCATGCCCGCCAGGTTAAAATCGGTAAAGAGAACACGATTATCGTCGACGGTGCCGGCGACAGCACAGCGATCAAAGAGCGTGTCGCACAGATCAAGAATCTCATTGGCACCACCACTTCCGACTATGACCGTGAGAAGCTCAACGAGCGTCTTGCAAAGCTCTCAGGCGGCGTAGCTGTCATCAAGGTCGGCGCAGCCACTGAGACCGAGATGAAGGAGAAGAAACTCCGCATCGAGGATGCGCTCAACGCCACCCGCGCGGCTGTTGAGGAGGGCATTGTCGCCGGCGGCGGTACCGTCTTTGTCATGGCCGGAAAGGCTGCCGAGGCTGCTATGGCGGAGCTTGAGGGTGATGAGCGTACCGGCGCTGCCATCGTTGCCAAGGCACTGTATGCGCCTATCGCTCAGATTGCCGCAAACGCCGGCCTGGAAGGTGCCGTCATTCTGCAGGCTGTCAAGAACAGCGATAACCCGAACTACGGTTTCGACGCGGCCAAAGAAGAGTATGTCGACATGATCACCGCCGGTATTATCGATCCGACCAAGGTCAGCCGCAGCGCCTTGGAGAACGCCTCATCCGTCTCCGGGATGATCCTTACTACGGAGTCACTGGTGGCCAGCATTCCTGAACCGGCACCGGCTGCTCCCGCGGCTCCCGATATGGGTGGCATGTATTAATCCGGTTCCTCTTAAAAAAGGTTTTTCAAAGAAACGGGTTTCTCATCTCGAGGACCTTACGAAAAAGGCTTCCGAACACAGTAATGTGCTCGGAAGCCTTTTTTCGTCGTTGACCTGAAGCCCTTATTGCTTATTCAGATAGCCGAGAATCTCTCGCTTATAGCCCGAGAATTCGGGAGAGAGTGCAAAGTCGGTGCTGCGCGGGCGCTTTGGCGCTATCCTCATTTCCGCCAGTATGCGTCCGGGTTTATCGCCCAGGATATAAATCCGGTCGCTTAAGCGTACCGCCTCGTCGATATCATGCGTGATAAAAAGCGTAGCGAGCTCAATTTCCTCCATGACATGAAGATACCATGCGTGTATATCGCGCTTTGTCAGCGCGTCGAGCGCGGAAAAAGGCTCGTCGAGAAGAGCCACACCCTGTGAGCCCAGATAAGTGCGCAATAGGGCGGCGCGCTGGCGCATGCCGCCGGAGAGCTGGGCGGGATATTTTCTTTCGGTCCCATCAAGACCAAACTGCTCAAAAAAGGCCGAAGCCTTTTCACGCGCCTTTTTTTTCGGCATGCCGCGTATCACAAGCGGCAGGGCAACGTTATCCACAATGCGTTTGTGCGGGAGCAGAAGGTCCTTTTGCAGCATGTAGCTTATCCGGCCCGGAGAAGCGGTAATGTCCTCTCCGCGCAAATAAACCTTACCCGCCTCAGGTGCCGATAGCCCTGAGAGGACGTGGAAAAGCGTCGTTTTTCCGGAACCGCTGATACCGAGCAGGCAGACAAGCTCGTCGTGGCCGAGCGTGAGCGATACGTCCTGCACGACCGGTTCGCCATCGTAGCATTTTGTGATATGTTCGGCTCTGAGAATCTCGCTCATCATGACAGATAGTCGTCAGAAAATCCGGTGCCCGGTTCAAGCGGCTTTTCACAGAGGCCGTTGTCGCTCAACCAGGTGTAGAAAGCGTCCCAACGCGCGGGATCGATGTAGCCCCACTGGCCCACTTCGGCTTTGTACTGGTCGCACATCCACTCCTGGCTTTTCTGAACCAGCTCTTCCGAACCTTTAAGAGAACCGGTCGTGTCGCCGTCGATCAGCATCTGAGCCGCCTCATTGGGATGGTCAATGGCATATTCAAAGCCCTTGGCGGTAGCCGCAAGAAAAGCCTTGGCCTCATCGGGATCGGATTCAAGAAACTGATTTGAGGCGATGAGCACAGGCGTGTAATAGTCCATGACGGGGTCGATATCCTTGAAATAGAAGAAATCATAGTCAAAGTCGCGAATGTCAGCCGTGATACCGCCCCAACCATAGAATATCCAGATGGCGTCGGTTTGGTGAGCGGTGAGCGCGCCCGGCTCGTCGGTGATGTTGTTGGGGATGAGCGTGAGCTTATTGAAATCTGCACCGTCGGCTTCCATCACATATTTTATCATGGCGAGCTCAATGGGGCTGTTCCAGGTGGAATAGGTTTTACCCTCGAGGCCTGCGGGCGTGTCAAGCCCCTCGCCGGCCCTGGAGATGATGCCGGAGGTGTTGTGCTGCAGAAGAGCTGCGACGGCAGTGACCTCAAGCGGATCGTCTATGGCAAAGGCGGCGGCAAGAGAATCCTGTGCGGAAATGGCAAACTCCGCCTTGCCTGAAGCGCAGAGTGCGGTAGCGCCGTCCTCAGGCGGCTGAACAATGGAGACCTCAAGGCCCTCGTCCTTATAGTAGCCCATAGCCTGTGCGACATAGAAGCCCGTATAATTGGTGTTTGGCGTCCAGTCAAGGCAGAGGGTGATTGGCTTAAGGTCGGTGCCCTCTGTTTCAGTATTCTTTGCGCCGCATGCGGCGAAGGAGAAGGCGAGAGTGAAGCACAATAAAAGTGCGGTTATCTTTTTCATTCGGTTAGTCCTTTCTTTCCAGCTTTTCATACGCCTCCCATGGCATCGCGAGTCGGCGCAGTACGGCGACGGCCAGCATGAGCAGCAAACTGACCGCCGTTATAAATACGATTACGGCAAACATCTTGTCAAAGGCATACGCCTTTTTTACGCGCGTCATATAAACGCCGAGACCTTCAAACCCGCCGAGCCACTCACTGATCACCGCGCCGACGACCGCATAGGAGGCTGAGACGCGCAGTCCCGCGAAGAAGTGACTGAGTGCGGAGGGAAACTTAAGGTGATAGAATATCTGCCAGTTTTTAGCGCCCATGGAGCGCAGCAGTTCAGACGCCTCCTTATCTGTGGAGGCATAGCCGTCGAGCAGCCCAATGGTGATGGGGAAAAAGGTGGTGAGGGCAACGAGCGTTACCTTTGGCGCCATTTCAAAGCCCATCCAAAGGACCAAAAGAGGCGCTATCGCGATAGTGGGTATGGTCTGCGTCACGATGATAATAGGGTAGAGTGCCTTATACAGCACGCGGTATCTGTCCATGAGCGTCGCAGTGACAAAGGCGGTCGCGATTCCGGCAAGCAGGCCGTATGCCGCCTCTAAAAGGGTTACGCTCGCGTGATGCATCAAAATGGGAAACTCGGAGATAAGCGCCCGGCCCACATCACCGGGCGACGGCAGCATAAATGCGGGGACAAGCTCTGCGGCACAGACGATATACCAGACAAGCAGCAGAATGGCGATAGCGGCGACGGCAGGGAGCTTATTTGTGATGCTTTGTGACTTTTTCATCGATTGTGAGGACCTTGCCGTCCGGATTGTAGCTTATCTTGACATAGGCAGAGACGCGGTCACTGCCGGCTTTTGTTGCTACGACGCAGCAATTTTTTACGATTTCCATCAGTTCGTTATAGTTTTCGCCCTCAATTGCGGTTTCACAGGGGCCGACATAGTAGTTGAGGCCGGTGCTCTTAATATATGCGATGACCTCGTCGACAACGCGGATGGTCTCGCTGTCGCTTGACATATGGGGAAGAACCTGGATTGCGACAGATGCTTTCATTTTGATATCCTCCTGAAATTATGATTATAAAATTTAAAAGCCGCTCGGCATCGAGCGGCTTTTTAAAACATAATTAAAAACTCCCTACGATGGCATTATCCAACAGGTTTAAAGGGTTAAAGGCGGCATATCGCCCTAGTCTCAGCCGGATTTCGCTCCAGCACCCCTGCTCAATATTAATTTACCCCATTGTACCACAAAATTTTGGGTTTGCAATAGCCGGGCAACAAAATTTTTATGCCCGAACGGCAGCGGACCGGGCCGGATTAATCAATCGTGTAGAAAGACAGACATTACGATGCGCATATAAGGCCCAATAAACGGTGACGGGAACAAAGCGTCGAATTATAGCAAAATTTGCATGAGTTATCGTTTTATTGGTCATGTTGTCGCTGAATGGAGATACAAATTATCTATTTATGCTCAATAAAGGGGAAAAATTCCTTACAGCAAAGACGTTTTTGCAAGTTAAATAAAAAATAAATTCAAAAAATTATTGCATCGGACGCCAAAATATGCCATAATGGTTTTGCTGCGAATCAATTATAATTGAGAAGGAGAGACAAAAATGAAGAGAACTATCGCGCTTACTCTTGCACTTATTTTAGCCCTGGGAATGCTCGCAGGCTGTGGCGACAGCGGCAAAGCGGAAAACTATGACCTTATCATTGCCACCGGCGGCACCGGCGGCAGCTACTACCCCTATGGCGGCGCTATGGCCCAGATTATATCCGAGAATCTGGAGAATGTCTCCGCCACCGCGACTTCTACCGGTGCATCTGCCGAAAATTGCCGCAACCTCAACAGCGGTGATGCGGATCTCGCTATTGTACAAAACGATGTCTTAGACTATGCCTACAACGGAACCGAGCTTATGAGCGAGGGCGGCGCGCTCACAAATCTTGCAACCATCGCCAACCTGTATCCCGAGGTTATTCAGATTGTCGTCACCACTGAGAGTGGAATAAACAGCATTGAAGACCTGAAGGGTAAGCGCATTTCCGTGGGTGCGGCTGGCAGCGGCGTTGAGGTTAACGCGCGCCATATTTTGGATGCCTATGGCATCGCTTATGAAGACTTTGACGTCAACTACCTGGGCTTTTCCGAGTCCTCAACCGGCATGCAGAACAGGACTCTGGACGGTGCGTTTATCACCGCAGGTATCCCCAACTCCTCCATCATGGAGCTGTCATCGATGGTTGACTGCAAGCTCCTCAGTATTGACGCCGACGTTATGGACAAGCTTATTGCGGAACATCCGTTCTACTCAAACTATACGATTGCCGCCGGCGATTATGAGAATATAGACGGCGGAGCCGAAACGGCGGCCGTGCTAGCCACGCTCGCCTGCCGCGCCGATCTTGACGAGGACCTCGTCTATAACATCACAAAAACCCTGTTTGAAAAACAGCCCGAACTTGCCACCGCATATGCCAAAGGCGCCGACCTCAGTCTCGATACGGCTGTCAGCGGCGTATCGATTCCCCTCCACCCCGGCGCTGAAAAGTATTATAAAGAAGTCGGCATCATCGACTGAGCGTCAAATTAAATGATGCGGAGAAAAAAGAACAGCAGCGAGCAATGGACCGGGCCAAAAAGATCCGCTCCATTGCTCCGCTTTATCCTGATTGCGGTTTGCTTTGCCGTATTTGCTGCGCTCCTGCCGATTTTTACCGTATTGACAATCTCCGGCAGTGATAAAAATTATTGCCTGCCCCTGAGCGACGGGGAGGCGTTTTCAATAAAATATACCCATTCGGTGAACCGCTCTCCGGTTATCGATACGATAGAGCGGACGGGGCATACGCTCACGATCCGTTCTTCTCTTTATCAGACCTATGGTGCCGGTATACCGGTCCTTTCGGATGAGGTGGGAGATACCTATACCGAGACGGATGAGGGCTTTTTGCTTTCGGGCATCGACTCTGAGCAGAACGAGATAAATCTGATAACCGGTACTTATTCCAACCACAGACTATTGTATCGCGGGCACGAACTGACATTAAAGAAGACTTTTGGAGAAAAAACATTGATTACTTTTAAAATAGGCCGGGTTAGCCTTATTACGTTCTTATTCTATAGGCTCTAAGCCAATTACCCACACAGGAGGATAGACATGGCGTTGTTCGGAAAGAGAGAAAAAAGAGAACATGATCTGTTAAAAGCTGCGGGAATAGACACCAGCGGTATGTCGGCGGAGGAAAAAGCGCGGCTCCGCGCCAAACTGGCGATGGAAATGTATGATAAGGAATCTTCCTATCGAAATAAGCTGCCGAAAAATCTGACGATCTTTATCAGTGGCATCCTGATTTGCTTTTCGCTCTTTCAGTTGTGGACAAGCATATTCCCGATTCCCGCCCAATTGCTGCGAGCCTACCACCTATGCGCCGTGCTGGTGCTCGTGTTTTTGCTTTTTCCCGCTAAAAAGGGCATGAGAAAGGATGCCATCCCCTGGTATGACTGGGTGCTTGCGGGTATGGCGCTTTCGGCAACGCTGTATATCCCTTTGCGCTGGGATTATCTCGTCTCCATTCAGGGCATCTATAATACCAGTGAGACCATCGTCGGTATTATCGGCATACTCCTTATCATGGAAGCCTGCCGCCGTGTGGTCGGCATACCGATTATGATTATTGTATCGTTGTTTTTAGCCTATGTATTGTTTGGACACTACATGCCAAGCGGTACGATTTTTGCCCATCGGAAGATTAGCCTTGCGCGGGCGGCAAACTATATGTTTTTTACCACCGAGGGCGTATTCGGTACCCCTATCGGGGTCTCCGCGACGTACATATTTTTGTTCATCCTGTTTGGCGCTTTCCTGGAGAGGACCGGCGTCGGTAAATTGTTTATAGATTTTGCGAACGCCATAGCGGGCAGGCGAGTTGGCGGTCCGGCCAAGGTTGCCGTTATCTCCTCCGCTCTGCAAGGGACGGTGTCCGGTTCCTCGGTTGCAAATACGGTGTCCACCGGTTCTTTTACGATCCCGGCAATGAAAAAGCTGGGCTATAAGCCGGAATTTGCCGGTGCGGTTGAAGCGGCGGCATCTACGGGCGGTCAGCTGATGCCCCCCATCATGGGCGCGGCGGCATTTTTGATGGCGGAAACCACGGGTATCGCCTATAGCCGCGTTGTCCTTTCCGCCGTTATCCCGGCAATCCTGTATTTTTCCGGTATCTTGATCAGCGTCCACCATGAAGCTCGCAAATGCGGACTGGAGGGCATGGCCGAGGAGGACATTCCGGATGTGCGGTTTCTGTTTTCCGAGCGTGGTCATCTGCTGATACCGCTGGCTTTTATGATTTATATTTTGGCCGCAGGGCTGACCCCTGCCTATGCCGCCCTGGGCGCTATTTTAAGCTCTCTGATGGCATATTCCATTCAGTGGTGGGCCCTTGCCCCTGTCGTGTACATCCTGGCCGGCCTGAAAACGGGTTTTCTACCGATACAGTGGATTGCGCTGTCTGCCATAGGCGTCTGGATTATCATCATGCTGATAAGACGCAAGGCGGGGTTTAAATTTCGCGATATATTTGATGCGCTGATAACCGGCGCAAGGAACGTCCTTGCTGTCGCCGTTGCCTGTGCGATGGCAGGCATGATCGTCGGTTCTGTTACCATGACGGGATTGGGACTCAAATTTGCAAATGCTTTGGCCGCTCTCGCAGGCAATAATCTGCTGCTTATGCTGTTTTTTACCATGCTTGCCTCGATCCTGCTTGGCATGGGCGTGCCTACAACGGCAAATTACCTGATTACTTCCACCATCTGTGCGCCGGCCATTATTGCCATGCTGATGGCGCGTCAGGGACTCTCCGAGGCCACCCTTGCCATCACGATGAGCGCGCACTTGTTTGTATTTTATTTTGGTATCATAGCGGACATCACGCCGCCCGTCGCCCTCGCGGCCATGGCGGGAGCGGCTATTGCAAAGGGAGAACCGTTTCAAACCGGAGTAAACGCAACGCGGATCGCCATCGGCGCCTTCATTGTTCCATATATTTTCGTACTCGATCCAGCCATGCTGATGATCGATGTCGGACTGGTTGAAATTTTTGGAAACGTCGCCACGGCACTCATCGGCATGTATGCCGTCTCCGGCGGATTGGCGGGTTTCGTTCAGGACAGATGTACCATGCCGGAAAGATTTTTGCTCATTGCCGGCGGCCTTTGCATGATTTACCCCGGTTATGTGACCGATGCCATAGGTTTGGCCGTAACATGCGTCATTGTACTCTTTCAATTGAAAAGGGTGAGGGCGGCAGAAAGATAAGAACCGGCTGCTAAAGAACTCTGTTCGCGATGAAAAATCAGTAGAGCAGCGCGGGAGCTCGAGGGGAGCCCCTCAAATGAGATGAAAAGCACCGGGAAAGCTTGATTTATCAAGCTTTCCCGGTGAGCACAGCCGTGCTTTTTAGAATGTAGGCTTAAAAAGCACGGCAGCGGCGCGTTAAAAATATTTTGTTGACACGCTGGGATAAGGATAGGCTGTATTCTGCAGCCTGTCCTTATTTTGTGGCAAAAAATTTACAAAAAGCACTGGATATATTCCCCAAAATATGCCACACTAGAAACATACATGAATAAAGGAGGAATGGTCATGACAAAGACCCTCTCACCCGAGGAACTCAGTAAACTGGACGCGTGGTGGCGCGCATCAAATTACCTTGCCGCCGGACAGCTTTATCTGTTGGATAACCCTTTGCTTAAGGAGCCGCTTAAGCCTGAACATGTCAAGAAAAAAATCGTTGGACATTGGGGCACCGTCCCGGGACAGAACTTTATCTATACCCATTTAAACCGTGTTATCAATAAATATGACCTCGATATGATCTACGTATCCGGTCCCGGACACGGCGGAAACGCCATGGTGGCACAGACATGGATGGAGGGTTCATATAGTGAGGTCTATCCGAATGTCGGCGAGGATCTGGATGGCCTGAAAAGGCTTTTTAAACAGTTTTCTTTCCCCGGCGGTATTTCAAGCCATGTCGCGCCCGAGACACCGGGCTCGATAAATGAGGGCGGTGAGCTGGGCTATAGCCTCGCACATGCCTTTGGCGCCGCTTTCGACAACCCTGACCTCATCGTCACCTGCGTTGTGGGTGACGGCGAGGCGGAGACGGGCCCCCTGGCCACCGCATGGCACGGCAATAAATTTTTAAATCCCGCCGGAGACGGCGCGGTATTGCCAATCCTGCACTTAAACGGCTATAAGATCGCCAACCCAACTGTTTTTGCCCGCATCACCCATGAAGAGCGGCAGAAGTTCTTTGAAGGCTGCGGATGGACGCCCTATTTCGTCGAGGGCGACGACCCGGCCGAAATGCATGAGAAGATGGCGGCGACGCTGGACCGCGCCATAGAGGAGATCCAAAATATCCGCCACCGTGCGCGCGAGGAGGGGGATACCACAAGACCGCGCTATCCCATGATCGTGTTTGCCTCCCCAAAGGGCTGGACGGGCCCCAAAAATGTCGACGGTAAGGAGATCGAGGGAACTTTCCGTGCCCATCAGGTCCCTATTCCCATGACGAAGGATGAGCATTTCCATCAGCTGGAAGAGTGGCTGCGTTCCTACCATCCCGAAGAGCTTTTCACGGAGAACGGCAAGCTTGTCCCTGAGTTAAAGGCCCTTGCCCCCAAGGGGGCGCACCGCATGGGTGCAAACCCGCACGCAAACGGCGGCCTGCTTCTGCGTGATCTGCGTCTTCCCGATTTTCGCAAATATGCCGTCGACGTACCTCGGCCCGGCGGCGTTCAGGCGCAGGACATGCTGGAACTGGGCGGCTTTGTACGCGATGTTATAAAACTCAATGCCGATGCAAAGAATTTTCGTGTTTTCGGCCCCGATGAAACGATGTCTAACCGGCTTACCAAGGTATTTGAGGAGACTAACCGCGCCTGGGATGCCGAGATACGGGACAACGATGAATATTTGGCTAAAGATGGACGCGTACTCGACTCCATGCTCTCCGAGCACATGTGTGAGGGCTGGTTGGAAGGCTACCTGCTCACGGGACGTCATGGCTTTTTCAACAGTTATGAGGCGTTTGTCCGCATTGTCGACTCCATGTTCTCCCAGCATGCAAAGTGGCTGAAAGTCACAAGCGAGCTGCCGTGGCGTGAGGAGATCGCCTCGCTCAACTATGTCCTTTCCTCAAACGTATGGCAGCAGGATCATAACGGATTCACCCATCAGGACCCTGGTTTTCTCGACCATGTGGCAAACAAGAAGGCGGATGTCGTTCGCCTGTACCTGCCGCCGGATGCAAACTGCCTGCTCAGCGTTTTCAACCACTGCATACGCAGTCGGGACTATGTGAACGTCATGGTAACATCCAAACACCCGAGACCCCAGTGGCTCACGATGGATCAGGCGGTAAAGCACTGTACGCAGGGCATCGGCATCTGGCAGTGGGCCTCCAACGACGGCGGCGCCGAGCCGGATATCGTCATGGCCTGCTGCGGAGAAACGCCAACGCTTGAGACGCTTGCGGCCGTCACCATACTGCGTGAACACTTCCCGGAGCTGAAGATACGCGTTGTCAACGTCGTTGATCTTATGCGTCTTCAGGATAAGAACCAACATCCGCATGGTCTGACCCGCGGCGAATACAATTCGCTCTTTACGACCGATAAGCCCATCGTCTTCGCATTCCATGGCTATCCGTCCCTCATCCATGAATTAACCTATAAGCGCGACAATAAAAATATTCACGTCCGCGGATATATAGAGGAGGGTACCATTACGACGCCCTTTGACATGCGCGTACAGAATAAGTTAGACCGCTTCAGTCTTACGGAGACGGCACTTTATCATCTGCCGCAGCTGGGCAATCGGGGCAGCCACCTGATCCAGCAGATGAGAGACAAGCTGGTCGAGCATAAGCAGTATATTTCCGAGTATGGCGTGGACATGCCGGAGATCAGAAACTGGCACTGGAAATAAAATGACTTAGTGGGGTTCCGTATTCCACACGTGATAAAACTTAAGCGAGGCCTTTCGGGCTAAACCGGTTTTTCAATAACGAACGCACAACGCCGAAGGCAAAGCCTCGGCGTTGTGCAGTTTGACAAAGAAGTCGTTTCTTAGATTTACAATACAAGTGCAACAAAAAAGTAGTGACTCAAGCCAAGGGAACTCCTAAAATGGTGTATGCAGACAACCCAGAAGGAGGGCTTGACATGAGTCACTACCAGCATCTTAGCATAGAAG
>JBFWKZ010000021.1:0-24108 GCA_050252415.1 Oscillospiraceae bacterium | reverse complement strand
TTATGAGGGGTATGGGATACCCCTCATAAAGCGTGTTGATAAAATCAACACGCGCTGTCCTCCGTAGCTTTAAGCTGCGGAGGATTTGCTTTTAACATGATTGGGATACATAAGCGGCCGTTGCGGGGAAATACTTTTTTCCGGAGGTAATTATGGGTAAGAACAGAAAAATTTTGTCACATCTTATCACAGCGCTTCTCGCCGCGTGTCTCACGGCCGCGGCGTGCTTTGGCGCCCTTTGCGTCTATGCCGGCGGCTATGATAATGTGATGCGCGGTGCAAAGCTGACGCAGATTCTGCATATACTGGACAAGGACTTCGTGACGGATACCGACCTCGATGCCGCCGTGGACGCCGCGGCGAACGGAATGATCGAGAGCCTCGACGACAAATGGAGCTATTACATGACGGTGCAGGAATACTCCGATTATCTCATGCGCACAAACAACAGCTACCGCGGCATAGGCGTCACCGTTTCAGCATCTGAAAACGGATTTTTGATCGCTACGGTAACCCGTGACACGCCTGCGTATCAGGCCGGAATCAAACCGGATGAGACGATCGTCTCGTTAAACGGTGAGCCGCTCGCGGGGAAGACCACCGAGGAGCTCCATGATGATATCCTGGCACTGGGTGACGAGAGCTTTACGCTCGGAATATTGGACGCCGCCGGTACGGAACGGGAGGTAACGCTCAGCACCGTGACCGTGTATACAACTCCCGTCAGTTATCGGATGCTGGACGGCGATACCGGCTATATTATTCTGAAGAATTTCAGTACGGGCTGTGCGGACGATGCGATCGCGGCGGTAGACGACCTCGTGGACCAGGGCGCAAAGTCGCTGGTTTTCGACGTGCGCTACAATGGCGGAGGATTTGTCCGCGAGCTGACCCAGCTGCTCGATTATCTGCTGCCCGAGGGCGACATCTTTATCAGCCGGGACCGGAATGGAAAAGAGGATGTCGTCACCTCCGACGCGAACTGCGTCACGCTCCCTATGGCGGTGCTCATCAACTCGGACAGCTACAGTGCGGCGGAGCTTTTTGCCGCTCAGCTCAGCGAGTACGGCGCCGCGGTCACGGTCGGTGAGGCCACCACCGGGAAGGCCAGAAGTCAGGTGAGCTACACGCTTATCGACGGCAGTGCCATCCATATCTCACATGAGGCATATCTCACCTCCGAGCGGCGCGACCTTGCCGAGGAGGGCGGAATAAAACCGGATGTTGCGGTTGCGCTTGATGATGGAAAAAAGGCGCTGCTGTATTACGGCCAACTTCCGTTCGACGAAGACGATCAGCTTATTGCCGCAGTCGATGCCGTTTCCTGAAGTCTCCTGTTTTCCCTGCGCTTGACATTGCGTGTTATAATCAATATAATATCTATTTAGAAAAAATCTCTGTTTTTGGAGGGTATATAAATGGCAAACGAAGCAAGATTTAAAATGAGCCAGGAGCGTTTCGACCAACTGAAAGAAGAACTCCTGTATCTTCAGACCACCAGAGAAAAGGAAGTCGCCGAGCAGATAAAAGAGGCGCGCAGCTTTGGCGATCTTTCCGAGAACAGCGAATATGATGAGGCGAAGACCGAGCAGGGCAAGCTCTACTCCCGTATTGCCGAGGTCAAAAACCTTATTGAGAATGCCGAGATCATCGCAAAAAGCCACGAGACCGGAAAGGTCGGCATCGGGAGCACGGTCACGGTCCGCGATCTGGATGAGGATTACGAAGAAAAATATACGATTGTTGGCTCACAGGAGGCAAACCCAATGACCGGCCGTATTTCTGACGACAGTCCGTTTGGGAGAGGGCTGATGGGCCACCGTGCCGGCGAGACGGTTATTGTCGAGGCACCGGCGGGACAATTGAAATTTGAGATTCTTGATATACAGAACAACTGATTTACGGGGAGACAGAGTATGACTGACGAGATAATGGCGGCAGAGGACGCGCAGGACGAGCTTTCGGAGATACTTAAGATACGCCGGGATAAACTCGCAAAGCTGCAGAGTGAGGGACGGGACCCATTTGCGATAACCAAGTTTTCCCGCACCGCTTACAGCACCGAGATCAAAGACAACTTCGAGACCTATGAGAACCAGGATGTTGTCCTCGCGGGACGGATCATGTCCAAGCGCGACATGGGAAAGGCGTTTTTTGCCGATCTGCAGGACGGCAAGGGTCGGATACAGCTTTATGTCCGCATAAACGATCTGGGTGAGGATGCGTTTGCGGAGTTTAAAAGATGGGATATCGGCGACATCATCGGCGCCGGGGGCTTTGTATTCCGCACCCGCAGAGGTGAGGTCAGTGTCCACTGCAAATCCGTCACGCTGCTGAGCAAATCCCTTCTGCCTTTGCCCGAAAAGTTTCATGGGCTGACCGACGTTGAGACCCGCTATCGCCAAAGATATGTGGATCTCATCATGAACCCCGAGGTAAGGCGCACGTTTGAGCTGCGCAGCCGCTTTATCGCCTATGTCCGCAGATTCCTGGACGGCCGCGGCTATATCGAGGTCGAGACTCCCGTGCTGAACACAATCTCGGGCGGTGCGACCGCAAGGCCCTTCATCACGCACCATAATACCCTTGATATTGATATGTACATGCGCATAGCCACTGAGCTGCACCTCAAACGCCTTATCGTCGGCGGTATGGAGCGCGTCTATGAGATCGGCCGCATTTTTCGAAACGAGGGCATGGACACCAAGCACAATCCCGAGTTTACCACGGTCGAACTGTATGAGAGCTATACCGACTTCAATGGTATGATGGATCTGTTTGAAGCGCTTCTCTCCGGCGCCGTCAAGGAGCTTTTGGGAACATACCAGTGCACCTGGCAGGATGAGGCGCTCGATCTCACGCCGGGATGGAAGCGTATGACCATGGCCGAGGCGGTCGAGGAATATCTGGGCGTCGACTTCATGGCGATCGAAGACGATGCCGAGGCTGTTGCGGCGGCGAAATCCGCCGGCGCCGATATGGACGGTGTGGAACCCACCTGGGGCCATGCCCTTTACGAATGCTTCGACCAAAAAGTCGAAGAGCGCCTTGTTCAGCCCACCTTTATCACGATGCACCCCGTCGACGTCTCACCGCTGGCGAAGCGAAGCGCAAGGTTCCCAAGACTCACGGAGCGGTTTGAACTGTTTATCTGCCGAAGTGAGATGGGCAACGCTTTCTCCGAGCTCAATGACCCAATAGACCAGCGGCAGCGCTTTCAAAAGCAGGTCGAGATGCGCGCTAAGGGCGACGACGAGGCGGGGATGATGGATGAGGATTTCATCAATGCGCTTGAATACGGTATGCCGCCCACGGGCGGACTGGGAATCGGAATCGACCGCTGCGTCATGCTGCTGACCGGAAATTCTTCTATCCGTGATGTTATTCTCTTCCCCACTATGAAACCCATCGATGACTGAGAAATCCGGCTGTGGCAGGGCATTTTTACCCATGCCACAGCTTTGCTTTGGTGAACAAAATGGAACGGATAACTTCGCGAAAAAACCAGGTCGTCACACACCTGATTAAATTGGCCAAAAGTACCGCTTACCGATGGGAGAACCGGGAATACGTCTGTGACGGGCAAAAGCTGCTCTGTGAGGCGCTCGCGTTCGGCGCAGAGGTAAAAACCGTGCTTTGGCGCGAAAATCCCCTGTTCCCGCTGCCGGACGGCGTGCGGGAATATGGCGCGCCCGCGTCGCTTTTTGACTACGCCTCCCCGCTCAGAGAGAGTCCCGGGCCGGTGTTTACACTGGCGATCCCGAAAGCGCCGGAACGGCTGCCCGGGAAAAAAGTTATCATCCTCGAAAACGTACAGGACCCGGGGAACGTCGGAACGGTGGTCCGTACGGCAAACGCCCTGGGCTTTGACGCGGTGATCCTGGTTGGAAGCTGTGCCGATCTCTATAATCCCAAAACCGTCAGGGCGACCATGGGCGCTGTCTTCAGGCAATGCGTCATGACGTCCGGCCATGATGGCCTGAAAGCGCTCCTGGCGCAGCAGGGACTCTCCCTCTGTGGGGCGGCGCTGACGCAAACCGCCGCGGACCTTAGAGAAACTGATTTAAAAACCGCCGCAGTCGCCATTGGCAGCGAGGGCAGGGGACTTTCACAGAAAATGCTGGACATGTGCGACCGTGAGCTCATTATCCCCATGCAGCCGGGGAGCGAATCGCTGAACGCCGCTGTTGCCGCCGCCGTCATTATGTGGGAGCGCGTACGGCGGGACGGATCTGTTTTTTAAGTAGGTGGGCAAAATGTCCGTAATTAAATACTGGATGTGGCTTGCCGGTATGACACGGCTGAGGCCGAGGGCAAAGAGCATCGCTCTCGAGTATTTCGGCGGCATTGAGGACCTCTTCTTTGCCGGTGAGGAGGAGCTGCGCCGTGTTGCGGGGCTGAGAGCGTCGGAAATCCGTTGCCTGTCGGAAAAGGGCATGGACGCCGCCATGCGCGCGCTTGACGTTTGCCAGCGTGAGAATATTCAAATCGTTGCGCTGGGCGACAGCGCCTATCCGCGCCGCCTTACGCATATTTATGATCCCCCGGCGGTACTTTTCGTGCAGGGCAAGCTGCCGGCCGTGGACGAGGAAGCGGCTGTCGCCGCCGTTGGGACGAGACGGGCAAGCCCGTACGGGATCAAGATGGCGACCCGCCTGGGCTATGAGATCACGAAGGGCGGAGGCCTGATCGTCAGCGGTCTTGCCGAGGGCATCGATACCGCCGCGGCTGTCGGCGCGCTGCGTGCCGGCGGCAGATGCGTCGGCGTGCTGGGCACGGCAATCGACACGGTTTACCCAAAATCCAACGCGCATCTCTTCAGAGATGTCTGTGCCGAGGGGGCCGTCATCAGCGAGTATCCTCCGGGTACGGCTGGAAGCCGCCTGAATTTTCCGGCGAGGAACAGGATCATCAGCGGCCTGTCGGTGGGCGTGCTTGTGGTTGAGGCGCCGGAAAAAAGCGGCGCGCTGATCACGGCGGAGCTCGCCTCCGAGCAGGGCAGGGACGTGTTTGCCGTACCCGGCAACGCCGACGCCGACAACTGTATAGGCTCAAACGCATTGCTTCGCGACTGCGCAAAGCTGACGATGTGCGGTTGGGACGTTCTCTGCGAATATCAGGGACTTTTTCCGCAAAGGATACATGAAATAAGCCGTGCCGAGAGTGCCATTCCGGACGAGGAGGCCATATTGATCCAATCGGAGCATGGCATAAAAAACAGCGCGCCGAGGCCCGATGCGGCAGGGAATTTTCCCGGTTTGGACGACCCCGTTCCCCAAAAAGGCGTTGACAAGGAAAAAGACTTGGAATATATTGACCTAAAAGACCAGCTGAAGGATTTGAACGAAACGCAGCTTAAAATCATCTCTGCGATGGGCGAACCCGACATGTATGCGGACGCCATCATAGAAAAAACCGGGATACCCGCCTCCGAGGTCATGATGGAGCTGACGATGCTTCAGCTGCGGGGATTTGTCACGTCGGTTGGATTTAATCAATATCGGCTGAATATTAAGACGAAACGAGGATAGTGTATATATGGCAAAGGCAAAGACGGATTTAGTTATCGTGGAGTCTCCGGCAAAAGCCAGAACCATCGAGAAATATCTGGGCAGCGACTACAAGGTCGTCGCCTCCATGGGCCATCTCAGGGACCTGCCCAAAAGCAAGATGGGCGTGGATATCGAGAATGGTTTTGAGCCTGATTATCGCCCCGTAAAGGGCAGGGAGGACATTATTGCCGACCTTAAAAAACGGGTAAAGGCTTCAAATACCGTCTACCTCGCGACGGACCCCGACCGCGAGGGAGAGGCAATTTCCTGGCATCTCAAGGAGCTGCTCCAGCTCCCGGACGAGAAGGCCAGACGCGTTACCTTCAACGAGATCACAAAAAATGTTGTCCGGGAGAGTATTCAGAATCCGCGTGACATCGACCAGGATCTGGTAGACGCCCAACAGGCCAGACGAATACTCGACCGCATCGTGGGCTACAAGCTCAGCCCGCTGCTCTGGCGGAAAATCAAACGCGGCCTTTCCGCTGGACGCGTACAGTCGGTTGCGACCCGCATGGTGGTGGACAGGGAGAGCGAGATCAAAGCGTTTGTCCCCCAGGAATACTGGCACCTTGACGCGCATCTCAAGCGCATTGAGCGCTTTGGCGAGTTCACCGCGCGCTTCCACGGGACCACTGAGAAAAAGCTGGAGCTCCACAGCGAGTCCGAGGTCATGGAAGTGCTCAAGGCCACGGAAAACAGCCCGTTTCTGATAGACACGGTCAAGCGAGGCGAAAAACAGCGGTCGCCCTCGCCCCCGTTTATTACCTCGACCCTCCAGCAGGAGGCGTCGCGCCGCCTGGGCATGACTCCGCGGCGTACCATGTCCATAGCGCAGCAATTATATGAGGGCGTCGACATTGAGGGCGAAGGCACCGTCGGCCTTATCACCTACATGCGTACCGACTCGCTGCGCCTGTCCGAGGATGCGCTTGCCGCCGCCGGAGAATTTATCACCGGCAGATACGGTAAGGACTATTACTATGGAAAGCCACGCCGCTATAAGGCAAAGAGCGGTGCGCAGGACGCGCACGAGGCGATACGCCCGAGTATCGTTACGTTGACGCCAGAGCGGGTTAAAAAGGACCTGACCGCAGAGCAATATCGTCTGTACCGCCTCATTTGGGGCCGGTTTACCGCGAGCCAGATGGCAAACGCGGTCTACGACAATGTGGTGATCGACGTCAAGTCCGATAAATATATCTTCCGCGCCAACAATTCCGAGCTGAAATTTGCCGGCTATACCGCCGTGTATGAAGAGAGCCGGGAGGACGCTTCCGAAGGCGATAAAAAGCCCTTGCCGGACCTCCATGAGGGCGAAGAGGTCGCGCTTTTGAAGATTGATAAGGAACAGCAGTTTACCAATCCGCCGCCCCGTTACACCGAGGCGACGCTCATCCGCGCCATGGAGGAAAAGGGGATCGGCAGGCCGAGCACCTACGCTCCGACCATTTCGACCATCACCGCGCGCGAATACGTCGTGAAGGAGGGACGCTACCTGCGGCCCACCGCTTTGGGCGAGGTCGTGACCGGCCTGATGGAGGAGCGCTTTCCCGATATCGTCGACCTCAAGTTCACCGCAAAAATGGAGGAGGACCTCGACGAGGTCGAAGAGGGCAAGCGCCAGTGGAAGAAACTGCTGGACGATTTTTACAAGGGTTTCGACGCGTCGCTCGACAGCGCCGAGAAAGCGCTCGACGGCGTTCATCTCAAGGTTCCGGACGAGGTCTCGGATGAGATCTGCGACAAGTGCGGCAGACATCTTGTGTATAAGAGCGGAAGATTCGGGCGGTTTCTTGCCTGCCCCGGTTTTCCGGAATGCGACTTCACGAAGCCCATTGTCATCGAGATGCCGGGCAAATGTCCCAAATGCGGCAGCAGAATACTCAAACGCTCCTCAAAAAAGGGTTATACCTATTATGCCTGCGAAAAGGGCGCGGAGTGCGGTTTCATGACCTGGGACGTCCCCACAAAGGACGTCTGCCCCGAGTGCGGAAAGACGATGTTCAAGCTCTCGGGCAAGGGGCAGAAGAAGCCCTTCTGCATCAATGAGACGTGCCCAAACTTCCTTCCCGAGGACAAGCGCGGCTATAAGCGCCGGGCCAAAAAAAATTCCGACGAGGAGTCCGATAAGAAACCCAATTCGGAGACCGATAAGAAACCTGAAGCGAAAAAGGGAAAAAAGGAAGCGGCAAAGGCAGCGACGAAGGCAGCCAAATAATCTCGGAAAATGACGGGGAGGCAGCATGGAAAAGGTAACGGTGATCGGCGCAGGACTGGCCGGCAGCGAATGTGCGTGGCAGCTTGCCAATCGGGGAATACGCGTGACTTTAGTGGAGATGAAGCCGAAGAAAATGACTCCGGCGCACGTCTCGCCCGACTTTGCCGAGCTTGTCTGCTCAAACTCCCTCCGCAGCGACGAGCTGACCAATGCGGTCGGCCTTTTGAAAGAGGAGCTGCGCCGCCTCGGCTCGCTCATCATGCTCTCGGCGGATCAAAACCGGGTCGCCGCCGGCGGCGCTTTGGCCGTCGACCGCGAGGGATTTGCAAAGACCATTACGGCACATATTAAAGGTCACGCAAACATTGAAGTCGTTGCGGAGGAGGCGACGGAAATTCCGGACGGAGAGGTCGTCATCGCCACGGGACCGCTCACCTCGGACACCATGGCGGCGAAGATCGCCGGACTGTTTCCGGGTATGCAGAGCCTCAGCTTCTTTGACGCCGCGGCCCCCATCGTCACGCTGCAGAGCGTCGATATGGACAATGCGTTTTTCGCCTCCCGCTACGATAAGGGAACGGCGGATTATGTAAACTGTCCGATGACGAAGGACGAATATCTCGCGTTTTGGCAAGCGCTTATCTCCGCGCGGGAGGCGCCTGTGCACGGCTTTGACGACGGCGGCGTATTCGAGGGCTGCATGCCGGTTGAGGTCATGGCGCGCCGGGGAGAGGACACCCTGCGCTACGGGCCGCTCAAGCCCGTGGGCCTGCGCGACCCGAGAACGGGTGGGGAAAACTATGCCGTCGTCCAGCTTCGGCGCGACAACGCCGAGGGTACGCTGTATAATATCGTGGGGTTTCAGACCCACCTCGCCTTTGGCGAGCAAAAAAGAGTATTTTCCATGATCCCGGCGCTCAAAAACGCCGAGTTCGTCCGCTACGGCGTTATGCACCGGAATACCTACCTGCGCTCGCCGGAGCTCCTGGACCGCTATTACCGGCTCAGGTCGCAGCCGCGCATCGCCTTTGCCGGCCAGATGACCGGCGTCGAGGGCTATGTCGAGTCCTGTGCGTCCGGCATGCTGGTCGGGATCGAAACGGCGGCGCGTCTATGCGGCCTTGCACCGCTTAATTTCCCGCGGGAGACCGCGATCGGTGCGCTGGGCCTCTACATTTCCGAGGGCAGTGTCGGCGATTTCCAGCCTATGAATATTAATTTTGGAATCATCGCGCCGCTTGGCTACCGCGTTAAGGGAAAGCGAAATAAAAATCTCGAGATCGCCAAGCGTTCGCTTGAGATCATAGAAGCCATGAAAAAAGAGGATCGTTTTTAATGAGAATTATTATCGACGCAATGGGAGGAGACCTTGCCCCGGCCGCTCTTGTACACGGCGCTGTTGATGCCGCGGCCGAATTTGGGATAGACGTGACTTTGGTGGGCGACAAGAGCGCTGTCGAGAGCTGCCTGCAGGAAAAGCACGTAAAAGCGGACGGCGGGCATATCCGTATCGTACATACCACCGAGGTCGTGACGATGGAGGACGAGCCCAGTATGGCGGTCCGCCACAAGACGGATTCGTCGATGGCCGTCGGCCTTAAGCTGCTAGCCTCCGGCGAGGGAGACGCGTTCGTGTCGGCCGGAAGTACCGGCGCGCTTTTAAGCGGCGCCACGCTCACGGTGAAGCGCGTCCGCGGGATACGCAGAGCCGCGCTTGCCCCGATTATACCGAACTATGGTCACGGCGTACTTCTCATCGACTGCGGCGCAAATATCGACTGCACGCCGGAGTATTTGCTCCAGTTTGCCTATATGGGCGCGTTTTACGCGAAAAACATTATGGGTATCGAAAATCCCCGGGTCGCGCAGCTCAATATCGGCGCCGAGGCGTGTAAGGGGACGCCGGAGAAGATCGAGGCATACCCGCTTCTGGCGAAAGCATCCGATGAGGGCAGGCTGAACTTCATCGGCAATATTGAGGCGCGCGAGGCGATGCTCGGCGGGACGGATGTCCTGGTGAGCGACGGCTTTTCGGGCAATATCTTTCTCAAAACCGTTGAGGGCACGTCCCTGTTCCTGCTCAAGGAGCTGAAGGGCATTTTCCTGTCCAGCTTCGTGACCAAGCTCAGCGCGTTGATGCTGAAAAAGGGTATTGGCCGGATCAGAGACCGCGTCGATGTCGGCGAGACCGGCGGAACCATCATGCTCGGCCTGCGCAAAACGGTGGTCAAGGCGCACGGGAGCTCGAATGCGCGCGCCGTTCGCAGCGCGATAAAACAGGCGATCGGATTTGTGAAGGCGGATGTGATCGGTGAGATCGAGCAGAATATTGCTTATATGAAACTTGACAATGAGGCTTGACAATACACTTCTTTGTGCTATTATTTTTAGTACTATCCGGCCTTGTCTGTAAAATTTTCCACTCGGTCTTTTCACCGGGTTTCGCACCGGACGATACTGAGTTTCCCTGTCGGAAATCCGTTTTACCTGAATGTTTGCTTCGTCCAGGGATGAAAATTGTCATAAAATTATCAATTTATTGCAAGGCCGAATCCTGAAAGGAAGGGAAAAAACAATGGTTTTTGATAAGGTTTGCGAAGTCCTGGCAGATGTCTTTTCCTGCGATGAAGACGCGATTACCATGGACACAAGTTTTATAGAAGATCTCGGCGCCGACTCCGTCGACGTCGTTGAGATCGCATACGCCCTCGAGGAGGAGTTCGGGCTCGATCCCATACCGGACGACGAACTTAAAAGAATCACGACCGTGGGGGACCTTGTGGCGTATATCACCGATACCGTCGGTGAGTAATCCAATCGATGAGAGGGGGAGAAAATCGGTGCAGGAAATAGAAGAAAAAATCGAGTACAAATTCCATAACCGCGAGTATCTCTCCACCGCGATGATCCATAGCTCATATGCCAACGAAAACCGCCACCTGGGCCTTGAGTGCAACGAAAGACTCGAATTTTTAGGGGACTCCGTTCTCGGGCTTGTTGTGGCGCGTCATCTGTTTATCCAGTGTCCCGACATGCCGGAGGGCAGGATGACCCGTCTGCGCGCCGAGCTTGTCTGTGAGCAAAGCCTGTTCGGCGTGGCACAGCGGCTTGAGCTGGGCCGGTATCTTATGCTCGGAAAGGGCGAGGAGATGACCGGCGGAAGAGAGCGCCAGTCCATACTTGCCGACTGCGTCGAGGCGCTCATCGCGGCAATGTATCTCGACGGCGGCATGGACATCGCCAGCGCGTTTATCCATAAGATGATCCTGGACGGGTTCGATCCTAAACAGCACGGGAAAACAGGAGACTTTAAAACCGAACTGCAGGAGCTTGTCCAGCGCAAAAACGGTCAGATGCTGGCCTATGAAATGGTTGGGGAGACAGGCCCCGACCATTGTAAGACTTTTACTTCGCGGGTGACGCTCAATGGCGGCACCATCGGCGAGGGCTCCGGACACAGTAAGAAGGAGGCGGAACAATCTGCCGCCAAATGCGCTCTGGAGGCGCTGAAACCATGAGAGCGAGTATTATTCCGATCTTTATACCGCATATAGGCTGCCCGATGAACTGCGTTTTCTGCAATCAGAGACGCATCTCAGGCAGCCTTTTGCCTGCCACCCCGGAGGATGTACAAAAACAGCTGCAAATGGGACTTGAGAAACTGCCGGAGGGCCGCAGGCCGCAGGTTGCCTTTTACGGCGGCAGCTTTACGGCGATACCCGCGCCGGAGCAGGAGGCGCTGCTTAAAGCGGCCCACGCCTTTATCCTCTCCGGGAGGGTGGAATCCCTCCGGGTATCCACCCGTCCGGATGCAATTGATGACGAAAGGCTCGCAAGGCTTTGGCGCTACGGCGTCCGGACCGTTGAGCTGGGGTCTCAGTCCATGGACGACGCGGTGCTGAGGAAGTCAAACCGCGGACACACGGCGCGCGACACGGAAAACGCGGCCGCACGTATCCGCAAATGGGATTTTCAGCTTATTTTGCAGATGATGACGGGACTGCCCGGCTCAAGCTTTGAGAAGGACCTCGCATCCGCGCGGAAAATCGCGGCGCTGCGCCCGGACGGTGTTCGGATCTACCCGACCGTCATCGTGAAAGACACGGCGCTGTACGACATGTGGCGGCGCGGCGAGTACGCGGCACATACGGTTCCCGACGCCGTCTCGCTCTGCGCCGAGATTGTGCCGATATTTGAGGATGCGGGGATACCGGTCATCCGCCTTGGCCTGAACCCGACGGAAGAGCTCAGCGGCGGCAGCGCCGCCGCGGGAGCCTATCATCCCGCGCTGGGCGAGCTGGTGCTCTCACGCATGTATTTAAACCGCCTGCGCCCGGAGCTTCAGAAATACCGGGGCGCAAAGAGCCTTCTGATCTCGGTCCATCCCACGCGCATTTCGGTGATGGTGGGACAGAATCGAGGCAACATATCGGCGATATGCAGCGAATTTGGCATCGGAAATGTGAAAGTTGTTGGAAATGAAGTGGAAAAAAACGATATCCGGGTTGTTTCCGTTGCAAATCGGTGATTCATGAGATATACTATATTCTGTGTCTTTATGACTATTACGCACAAATTGAGGTGTTTTTGTGTATCTGAAAGCGCTAGAGATCCAGGGCTTTAAATCGTTTCCCGAGAAGACGACGCTCAGCTTTGAAAAAGATATTACCGCCATAGTCGGCCCAAACGGCAGCGGAAAATCAAACATTTCCGATGCCATATTGTGGGTCATGGGCGAGCAGCGCTCCAGAGCTCTGCGCGGCGGAAAAATGGAGGACGTCATATTCGGAGGAACGGAAAAACGCAATGCCATGGGCTTCGCGCAGGTCAGTCTTATCCTTGAAAACAGCACGAGACTCCTCAACCTGGACAGCTCAGAAGTCATGATAACCCGCCGTTATTACCGAAGCGGAGAGAGCGAATATTACATAAACCGCGAGCCTGTCCGGTTGCGCGATATCAACGAGCTGCTTATGGATACCGGCCTCGGAAGAGACGGATACTCCATCATCGGTCAGGGCAGAATAGCAGAGATCATCTCCGCCAAAAGCACCGACCGGCGCGAGATATTCGAGGCGGCGGCAGGCATCTCCCGCTACCGCTACCGCAAGGAGGAGGCGGAGCGAAAGCTCGTCAAGACCGATGAGAATCTTCTGCGTGTCAACGACAAAATCGATGAACTGGCACTCCAGGTCACGCCGCTCAAAAAGCAGGCTGAGGATGCCAAAAATTATCTCCGGCTGCGCGATGAACTGAAGCAGGCGGAGGTTTCGGTCTGGCTGGAGACCCTCGACAGGCTGCGCGCCCAGGCGCAGACGACCGAGGCAGATTTTGCGTCTGCCGGAAAAGCCCGCGACGAGGCAAAGCAAGAGATGGACAAGTTCTACGCCGATGCCGAGAATTTCAGCGAAAAGATGCGCGAAAAGGATATTGAGACCGAGAGCACCCGGGAACTGCTCGGCCAGACCGAGGCGATGGCGGGCGAGTGCGAGAGCGCCATGGCGGTCCTGCGCACGAATCTTGAGAACAACTCACAGAGCATACAGCGCATCATGTCCGACCTGCAGGAACAGGAGGCGCGGGCCAACGAATTGGGCGGTCAAATCGCCGATCACGAGCGGCGCCTTCTCTCAATTGAGGAGGAAAAGGGCAAACGCGCCGCCGAAATGCAGACGCTTAACGACGCCATCCGGGAGAATGAGACGTCCAACGACGAGTCCGAGCGTGCACTCTCACAGCTCATCGCCCGCGAAAACGCCGTCGGCGATGCGCTGACCCACAGCAGGACCGTTGTCACGATGCTGGCGGATTCCGCCCAGGAGCTCATGGACAGAGAGACCGCGTGCGCCCAGGAGACGGCTGCGGCCGAGTCGCGCCGCACAGAGGCCTGTTCGCAGCTCGGCGCGGATAAAAAGCGGCTCTGCGAGGCCGAAGAAAAGCTCTCCGGGCTCAACAACGTCATTTCCGGCTATCGCCTCCGTGTTCAGGGCCGTGAGGCAAAGGTGCGCGAGCTGGGCGATCAGCACACGAAATTGACCATTGACTGCCGCTCGGTTGAATCGCGCATAACAATGCTCGCCGAGATGGAAAAAGAGTTTGAAGGTTTTTCAAAGGCGGTAAAAACCGTGATGCGGGAAGCCGAGCGCGGTACGCTGCGCGGCGTCCACGGTCCGGTGGCCAGCCTGCTGCGGGCGGACGAGCGCTATGCCCTCGCCATCGAGACGGCGATTGGCGGCGCGATGCAGAATATCGTCGTCGACACGCCGGAGGTCGGCAAGGCGGCGATCGAGATGCTGAAGACCCGCGATGCCGGCCGCGGCACGTTTTTGCCGGTAAGCGCCATACGCGGCAGCACGATGGCTCGCCTGCCCGATAATGCGCCGGGTTATCTCGGCCTTGCCATCGAGCTGGTTTCCTTCGATCCCCAATACCGCGGTATTTTCGAAAATCTTCTGGGCAGGACCGTCGTCACCGAGACCTTGGGCGACGCCGTTTCCATCGCCCGGAAATTCAATAATAAATTTCGTATCGTCTCGCTCGACGGCCAGCTGATAAATGCCGGCGGCTCCATGACGGGCGGAAGCACGGCGAGGGGGACCGGTATCCTCTCGCGCGCCAATGAGCTCAAGCGTTTGCGTGAGCGCATCGTCGGTATGAAGGACCGCCTTCACGATTGTGAAACCGAGCTGAATGAGGCAAACCGCGAGCTCTCGGCCGCAAAATACGAGATGACGGTCGCCCAGGAGGAGCAAAGCGCCGCGCAGGCGGAGCACGGCCGGATAAATTCCGCCGTCGAACAGGGCAAGCTGCTGCTTAAAACGATCGACGAGAGCCTCGACGCGCTCGATGAGGAAAAACGCGCAGTTGCCCAAAAACTCCGCGATAACCGCGACAGAACGGCCGAAACGCAAAAAAAGTGCGAACAGCTGCAGACCGAACTCGAGACGCTTCGCGAACAGTCGGCCTCTCTTAGCTGCGGGCGGGAGACGTTTGAGACCCGCCGCCGCGCTTTGGAGGAAGACAGGGCAAAGCTGCGCGAGGCCACGGCCTCGCTCGACGCCGAGGCTGAGACCACGCGCCGCACCATCGCCCAGATGACCGAGCTGCGCGATAATCTGCGCGGGGCCAGCGGCGGCAGAGCCGAAACGATCGCCGGGATTGAGGCCAAGAGCGCCGATCTCAAGCTGGAACTGGAAGCGCGCGAGCGCAGGCTCACCGAAATCAATACCAAAATCGCGTCGCTCAAGCAGCGCATAAGCGACTGTATCGCCATGCGCATGACGCTGGAGGGGAAACGCGTCGGGGCCGAAAAGGCCGGTAAGGATAAAAATAACGCGCTGATCGATTTAGAGCGTCTCTGTGCCAAGATCGAGCAGAAAAAGCTTGCCGCCGAGATGGAGGAAAAGCAGATCGTCGACAAGCTGTGGGACAGCTATGAGCTGAGCCATACGGCGGCGCAGAATATGCGCCGGGCAATCGAAAATATGCCCGCCGCGCAAAAGCGCATAGGCGAACTGAAGCGGGCGATCAGCGCGCTGGGCAACCCAAACCTCGGCGCCATCGACGAGTATGCGCGCGTCAGCGAGCGCTATGACTTTTTGACCGAGCAGCGCGACGATGTCGAAAAGGCAAAGCGTGAACTGCAGGCAATCATCTCCGACATCACAAAGGAGATGAAGGAGATTTTTACGCACGAGTTCAATGCCATCGGCGAGAGCTTCCGCCAAACGTTCCTCGAGCTGTTCGGCGGAGGAAGGGCCGCGCTGATTCTGGAGGACGAGGCGAATGTCCTCGACTGCGGCATCGAGATAAGGGTCCAGCCGCCGGGCAAGGCGCTCAGTACGATCAGCCTGCTCTCCGGCGGGGAAAAGGCGTTCGTCGCGATTGCGCTGTATTTTGCGATCATGAAGGTCCGCCCAACGCCGTTTTGCGTCATGGACGAGATCGAGGCGGCGCTCGACGACGCCAATGTCATTCGTTTCGCCGAATATATGCGCAATTTTACGAATAAAACCCAGTTCCTCGTCATCACCCACCGCCGGGGGACCATGGAGCAGGCGGACATCCTCTATGGCGTGACCATGCAGGAAAAAGGCGTCTCGAAGGTCATAGAGATGGACGTCGACGAGGCGGAAAAGACGCTTGCCTAGGGCATGTTTGTAAAATCCTCGTATATGTCCTTTGGCCAAATTTTGTGCCGTACTTCGTTAAATTTTCTTGCCATAAAGCAATTATGCCTGCGAAAATCTGCCTTGTCCAACACAAAATTCGTCTCAAACTCCAAACACGCTGATTTTACAAACAAGCCCTAAGGGTTTATTTAACACATGATTCCGATTTTGCAGACACCCCCTGGACAGAAAGGTAAATAAACATGGGATTTTTCGATAAGATAAAGGAAGGCCTGACCCGCACAAAACAAAATATGGCCATCCAGATGAACAGTATGTTCGCAAGCTTTACCGGTGAAAATGAGGAATTTTTCGAGGAGCTGGAGGATTTGCTCATCATGTCGGACGCGGGGGTCGACACCGCCATGAAGGCGGTGGAAAAGCTGCGCGAGCAGGTCAAGGCCAAAGGTTGCCGCGGCGGCGAAGAGGTCCGCGCGGCGCTCGCCGGGATCCTGACGGAAATGCTGGAGGTCGGCGACCGTACGCTGAAGCTTGACACACGCCCCTCGGTCATCATGATGGTCGGCGTAAACGGTGTTGGCAAGACCACGACCATCGGAAAGCTCGCCGCAAAACTTGCCTCGGACGGCAAAAAGGTCCTGCTCTGCGCGGGGGATACCTTCCGTGCCGCCGCAGCAGAGCAGCTTGAAGTCTGGGCCGAGCGTTCCGGAAGCGGCATCGTCCGCCATGCGGAGGGATCCGATCCCGCCGCGGTTGTCTTTGACGGAATCGCGGCCGCCAAGGCCCGCGGCAGCGATGTCATCATCGTCGATACGGCCGGACGGCTGCACAACAAGCAAAACCTCATGAATGAGCTGAATAAGATGACCCGGATCCTCTCCCGCGAGCTGCCCGAGGCCAGCCGGGAGACGCTTTTGGTTCTTGACGCCACCACGGGACAAAACGGGCTGATCCAGGCAAAGCAGTTCAAAGACACGGCGGACATCACCGGTATCGTTCTCACGAAGCTCGACGGCACCGCTAAGGGCGGAATCGTCTTTGCCATTGCCGAAGAGATGGGTATCCCCGTAAAATATGTCGGTGTGGGCGAGCAGGTGGACGACCTGATGCCATTTGAGCCCGACAGCTTTGTGGAGGCGCTTTTGCAATGAAATTCATTTTGGCGAGCAATAATAAGAAAAAACTGCACGAGCTGCGCGAGATTCTCGCCGATATCGGCGCCGAGGTGCTCTCTCAGTCGGAGGCTGGGCTGAACCTCGAGGTCGAAGAGACGGGCACGACCTTTGAAGAGAACGCGTATTTGAAGGCAAAAGGCGCCTGTGACGCCCTGAATCTGCCCGCAATCGCCGACGACTCGGGCCTGTGCGTCGACGTACTCGGCGGCGCGCCGGGCGTCTACTCCGCGCGATACGGCGGCGAGAACTGCCGCAGTGACGATGCGCGCTATGCGTATCTGCTGAAGAACATCGGTGACGCCGAAAACCGCACCGCCCGTTTTGTCTCCTGTATCACCTGTGTTTTCCCGAACGGCGACAGGATCACAACGCGCGGCGAGTGCGAGGGCGAGATCCTCCGCGCGCCGAGGGGCGAAGGCGGTTTCGGCTACGACCCCGTATTTTTACCCCTAGGCAGTGAAAAATCGATGGCGGAGCTCTCCGCCGGGGAGAAAAACGCCATTTCCCACCGGGGAAGGGCGCTTCAAAAATTTAAAGTCAAGTTGAGGGAATATTATGCTGACAAGTAAACAGCGTGCCCAATTGCGGGGCATCGCCGCAACCGAAGATACGATCATCCAGATCGGTAAGGGCGGCATCACCGAGAATACCGTCAAGGCCGTAAGCGACGCTCTCAAGGCGAGAGAGATCATCAAGGGACGGGTGCTTGAAACCGCCATGCTGACCGCCAGAGAGGCATGTGACCAGCTCTCCGAGCTCTGCAAGGCGGAGCCGGTTCAGGTGATCGGCAGCAAATTCGTGCTTTATAAGCGAAACAATTCCGATCCCAGGATCGTCCTAGTAAAAAACAAGAAGAGGTGAACCAAAATGGTCATCGCTCTCTATGGCGGCAGCTTCAACCCTCCTCATCTGGGACACGTGGATGCCGCCAAGGTTTCTTTGGAGACACTGCATCCCGATAAGCTGGTGTTTGTTCCGGCTTCCGTCCCGCCGCATAAAGCGCTGGCTCAGCACAGCCCCTCCGCGCAGGAGCGGCTGGAGATGACCCGACTTGCGGCCATGGATGTCCCAGGGGCGGAGGTCTCGGATTACGAGATAAATTTAGGCGACACGCCGAGCTATACCGCAATGACGGCGGAGCATTTTCGCAAAAAATATCCCGGTGCCCGGCTCATGCTGCTGATCGGCACGGACATGCTGCTGACCTTTGAGGGCTGGTACGAGTTCGAGCACATCCTGCAGCTCGTCGAGCTGGGCGTTTTCCCGCGTGACCGCGGCGAGCTGGAGGAGATCGAGCGCTTTGCCGGCTATATGCGCCAAAAATACGGCGCAAAGATCACGGTCATTCCAAAATTGCCCATGCCGATAGCCTCTTCGGAGGTGCGTTCTCTTTTGCCGAAGCGCTTGGGCAGGGACTTGCTGCCGGAGGGGGTATATGCCCGCATCATCCAAAAACGGCACTACGGCGCACAGCCGCAGCTTGAGTGGCTGCGCGAGCAGGCACAAAGCCTTTTGAAGCCGAGCCGCGTGCCCCATGTCCTCGGCTGCGAGGGGGAGGCCGTGAGACTTTCGAAGCGCTGGGGCGAGGCCGTGGGAGACGCCGCCGAAGCGGGAATTCTCCATGATATCACAAAGAAACTTGAACAGCCGGAACAGTTGCTATTGTGTGAGAAGTATGGTATTATGATAGATACTGTTGAAAAAGAAAACGCCAAGCTTCTCCATGCCAAGACCGGGGCAATGCTGGCACAGGAGCGCTTCGGCGTTACGGCGCGGGTGCGCGATGCGATCTATTGGCATACGACCGGCAAACCGGATATGACCCTTCTTGAGAAAATCATTTATATGGCCGATTATATCGAGCCAAACCGTGATTTCGAGGGTGTGGACAGGCTGCGCGAGCTGGCATATAAGGACCTTGACGAGGCGATGATCCTGGGCCTCGAGATGAGCATTGAGGACATACGGGCCAGAGGAATTGAACCTCATCCGAAATCCATGGAAGCTCTCGAGTGGTTTTTAAAGCGAAGGGAAAGATAAAATAATGAAGCTCTTTGGAAACAAACATTCAAAGCGCAAATTGCCGGATAATCACGCGCAGGACGCGGATATGGTAAGCTCCGGCTTTGATGATACCGCCGATCTCGATATCACGGCCGTACACGCCGCTTATGAGGCGGCCGCAGCGGAGAAAAATACCGATCAGATCGTCAAAAAACATAAAAAGAAACGCATAAAAAAAGCAATCATCGTGGTGATGGTCCTGCTCGCCGTCGTTCTTGCGGCATTTGCCTGGTATCGCTCATGGGCGACGCTGCCGGATATCAGCGGCGGCGTACACATTACGCCGACCCCGGTCCTGCCGACCGTGACGGCCGAACCCGTGACGTCGTCTTCCCCGGCGCCGGAGGATACGCCCGATGTGAATGAAGCCGGCCAGCGCGACGGAGTGTATACCTTCCTTGCCGTCGGTGTCGACCAGGTTTCCGGCAGCACCGATACCATCATGGTCGCCACTTTCGACATCGTTAACCACACGATCAATGTCGTCTCCATCCCGAGAGATACGCTGGTCGATGTCTCATGGAACGTGAAGAAGGTCAATACGCTTTATTCCGCCAGCGGTCTGGACGGGCTGCTCGACGGCATCTCCGATATATTGGGCTATAAGATCAACTGCTATGCGATCATCGATCTGGATGCGTTTGTCCGTATCATCGACACGATAGGCGGCGTTTACTACGATGTCCCGGTGGATATGAATTACTACGACCCGACCCAGAATCTGAGAATCAACATCTCCAAGGGATACCAGTGGCTCGACGGTGAGCACGCCGTGGGCGTCGTCCGCTTCCGTTCCGGCTATCCCACAGCGGATATCGGCCGGATCGGCACACAGCAGGACTTCCTCAAAGCAGTCGCCAAACAGCTGCTACAAATCGGAAATATCACCAAGATCAACGAGTTTGCCCAGATCTTCAGCGAATGTGTCGATACGAACCTCACGGTCGGCAACATTGTCCGTTTCGGCGAAGAGTTTTTAAAAGTCAAGGAAGAGGATATAAACTTCTATATGCTCCCGGCGGAGTATAACGGCTCCATAAGAGGTCTGTCCTACTGCTTTATCAATATCGACGACTGGCTAGACCGCATTAATACGGACTTCAATCCGCTGTATGAGGATATTACGCGTGACAATGTTGATATTATGCAGTGGTCAAACGGTATGGCCGTGTCCACAACGGGCAAAACTTATTCTATCGACTCTTTTTATAATAATCTCGGTTAATAAAACAAAAAGGATGATGTATATGATGACTCCCGCGCAGGTTGCGGAAAATATTGTAAAAGCGCTTGCCAATAAGAAGGGCAAAGATTTAAAGCTCCTGAAAACCGGCGGCATAACCGTCCTGGCGGATTATTTTGTGATTTGTACGGCGACGAGCTCGCCGCACATCAAGGCGCTTGCCGACGAGGCCGATAAGGTCCTCTCCGAGCTGGGCGAACCGCCGATCCGCCGCGAGGGATATCGTTCCGGCAGCTGGGTGCTCCTCGATTTCGGCTGCGTCATCGTCCATTTGTTCCAGGAAGAGGCCCGGCAGTTTTATAACCTCGAACGGCTCTGGGGCGACGCCGAGACCGTCAATATCGACGCCCTGATCACTGAGTAAATCCGCGGGCGAAAACCCCATAGAAATAAGAGAGTGTGATTGCTTTGAAGTATGATTTTTCATCCATTGAAAAGAAGTGGCAGCATAAGTGGGATGAGGAAAAGACCTTTGCGGCGAAAAACGGCGACCCACGCAAAAAGTATTATGCGCTGATCGAGTTCCCCTATCCCTCCGGACAGGGCCTTCATGTGGGACACCCGAGACCCTATACCGCGCTGGACATCGTGGCGAGAAAACGCCGGATGCAGAACTATAATGTGCTTTTTCCCATCGGTTTCGACGCGTTCGGCCTGCCGACGGAGAACTACGCCATCAAAAACCACATGCATCCCAGAACGGTCACGGAGAACAACATCAAAAACTTTACAAAACAGCTCAAAATGCTGGGTTTCAGCTTTGACTGGGACCGCTGTGTCGACACCACCGACCCCAAATATTATAAGTGGACGCAGTGGATATTCCTCCAGATGTTCAAACACGGGCTTGCGTATAAATCCAGCATGCCCGTCAACTGGTGCACCTCCTGTAAATGCGTCCTCGCGAACGAGGAAGTGGTCAACGGCGTTTGCGAGCGCTGCGGCGCGCCCGTCGTCCGCAAGGAAAAAAGCCAGTGGATGCTCAGGATTACCGAATATGCGCAGCGGCTCATCGACGACCTCGACGACGTGGATTATATCGAGCGCGTCAAGACCCAGCAGAAAAACTGGATCGGCAGAAGCACCGGCGCCGAGATCGATTTTGCCACTACCGAGGGCGACGTCCTGCGCGTCTTCTCCACCCGTGCCGACACGCTGTTTGGCGCGACCTATATGGTCGTTGCGCCCGAGCACGCCCTTATCGAAAAGTGGGCGGATAAGCTGGAGAACCTGGACGAGGTCCGGGCCTATCAGGCGGCGGCGGCCAGAAAGTCCGATTTTGAGCGCACTGAGCTGCAAAAGGACAAGACCGGCGTTGAGCTTAGGGGCGTGCGCGCCGTTAATCCCGTCACCGGAAATGAAATCCCGATTTTTATCTCGGACTATGTCCTCGCAACATACGGAACCGGCGCCATCATGGCCGTCCCGGCCCACGACCAGCGCGACTGGGAATTTGCCAAGGCGTTTAACCTTCCCATCGTCGAGGTCGTCAAGGGCGGCGATGTTGAGAAGGAGGCCTATGTCGACTGCGAAAAGGGCGTCATGGTAAACTCCGGCTTCCTCAACGGGATGAGCGTTGAGAAGGCGATCGAGACGATAAAGCGCTGGCTTGAGGATAAGGGCCTCGGCAAGGAGAAGGTCAACTATAAGCTGCGCGACTGGGTCTTTTCCAGACAGCGCTACTGGGGTGAGCCGATTCCCCTGGTCTACTGCGAGAAGTGCGGCTGGGTTCCCATTCCGGAGAGCGAGCTGCCGCTCAGACTGCCGAATGTCGAGAGCTACGAGACCACCGACAACGGCGAGAGCCCGCTTGCGCATATGGATGACTGGGTGAACACTGTTTGTCCGCACTGCGGCGGTCCGGCGAGGCGCGAGACCGATACGATGCCCCAGTGGGCAGGTTCCTCCTGGTATTTCCTGCGCTATATGGACCCCCACAACGACACGGCGCTTGCCTCCAAAGAGGCGCTCGACTACTGGTCGCCCGTGGATTGGTACAACGGCGGCATGGAGCACACCACGCTGCATCTGCTGTACAGCCGGTTCTGGCATAAATTTCTCTATGACATCGGCGTTGTTCCGACCAAGGAGCCCTATGCCAAGCGGACAAGCCACGGCATGATCCTCGGCGAGGGCGGCGAAAAGATGTCGAAATCCCGCGGAAATGTGGTCAATCCCAACGACATCGTCGAGCAGTACGGCGCCGATACCCTGCGTCTGTACATTATGTTCATCGGCGACTTTGAAAAGGCCGCGCCATGGTCCAGCACCGCCGTCAAGGGCTGCAAGCGCTTTCTCGACCGCATCTGGAATCTGGCGGAGCAGCGCCTTGAGGGCGACGGCTATACCAAGGCCAATGAGGCCGCCATACACCGCACGATCAAGAAGGTCGGCGACGATATTGAGGCCATGAAGTTCAATACCGCCATCGCCGCGCTCATGAGCCTCGTGAACCAGTTCTACGACAGTAAGCCCAGCCGCGGAGATATGGGAGCGCTGCTGAGCCTGCTCAGCCCGTTTGCACCCCACATTGCCGAAGAGCTTTGGGAAATACAGGGCTTTGAGGGGATGGCCTGCAAAGCGCAGTGGCCGGCATATGACGAGTCTAAGACCGTCGAATCCGAGAAGGAGATCGCCGTTCAGGTCAACGGCAAGCTCAAGACAACCGTCGTTATCCCCATGGACGCCGAAGACAGCGTCATTGTTGCGACAGCGTCCGCAGACGATAAAATAAAGCGCCTTATGGACGGCATGCAGGTCGTCAAGACGATCGTTGTTAAAAATAAGCTTATAAACTTTATTCTTAAGCCTGTAAAGTGAACAAAGTGTTATAAACAGGCTTTATGGTTTTTTTCTTGACAAGAGCCGATAATCACATTATAATAAAAATGTTAATGCCATGATTAGTGGCCCTTAAAGCGTCGTCAGGCGTATTTGGAGGGAGGGAAATAAAATGTCAGAAGTCCATGTTAAGGATAACGAGTCTCTGGACAGCGCGCTCAAGAGATTTAAGCGCAGCTGCGCAAAGGCGGGCGTTCTCTCCGATCTTCGCAAGAAGGAGTACTATCAGAGCCCAAGCGTTAAGCGCCGCAAGAAATCTGAGGCTGCAAGGAAGAATAAGAATAAACGCTATTATTGATCAGCAGCATTTAAAAGGCCGGGAAAACTCCCGGCCTTTTTTATCTGGACTTGTTTGAAACAAACGACGGAAGGGCAGACCCCCTTTTTTTGCAAACAAGCCCTGGTAATATCCGATTTGCAGGCCTGTACCTTACTTGCCGAAGGGGGGCTCGTTGACGATAGGATCGATAATGGCCGAGGCCGACTCAAGCTGCGCCTCTGTCCCGGTGACCGCAATGAGGCAGCTGCCTTCAGCCCCAAGGACACCGCCTGCCGAGACCAGCTCGGCGTCAGCGCCGGTCAGCAGCGTTATGGCCTCCAGTTCCGTGACGATGATTCCGCTGACGGGGAGCAGCCGGGTTCCGGATGCCGAAGGCCCGTTTATCCGGGCGGCAATCTCGGCGAGGTTGCCGGGTATACGTTTTTCGAGCCCGACCGGAAGAATCAGCTGGACGCGGCGCCCGATAGCGGCCTGTAAAATGGGGCCGCTTGTGCCCAGCGCGGGGTGCCCGATCGAAATGCCCGCGAGCTTTCTCTCCAAATCCAGGGCGTTGGCGCCCTTTAAAATCACATCGTCGCTGCCGAGACTGCCGGCCGCGTC
>JBFWKZ010000020.1:0-24714 GCA_050252415.1 Oscillospiraceae bacterium | reverse complement strand
TTATTACTATGCAGCAAAAGGATATCATGTCAGTCCAATTCACAGGAGATTAATAATGCGTACAAGAACAGCGCTTTTTGTCTCATATGAATGACCTATTGATTTTTTCTGTTGATTGAAAAATAATAAACTCCTGTAATCGAAAGGTTACAGGAGCTTGCTTTGTCTAAAGTTCCATTACATGTTGCTGTTAAAAGTTTACATAATTCATTTTAATATGTTTCCACATGGGATCTTATCAAAATTAGGTGTAGTTTTGTCGCTTTTGCACTTGCAATTTTTTAAAAATAAATTATACTAATGTACTAATGATGAGTTTTAGATTTTGTATAAATTAACAGTTATATATCAAGGGGGAACCAAATGAATACATACAGTTTTATGGCCGATATTGCGCTGATTCTGCTGAGTACGAAGGTGCTTGGTCTGCTTTTAAGGCGTCTGAAGCTGCCGCAGGTAGTAGGCGCGCTGCTGGCTGGACTCATTCTAGGTCCGGCGGTTTTAAATATTCTGCAGGAGACCGATTTTATTAAGCAGGTTGCGGAGCTCGGGGTCGTTGTTTTGATGTTTACTGCCGGACTTGAGACCAATATCGTCGAGCTAAAACGTTCCGGGAGGGCTTCTTTTCTGATTGCAATTCTGGGCGTCCTGTTTTCGATTGCCGGTGGATTTGCCGTTGCATACTTTATTCTGGGCGGGGCACCGGAAAATCTTCTGCGGAACATTTTTATTGGTGTGATCATCGCTTCAACATCTGTCAGTATTGCGGTGGAAACCCTGAAGGAACTGAATAAGCTTGATACCCGCACAGGCAGCACGATCCTGGGTGCAGCGCTGATCGATGACATCATCGGAATCATTGCGCTGACCGTCATTACGAGCTTTTCTGACGATACCGTCAGTGTGCTCTCTGTGCTCCTCAGAATTTTTCTGTTCTTCGTCTTCCTCGCAGTTGTCGGTTTTCTGTTCCGCAAATTATTTATTACCTATGACAGGCGCTTTGACCATGATTTACACCGATTCGTCATTATCGCATTTGTGTTTTGTCTTGCACTGGCCTATTGTTCGGAGGCTTTTTTCGGCATTGCGGACATCACGGGCGCTTATTTTGCCGGACTCATCATCTGCAATACGCAGAGGACAAAGTACATTGCGTCCCGGTTCGAAACATTGTCCTATATCCTTCTTTCCCCAATCTTTTTCGCAAGCGTCGGGATCGAAGTCACGCTGACGGCAATGTCCGGGCAAATAATTTTGTTTACGGTGGCGCTCACGGCTGTGGCCGTTCTTTCCAAACTCCTGGGCTGCGGGCTTGGCGCAAAGCTATGCGGTTATGAGTCGGGAGAAGCACTTCAGATCGGCGCCGGCATGATCACAAGAGGCGAAGTTTCACTGATCATTGTGAGCAAGGGCAATGCACTCGGCCTGGTGGACAGTTCGCTCTTCACGCCAATCATCATCATGGTTGTCACGACTGCAATTGTGTCTCCGATTCTGCTGAAGACCGCAGTAAGCAGACAGAAGGGCAAAAGCAAATACTACGACCTTGTGGAAAGCCCGCTGGTTGACCGGTATCGTGAGACCGAGCAGTTCGATCTTGCACAACAGGCATTGCTGGATATGCACGAAGAATACAGACGATCGGATTCCACCGAGGCACAGGGGAAAAAATCACCAGAGACGAACAGGTCGGATCAGTCAAAAAAGACCGAGCGGCACAGATGAATTTTATTCATACAAGGAACGTCTGGGGAATGATTCAGTTCAGCTGTACGTGCTGTGCCTGAAAAGGTGTACGATCGATTCTCTGCGTACTTTTTGCGTACTTAAGTACCACAAAACTCTGCAAGATAGCGGAAGTGAAAAACGCAATAAACCGTTACAACTACTGATATTATCAGTGGCTGCAACGGTTTTCGTTTTGATGGACTGCGGGGAGTTAAACCTAAAATTTAAATTTCTGAACGTTGTGCGGGATTTGTGAAAGTTTCCATGGTTCGCTTTCACTTTGCCTGCTACAAACAGAATGAGAGCCCTGAAACGACTAAAAATCAGCATTTTCAGGGCTCTCATTTATTATGGTGGGGGAAGGTGGATTCGAACCACCGAAGTCACTGACAACAGATTTACAGTCTGCCCCCTTTGGCCACTCGGGAATTCCCCCATATTTTGTTGGAGCTGGTGGACGGAC
Organism: Oscillospiraceae bacterium; assembly: GCA_050252415.1. Lineage (GTDB taxonomy): Bacteria > Bacillota > Clostridia > Oscillospirales > Oscillospiraceae > Heteroscillospira. Next base: position 22,523 of record JBFWKZ010000020.1, on the reverse strand, counting down.
TTGAACCCCCGACCTGCTGATTACAAATCAGCTGCTCTACCAACTGAGCTACACCAGCATTGTTCGCCGGACGTTACCAGCGAGAAATACTATAACAAAATTCGAATTGTTTGTCAACATCTTTTTTCTTAATAATTGTTATTATTCATGTTGTCGGCATGATATTGCCAATTCGGATCAGGAAGGAGACGCTTAACCGGACCGCCATGTGCTGGCAGATGTCCTATTTGCCATACTTCCAGGCTTATGCTATAATGATCTCCATCGGACAGACGGCTTCACAATTGCTTTGCAAAACATAAGCCGACTACAGAAACCACAGTATTACAATACGGATGTGCGGATAAAAGGAACAGAGCATGACTAAATACATAAAATTAATTTGTACTGCGATCATTTTTGCGCTGGTTATTTCAGCATGCAATTTCCCCAAAGAGGAAACGCCGGACCCCCATGAGGGAATGGTTCAGGTCAACGACGGTGCTGAGATTTCATGGGTGCCGCCCATTGAAAATCTGCCGGTTTCCACATTGAGGGCTGAGGATTTCACCTCATCGGACGGTTTCGTGTACTATTCTGGCCAAGCCGAGCAGGGTATTGATGTATCCGAGCACCAGCTTGATATCGATTGGGAAGCGGTTGCCGCCTCAGGCCAGGTGGACTTTGCCTATATTCGGGCAGGTTACCGGGGCTATACCGAGGGCCAAATTTATGAAGACAGCTATTTTAGGCAAAATATCGAGGGTGCTATTGCGAACGGCATCCCTGTCGGCGTCTATTTTTTCTCACAGGCGATCACCGCGGAGGAAGCGGTTGAGGAAGCGCAATTTTTGCTCAGTCTTATCGACGGCTATGAGCTGAGTCTGCCGATTGTCTACGACTGGGAACGTGTTGAGCCCGTTGATGCGCGTACGAATGAACTTAGCGGTGAGACGTTAACCGACTGCGCAATCGCCTTTTGTCAGACGGTTGAGGATGCCGGCTATGATGCGTCAGTCTATTTCTACCGTCATCTGGGATATTACGACTATGAGTTGGGCAGACTGGCAGATTATGATTTTTGGGTTGGTGCGCCGGGAGAAGCACCGGACTTCTATTATCGGTACCGGTTATGGCAATATTCCTACACCGGTTCTGTGCCGGGTATTGAGGGCGAGGTCGACCTTAACCTGATGTTTCAGGAGCAGCCGGACGCGCAAACCGAGGAGTCAGACAACGGTGACGGCAATTAGCGCAGGAGTATCGCGATATCTTATGGCGCTGAGGCGGTAAGATAGGTAAAACATTCCCATATCACCCATACATAATATTAAGAGGGGCTGCATGTGCAAGCCCCTCGCGCGTGTCATGATTTGCACGCAGGCGTAGTGCCTGTTTTTATGCGTTCAATAGTGTTCGTTTACATCGCCAAGCGAAATCAGATCGCGCAGGCGGTAGAGCAGCAGAAGCCGCAGACGCTGGCTGGGGTCATCGAGGTTGAGGCCGAAAGTATCGCATATTCTTCCAATGTGATAAATGACATTGTTGCGGTGCATATGCAGTAGATTTGCCGTTTTGGTGAACTGACGATCAAAGCTGAGAAAGATAAAGAGTATGCGGTAATAGTCGGTGTTATGGTCAATATCATAACGGCGTATATCGTCGAGTATGCCCAACTCTTGCTGCTGGCCGGAGAGAAGCATATAGACATGGTAGTTACAAAAATGGAATATGCGGCTTTCACGATTTTCAGGGTCAAGCATATTTTCAGCCCGGTCACAGCTCAGCAACCGCCGCCCAATATCGAGAGAATCCCGCGCCTGGAGATAGCTTGCTCTTAAGTTTTCAAGGCCGGTAAAGCTTTCACTGACGCCGGCATAAGCGCGGTTAACCTGAAGATATTTGTCAAGCGTGTCAAAATATTCATCATTTTTTTCAGACTTGGAACTGTTCTTCGGGTACATGAGGATATTCTTGTTGTGAAGTATCATACGCACATTTGGAAATAGTGTGGCCAGGTTTTGCAGGGCGTGTTCAAGATAAAGCGTCGTACTGCTCTCATGCGTGATGAGGACGGTGAAGTGCTCATTTTGAAAGGCCGGCGGATAGACAAGGCTGCGTTCAATAATGTCGCGTTGGGAGGTTATGCGCCCTTCAATAATATCAATGGCGAAATAATCAAACTGATTGCGCATATAATCTCCGGAGGAAGTGGTGGGCTGGAGATAATCACGCAGTTTTTCAATAAAATAATCGTAAATTTGCATGATACCCGGCGAGATTGGCGTGTTACTGCAAAGCATCAGCACAATAAAGCCGGTCGTACCGTTCTGATTTATGGATGTGATGGTGCTCGGGTGCGAGTTTAAATCGTCTGCCTCAAAGGTGTGGGTTTTACCGTCGAGTGTTTTGGTGTCGAGGTAGCCGCGTTCCTTGAGCTTGCGGTAGCTGTCATTTGTCAGGTAGCCGAGCTCCAGAAGCTCCCAGAAAATGGGGTCGCTGGTTTCAAATTCCCATGTAGCGGCAATGGTTTTGAAGGCGGAGGACATGACGGCGATAGGATTGCCGAATACTCTCCCGCTGATGTCCATAAGCCGCTGTACCCCTTCGCGGCGGCTTATGGAGAGTTCCACCTCGTGCACCCAGGAACGAACGAGATTCTGGGTGCCCAGCAGTTCATTAAACACGACGGATAGAGGCATATCCGTATGAAGGATAATACAATTATCAAGCGGAACCTGTATTTTTTCGTTTTGAGAGCAGATATAGACGACCGGCGGATGCCCGGGAGGGAGAGTTACGGGATCCGGATGGGAAAAATAGAGAAAGCCTTTATCCAACCGATGATCATCCGGCATGAGTTTGATTCCATCGATCCACATGTCACGGCTGTCCAAATGTATTTCAGGATTGAGATAGGCCATATAATCCAAGAGTATTTCCATTGGTATATTCAAAGGTTATCACCTTCCGCGTTATTATAATATGTTACAATAATAGCATAACTATTTGTAAATTACCACAACGATTTTGGCTTAAAAACGTCCAAAAAAAGAGTCGATGTTTTGTAAACATCGACTCTTTTTGTGATTATTAACAATGTAATAGACTTTTTAGTCTATTTGATTTCGGAGTCGCCACCCTCAGAATCATCCTCTGAAGCGGTGCTGTCTCCCGGAGCTGCGGAGCTTTCGTCAGAGCAGCCGGCGTCGTCTTTCTTATTGCAGCAACAAGCGTCGTCCTCCTTCTCACAGCAGCCATCATGCTCGTCCTCGCTGACAACCTCTTCAAATTCGACGACAATGCTGTTGTCATCGTCCGTAGAATTGTTGCTTTTCAGCTCGGCTATCTCGGCTTCCTTTGCGGTAATATTCTCCATGGCGAGTGTTACTTCGTCGCAGAGCTGAATGAAAAAGCCCTCCGGATCATCTTTGTGGGTCTCATAATAAAGCTTTCCAATTTCGGAATAAGCTTTGCGGATCACGTCTTTTTCACTGTTTATTTCTAAAGAGAGCTTTGCAATGCGGCTTACGTCCTTTGCCTTGTCGGTGGCTTTATCGGCAAAATCCCTGGTGGTGTCCGCTGCCTTGTTGATGGAGTCCATTACCTTACTTTTTAAGTTATTAAAGTCAAACATTTTTGTACCTCCTTAATGGTATGAAATGATATTCTTGGGCTTATATTAACTCTCAGACTGATGTTTGTCTACCTAATTAATAGAAAATTTTCAAATGCGACACAATAATTTTATGAGCTGTGCATTAATCCATTATTTTCTGTTTTTCCAGAGATATTGGGGATTATAAGGCCTGCGGATCAGGACGATAAGAGCGCTGACCGCCGCCAGGAACGATACCAGAGCGAGCACTTGGGATACACGGATATTCCCGACCAGATAAAGACTGTCGGTCCGCAGGCCCTCTATGAACATGCGGCCAAAGCCATACCAGGCGACATACATAAGAAAAATTTGACCGTCGAATTTACGTTCATGTCTTTTAGAATATATGTGCAGGAGAACAAAGCCAAGACAATTCCAGAGCGATTCATAGAGAAAAGTGGGATGGACGTATGTTGTGATGCCGGTGACGGGATTCGTAAGGCCCATACGGCAGAAGACATCGGTCTCGGTTCCATAGGCCTCACGATTCATAAAATTACCCCATCGGCCGATACTTTGGCCGATAAGCAGACCAAAAGCCCCGAGATCCAACATGGCGAAGGGGGAAAATTTTCGGTATCGTGCCGCAATAAAGAGTCCGATTATGGCGGCAATTATGCCGCCATAGATGGCAAGACCGCCGTCGCGTATACGGAAAATACCTATGATATCATCCTGATACAGGGAGAAGTTGAAAACGACATAGTACAGCCGTGCGCCGACCACTGCCATGGGGGTCGCAATGATGAGCATGTCCAGAATATTGTCGGCATTTAAGCCGAAGTCGCCGCTCCGCCAGATGCAGTAGCAGACGGCGACAACAAAACCGGCGGCGATGATAACGCCGTACCAATAAATGGGCAGACCAAACAGATTGAACGAGTTCGGCGGATCGATGCTGAAATTTTCCCCAAACATGGGGAAGCTGATTATGGGTTTAGACATTTAAGGTGTTCCTTTCAGTTTTTTGCGCCGCTTTTAGGACTGACGACAGACAGCACAAGCTTCTCGGGGGCGAGCGCGGTCGTTATGAATGCACAGATTTCACTGAGCGTAAGGTCGTTTATGACGGCGTACATTTCCGGTAGCACGCAGCCGGCAAAACGATTTTCAACAAGCTGGACGCACATCGCCTCGAATGAGTCAAGCATACGCAGCTTTGCGCCGTAAAATGCCCTTTTGTTGCGTTCAAACTCCGCCTTGTCCATGCCGTCTTTACCGATGGCCATAACTGCGGATTTGAGCCGGTCAAGTACGGCGTCGGGATCGGCGCTCTCACCGCCGCCCAAAAAGACGGCGCAGCCTGCGCTGTAATCCAGTTCTGCGGAGAAATCCTGATTTAAAAGTCCTTCACCATAAAGTGCGGAATAAAGCGGAGACGATCTGCCCATAAGGCAGCGCAGGGAAAGCTCACCGACGAGCTGCTGGCGTTGACGTGGGGCGCCGTTAGGCGCGGGCATAAACCGTGAGCCGATGATAAACTGCGGTGCTGAGACCTCCATTTCAACGGTTACAGCGCTTTTATGCGGCGTATCGGACTCCGATTCGCCGTAGTCTCTGGCGGGCAGCTCGCCCGGTTCTGCGGGCAGGGTTTCACGCGCAAGCTTTACAACGGCCTCCGGGTCGACGTCGCCCACAACGGCAAGCGTCATATTTGAGGGGTTATAGAAGACTTTGTGGCAGTGATAGAGGGTTTCGGCGGTTATCTCGGCTATGCTCTCCGTGCTTCCGGCAACAGAATCTTTAATCGGGTTGTGTGCAAACATGCATTTCATCGCATTGGTATAGACAACAAAACCGGGATTGTCCTCGATCATGCGTATTTCCTGACCGATGATACCTTGTTCCTTGGCAACGCTTTCCTCTGTAAAATAGGGGACGGAGACAAAGTTGAGGAGCGTTTTGAGATTTTCCTGAAATTCCTGTGTGCTCTCAAAATAATACGCCGTCATGCCGGAACTGGTAAAAGCGTTTGGGCTTGCGCCGTTGGCCGATAAGACGGCAAGGGCATTGCCGCCGTCCGGAGTATCGAACATCTTGTGTTCGAGAAAATGCGCAACGCCGGCCGGCGTATCTATCCATTTTCCCTCAATGCGGAAACGGCGGTCGGCTCCGCCGTAATTTGTGGCAAAAACGGCATAGCTCTTGTTGAAGCCCGGCTTCGGGAGCACCTGGATGGTCAGACCGTTGCGGAGGGTCTCGGTATACAGCGTTTCACCAATATTTTCATATTTTGTCGCTTCCATTGCTCTCCTCCTTTTCAATTCCCTTGAGGAAGTATACGGCGTCGCATTCGGTACTATTTGCCGCCGCCGCGACCGATTCTGCCGTTACGGATTCGGCCAGAAGCGCCAGCTCATCCGGACCATAGTCAAGACCGCGGATGTTTTGCCCAAGCCAGAAGTCGACGAGCGCGCCGGGACTGTCCATCATGGCGCGCAGGTCGCTGGAGACGGATTTCTTTGCCGCCGTCAGTTCGTCCTCTGTAAAGCTGCCGGCCTTCACAGCGTCAAGCTGGGCAAAAATTTCACTGAGGGCCCTTTCATATTGTGAAAATTCAATGCCGGAGGATACCAACATGATGCCTTTCTGGTAATCGACGCCGGAGCTGGCAAAATAACAGAGCGAAAGCTTTTCACGCACGTTCATAAAAAGCTTTGAATTTACGCTGCCGCCATAAAGCGCATTAAATACTTGTATGGCCGGGATATGCGACTCGTCAAAATACTCGCCGAGTCTGAAGCCGATGGCCAGCTTGCCCTGGGTCACATCCAGTGCATCCGTATAATAACGGGGTGTTTCATCAACGGAGTTTAAGCGCACTTCGGTCCCAATGTCGGGCTGCGTGTCGCTGCGTGGCAGCGTTTCAAGCAGACTATTAAATATTCCCTCGACTCTTTCGGGCGGCATCGTACCGCAGTAGAGAATTTCAATGGGAGCGTCTGTAAGCAGCTCGCGATACCGGCGCGTCAGTTTTTGATAGCCAATGCTTTCGGCCTCGGCTTCCGTACCCAGGCGGTCGACCGCATAGTCCTCGCCATAGCACATGAGCTCTTTGAGGCGGTACAGCGAATAGCCGCGCTTGTCATTGACGATGCCGCGGATACGGTCGAGCAGTTTTTCGCGCTCGCTGTCGACATAAGCGGGCAGCAGCAGGCCGCCGCGTGTGTTTGGGTTCAAAAGAACTTCACACATGAGCCCGGCGACGTTTTCAAGAATTGCCTCGCCGTTTGGGGCCAGGGCGTCGTCGATGAAGGTGGAGATAAATCCAATCGTCTGCACTTCACCTTTTTTGCCGATCGATGGCTCGAGCCGCGCGCCGTATAACTCGTCCAGCGCGGAGGAAATGCTCTCCATATCCGGGTGACGGGAGCTGCCGCGCAGCAGGACGGAGGGAACGAGCGCGTTCTTAGATGCATTTTCGCGACTGAGCTGATCCAGCAGGTTGAGGCTGAGAAAACCGGTTTTGAATTTGTCGGTTGTCAGACAGGTGAGATACACCAGCGGTGCGATTTCGTTTCTTGTGACTTTCATGGGCAAACCCCCAATGCAAAAATACTATTAATACAATAGTAAGATAGTGAGATCATGCTTAAAACGCCATTGCTGTTGAAGTGTGAAATGGTTGTGGCGGATTAAATGATTTATACTTATATTAGCACAATTTTCCTTATAAGGGCAAGCCTTTTCCATGATACGGCGCCCCATTTACGGTAATATTTCCCTTTTCCACACAGACGGAATATTCCTCTCCGTCGGAGGACCGCCAGATAAAGGAAAAACACTCAAGACCGGGAGTGGTTTTCGGATAGATGCAAAGTCTGCCGTTTTCCGGAACGATACCTAAAAGTTCTTCTGTTGCAATTCGCAGATACCACCCGGCAGAGCCGGTATACCAGGTCCAGCCCGCCTCGCCGAAGTGGTCGGTATTGGAGCTGACGTCGGCAGGGAGAACAAACGGTTCGCCGCCATAAGTCAGGCTTTCATGATTTTCCGGCAGCATATCGAGCAGCAGCTTTAGTCCCTCAGCGCGTTTTCCGGCTTTGAGGCACGCCATAGCGAGCCAGACCGCGCCATGGGTATATTGACCGCCGTTCTCGCGAAAACCGGGGCCATAGCTTTGAATATAGCCCGGATCGGGTGAAAAATCCTCAAACGCCGGAGTGAAGAGCTTGATAATTTTGCCCTCGTGCAGCTTCTCCAGCGCGGAGGTCAGCGCCGTGTCAAGACGTGATGGGGAAACGCCCTCGACGAGCGATGCGAAACTCTGGGCGATCGAGTCGATTTTACAGCAGACGCTGGCGTTTGCGCCGAGGGGTTCCCCGCTTCCAAAATACCCTCTCAGCCAATGGTCGCCGTCCCAGGCGTTGTCGGCCGCGGCGGCGGCGTGATCTGCCGCGATGCGGTATTTTTCCCCGCCGGTCAGGTGGGAAAATCGTCCCGCCGTGTGGGCAAAAAACCAGGTCAGCCATACGCTTTCACCGTCAATTTTATTAAAACCGTCATTCCAGTCGCCGCTGCCGATTTTCAGCAGTCCGTGCGGTCCGGTGCCGCGCGCCGATATGAGGTCAAGCGCCTTCCCACAGTGTGCCGCGACAGTCTCGGCCAAATCGGAAGCAGGCGACTGCTCATATCTGTCCTCCTCACCTTCGCCCAAAACGGGCGAGCTGAGGTAAGGCGTTTTCTCCTCCAAAATGCTGTGGTCACCGGTTTTTTCGACGTATTCGCATACCGCCCACGGCAGCCATAGCAGGTCGTCGCTGCAGTGTGTGCGCACGCCCCTGTCGCCTTTTGGAGAGGGGTGCCACCAGTGCTGTACGTCGCCTTCTTCATACTGATGGGCACAGGAGGCGAGAATATGCTTCCTGCACAACTCGGGCTGGGTTGCAATGAGCGCCGTAACATCCTGAAGCTGATCGCGGAAACCAACCGCGCCGCCGCTCTGGTAGATCGAGGTACGTCCCATGACACGGCAGGCGAGCGCCTGGTAATGCAGCCATGTGCTTACCGCCCTGTCGAGTTCGGGATAGGGGGTCTTGATTCTGAGACGGGAAGCGCGCTTTTGCCACAGCTCGCCGGTGTGATTCAGCTCCGCGCGAGCTGTTTCGGGATTGGCGAGACAGCGGAGTTTTTCGGGGTCGTCACAGCCGCAGACGAGAACAAGCGTGCCGATAACGGAGAACTTTGCCGCAAAGCAGGGATCAAGCCCGGCTCCTGAGCGGGAATCATAATTATGGCGTACGGCCGAACCGAGGTCGCAGGTATATCCCTGCGGCGTACGGCTGGCAAGCGCGTAAAAGTTAAACGGTTCTTCGGCCCTCGCATTGCACGCGGAAAAGGTGTGGTTTGCATAATCTGAAATGACATAGGGGCTGTCCGCTTTGCTGCCGGAGAGAGACAGAGAAGCACGCCAGTGCAGTGTCGCCTCATTTTCCGATGTGATAATCAGCACTCTGGCATCGGTCTCCGGGGGAATAAAAGCCGTCATTTTCACACGGCAGGTTGGGAAAATGCTCTCCCATTCGGCATAGCCCGGAAAATATCTGACGCGTGTCTCTCCGTTTTCATCGGCAAAAAGACTGCGCGAGATCCCGGACAGCTCAAGTTCAAGGCTCTCGTAGCCGTATGTTGCAGCCGGGTCGTTCAGCCATGGTGTCACGGGACACTCGCGGGCGTTTTCCATCCACATAAAACCCGTCCCGCAGTCGGAGGCCAAGTAGCCGAAATGTCCGTTCGTAAGAATATTCGTCCATGCGCGCGGAGGGAAAGAATGATTGATATAAAACGCTATCCCGCCCTCCGCCAGGTATTTGACATTCGGCAGATTGTTGGTGGCATAGGCCGGGAAAGGGGACGATATAAAGAAATTGTCGTCAACTTTCGAGACATCGTCGCGGATGATCTCGCCGCTCTGGTCAAGAATGAGGCTTGCAGAGGCGACGAGCGGCGTCAAGTCTTTGATACTGTCGATGATGTGGACGCCGCAGCGCGCGCCAAGACGTGCCTCCAGTCCATATTTGGCGAGAATACTGCCGATCTTTCCCGCGTTTTTGCGATGGTAGTCGCCGGCGTCGTTTACAATGACGGCGAGGTCCAGGGGAACAGAGCAGCTTTGCAGATAGGTGCAGCGCCTGACGACCGATTCCGTGATGTGATCGGAATTGGCGCCCTCCGCATTGAAGAGGACCAGAGGATAGTCTCCGGATATGCCGAATCCCCACAGACCGTGGCGGCCTTCACCGCTATTTAACTTATCCGCGTTTTTCGCATGAGGGAAGGCAATGTGCGGCAGAAGCGCAACGGCATTGTCCACTTCATCCCTGGCCATGCCGAGCAGAGCTGAGGAGAGCTCCGGCAGAGCGGCGGCGTCGTGCTCCTGAAGAGAGAGCGCACGGTCGGCACACGCGGCCGCCTTTTCCTCGGTGGCGCCAAATCCAAGCGCGATACGGATCTCGACGGTTTGCCCTCCCGTCAGCGCGACGGTCCCGGAGAGCCTGAGATGCGGGCGTATGAGCCAGCCAGCGCTCTGTTTTTTCGCTTCCGGCCGGCAGGACATCGAATTTTCAGAAAAATCCATCGTAAGCTCGCGGTCGGATTTTATGCAGAGCCAGCACGGATCAAGCTTATTGCGCTGTAATCTGCGAATAATGGTCCCTCCGGGGACGGGCTTGGCCTGCAAACCGAGGCCGAAAAAGGCGGGATGATTGATATAATCGTTTTCAAAAGCAAGAACCGGACGCATGGCCGCGATAAGCTCCGTCTCAAACTTCCCCTCATCGCTCACAGTCAGGCTGACGACGCGCAGTTCGGCGCTGCAGTCGGAGCACAGCATGGTTTTGACCTCGCTGCTGAGCTTGCCGCGATGGCACTGCACGCTGCTGGAGCGCTGGTCATGTGCAAATCCGAAATGGCCTTCACCCTCCGGAAAAAGGCAATAGGTTTTACCGTCGATGACGGCAAAGAAGTCTATGCCGCGTGAGCGGCTGTATTTTCCCGTCGGCGGTGCATACATCAGAATATCGCCGCAGCGTGAGGCGTAATAGCCGGTAGAAGTTGACATAACGCTATATGTGCCGTTTGTCAGCACGTTACAGCAGAGGTCATCGGCGCTCTTTACCTCGCCGCTTGCCTCCCACATATCCCGGATCCTGTCCGGCCGGGAGAGACGCTCTGCCGACCCTTCGTAACGGCGCAGCAACGGAGCGTTTACCGGAATCTTTTCCTCGAGCAGGCAACTGTGGGCACTCATAGCCCGGTCTTGCATGAAACGGCGCTGCCATACACCGTTTTGGATACAGTTGGCGATGGCAATAAGACTCATCCCAAGATGATGTGCCATAATGCACTTTACCAGTTCCGGCTCTTTTGTACGCATTCGGCTCGGTGTGAAATCCAGCGCCTCCCAGAAGCCGTATTTGCCGAGCATGCCGTATTCCTCGATTTTCTGCATATTTTTCACCGCACCCTGCGGGTCGATTGCCAATGCGAGAAAACTGCTGTAAGGCGAGACGACAAGTTCTGAGTCCATACCCGGCTTTAATGCCAGAGCCTGACAGCCGTGGGCTTTATAACGGTAGCTGAGGCTGGGATCAAGAGCGCTGTACGCGCTCTCGGAGATTCCCCAAGGAAGCCTGCCTGTGCGGTGCTTTTGAACATAGAGGCAGAAATGGTGGGTCTCATACAGGAGAGAGGAATAGGTGACGGGCAAAAGCAATTCCGGCATGAGATATTCGAACATGGTTCCTGTCCAGGAAGCCATTCCGCGGCGCCGGCCCTTGGAGACGAGCGCGCGCCCCATCCGTTCCCACAGCTTTTTTGGCACGTCGCCGCGTGAGACGGCGAGAAAGGCGGTGAGGCGGGCTTCACCGGCAAGCAGGTCATAATAGCAGGGGGGCGTGTTTTCACAGTCGATATCCAGGCCTATGCGCAGGAACTGCTTTTCACGGTCGAACATCGGCGCAAAGCTCATGCCTGCGGCTATGGCGTCGGCACGTGCCGCCAGTTCTGAAAAACCGTATTCGCGCAGCCCGGCGGAAAGTGCAATCAGGCAGGCGCAGAGATTGCCGCTGTCTACCGTTGAGACATACCGCGGCGACAGCGCTTCCAGCTTTACCGTATTATACCAATTATAGAGGTGCCCATTCCATTTTGGCAGGGCCTCGACCGTGGATAAGGTTTTATTGATTTTTTCGGCCGCGATATCCGGCTCTATAATGCCGAGGTCCGCTGCCGAGAGCATACTGACAAGCCCAAGCCCAATGTTTGTCGGCGAAGTACGATGCGCAAGGCCCAGCGGTGGGCTGTCCTGCCAGTTATCCGGCGGCAGATAATTATCTTCATCAGTGGTAAAGTCATTGAAAAAGTCCCACATCTCTCTCGCTCTGGCCAACAGATAACAGCGGTCGCGGTGACTTAAATGATGGTTTCGGCTGCTGATCGTCCGGCTCAGAATAAAAGCAAAAAGGGGAGAGATAAGCCATACGATCCCGGCGGAAAGGCCGATAATCGACCGGGAAAACAGCAGACAGACTGCGCCGAGGAGTGCAGCGGGCACCATGGCGGCATAGTGGGTAAGAATGCCGGACGGCCCATTGCTCTGAGCTGCGGTCTGCCATTCCAGGAGGCCGCGCCGCGTGACGGTCATGCGCCACATTGCCGTGACGGCTGCGGAGAGAGATACCCATGCCTCGAAGGGCAGCAGCATGAGCGATACCATGCTCTGGCATAAAACACCCGGCAGACCGCTGATCACCGCGCTGTGATAGCGCTCGCCCGTCTCCGGACGGCGGATGACCGAGTGGACGGCGGTAATGATAAGATTGATGAGGCAGCAGCCCAGCGCGATGAGCGCAACGGCGGTTTTATCCGTAATAAAACCATAGAGCAGCGCTAAAATCTCGCCTACAGGGACAAAGCTGCGGCGCAGGCTGTCAAATATACGCCAGCGGTCGAGGTCGGAGAAGCCTTGGCCTAGCCTGAAAAGCCAGGGCGAGTTTTGCCAGTCGCCGCGTATCCAGCGGTGAGCGCGCCGGTAAAAGCTCAAAACGCCTCCCGGATAGGAATCCGTCAGTTCAACGTCGCTCATATATCCGCAGCGCAGGCAAGCTCCCTCCAAAGCGTCATGTGACAGGATGCGATTGTCGGGAAGGCACCCGGCACAATTCAAAAATGCTGCGGCATCGATGATTCCCTTGCCGGAAAAACCCGAGGTCCCTGTGAGGTCCATGTAGACCTCGCCGCTGCCGTTGCTGTATGGGTCAGTGCCGCCCTGACCTGCAAAGAGACGCGAAAACGGCGTTTTCGTCGCCGAGCGCAGTGAGGTGGACATACGCGGCTGAAGGATACCGTGACCGGAAACGACGACATGTCGGTTACTGTCGATTACCGGATGATTCAGCGGGTGGAGCATTGCGCCGATAAGTTCCCGGGCACTGCCCGGAGTGAGGCGCGTGTCGCTGTCCAGAGTGAGAATGTATTTTGTTCCGTAGAGTTCCGAGAGATCGCCGGCACGGCAGTATATCCGCGAGCCCTCGCCCGCCAGCAGGCGTGCAAGCTCAAGTACCGCCCCGCGTTTGCGCTCATACCCCATGTATTTTCCCTCGTGCAGGACTCTTGGGCGGGTAAGAAGCATAAAACCGCCGGAATATTTACGGTTTAAGTCCTCAATCGCCGTTTCGGCGCTTGCCAGCCAATCACGTGATCCGGGTATGTCTTTTTCGATCGACTCGGGCAGATCGGCGAGTATGCCGAAGAGCAGATTTTTTCCGGCATCACGGTTACAGAGATGAAATTCCTCAAGCCGGCCGGCGAGCGACCGGCCGCACTCGGCGTCGGTCAGAAGGGCGGATATCACACAAAGCGTTTTGCCCTCGTCGGGTACGCCGCTTTTCAGTTCCATACGCGGAACATAGCTGACCGGAAGACAGCGGAGCAGAAGAGCGTCAACGGCCGCTTTGACCGCACCTGAAATGGGAAGAAGCAATAGCGCGGCGGCAAAAAGGCCGAGGGCAAATGCACATAACAGGGTGAAAAACAGACTGATCAGCACGTTTGCCGCGATGTAACCTAAACCGCTCGGATGTTTTTTGTCAAAGAGACGGAAACCGACGTGCCTTTTTCCCCCCTGCTCCGCACCTGCCTGACGCAGTATGCGCCGGGCGAGAATATGCTCGGGCAGGCCCTGCTTTGCAGCAAGCTGTGCAACGCGACGGCGGTAGCTGTCCCTAGTCCGCGGCGACATTCCCGGGTAAATCCCGGCCGGGTCCTGCATAAGGGCGCTCTCGGTGAGATCAAGAGCCTCCATAAGTTCGCAGAGATCTGCGCTGCTGAGCCAGCGAAGGCTTGTGAAAAGGCGGGCAGCCTTTTCACCGGAGACCTCCTCTGTTTCGGCAAGACAGAGCGCCCTGATGATTGACGCTTTCAGAGCGGGAGCAAAAAGATAGAGTTCCTGGCGGGGAAGCGGCCGTTTTTTCTGAAAACCTTTCAGGTAAATGCTGAGGCGGCAGGCCGTCACCTCTCCGTCGCCCGAACGTAACAGCGCTTGTGCCGCCTCAAGAATAAGCGAATCTTTTCCAGTACTCATCAGGCTTTTTGCATGGCGAAAAGCTTCCGCAGCAGAAAGGCCTTCGCGGCGTGCAAGATACCAGTTGTCACTCAGCCACTGTGAAAAGCTTCCGGCAGAGGGTGAAGTAAGACTGTCTTCCAGCCTGTGCAGCAGAGAAAGCGACTGCCTGATATCGCCGGAAATTTTGGCACCGCGGATGGTACCCTTAAGGGCTAAGTTTCGGGCTGCATTTTCGCCGAATTTCTCAAGATGCTGCTTTTCAATATAAATGTCTTTTTCCATGCGTTTGCCTCCGAAACATAGTACAAATGATTTTTCCCCTGTTTTTGGGAGAATATACTTCTTGTGCCTTCAAGAAAAAATACTTGACAGGCACTTACGGCGAGCGTATAATCATTACTTGTAAAGTAGTTTCCTTTCACACTCGGAGGTGGGCACAATGGACGACAATACGCTCCGCCGCTCTATGCTTTTCGACTTTTATGGAGAATTACTGACGGAAAAGCAGCGTGATTATTATGACCTGCATTATAACGAAGATTTTTCCCTGAGCGAGATTGCGGAACAGTCCGGTATCTCACGGCAGGGCGTGTGGGATATTATACGCCGTGCCGATAAGATCCTCGGCGAAACCGAGGAAAAAACGGGCCTTATCCGCAGGTTTGAGCAGCTGCGCCTGGAGGTCTCGTTAATTGAAGCACGCGTTTTGAAAATACGTGAACTCTCCGAAGGGGAATGCGCAGAGCTTGCCACCGAGGTGCTCGACAGACTGCAGAGCTTAAAAAACTAGGAGATAAGATATGGCATTTGAGTCCTTATCCGAAAAACTTAACGCCACATTCAAGCGGCTCCGCGGCAAGGGGCGGCTCTCCGAGGCAGATATCAAAGAGGCCATGCGTGAGGTGCGCATTGCGCTTCTTGAGGCGGATGTCAGTTATAAAGTCGTACGCGACTTTGTGAAAAGCGTCAGTGAGCGCGCCGTCGGGACCGAGGTGCTCGAGAGCCTGACCCCCGCGCAGATGGTTATCAAAATCGTCAATGAGGAGCTCTGTGCCCTGATGGGCAGCGAGAGCACAAAGATAAATATTTCTTCCCAATCTCCCAGCGTCGTCATGCTGGTGGGGCTGCAGGGCGCCGGCAAAACCACAAACGGTGCTAAACTTGCCGCCCTGATGAGCAAAAGCGGGAAACGCCCACTTCTCGCCGCGTGCGATATTTATCGCCCGGCGGCGATCAAGCAGCTAGAAACCGTCGGCGCACAGCTCGACATTCCGGTTTTCCAGATGGGGCAGACAAATCCGGTGGATATTGCAAGGGCGGCCGTCGAGCATGCAAAGAGCCACGGCAACGATATGGTATTTCTTGACACGGCTGGCCGGCTCCATGTGGATGAGGTGCTTATGGATGAGCTGAGAGCAATTAAAGCTGCGGTTGACCCGGCGGAGATTATGCTGGTCGTTGACGCCATGACCGGCCAGGACGCCGTCAATGCGGCCACCGCTTTCGATCAGGCGCTCGGGATAGACGGTATTATGCTGACAAAGCTCGACGGCGATGCCAGGGGCGGCGCCGCGCTCTCGGTCAAGGCGGTTACCGGAAAGCCGGTCAAATACGCCGGCATAGGCGAAAAACTCGACGCTATTGAAGTTTTTCATCCCGACCGTATGGCGTCTCGTATACTCGGTATGGGCGATGTTTTGACGCTCATAGAGAAGGCCGAACAGAATTTTGATGAAAAAAAGGCTTTCGAGCTTGCCGAGAAGATAAAGAAAAACAAGTTTACGCTCAGTGATTATTATGATCAGCTGGTTTCAATGAAGTCCATGGGCTCGATCCAGGATCTCGCGGGGATGCTCCCGGGAGTGGACGTCAAGGCGCTTCAGGGCGCTCAGGTCGATGAAAGGGCTCTCTCTCATACGGAGGCAATCCTCCTCTCCATGACGAAATATGAGCAGGAAAATCCCTCTGTTTTGAACAGCAGCCGGAAAAAGCGCATAGCGTCCGGCAGCGGAACGTCGGTGGTTGAGATAAACCGTCTCCTGAAACAATTTGAGATGGCGCAGACGATGATGAAGCAGATGTCCGGCGGCAAGAAAATGAAACGCTTTGCGCGCGGAAACAAAGGCCTTTTCGGATTTTAACGAAGGTTTAGCCTATAGGCTTTGCTATAACCTGAGAAATAAAAGTGGAGGTGAATATATATGGTCAAAATCAGACTGCGCAGAATGGGCGCAAAGAAGAATCCCTATTACAGAATCGTAGTAGCCGATTCCCGTACCGCCCGTGACGGTAGATTTATCGAGGAGATAGGCACTTTCGATCCCCTCGCCGACAACGCGATCAAGGTGGATGCCGAGCGCGCCAAGTATTGGATCTCGAATGGAGCTCAGCCCACAGAGACCGCAAAGGCAGTGCTCAAAAAGGCTGAGGCCATTTAAGGAGAAGCAATCGGCATGAAAGAACTCTTGACCTACATCGTACAGAACCTGGTGGACAACCCTGACCAGGTGTCTGTGACCGAGCGCGAGGCCGATTCGGAAACCGTATTTGAAGTACGGGTTGCCGACGGTGATATGGGCAAGGTCATCGGCCGCCAGGGAAGGATTGTAAAAGAAATCCGTATCCTTATGAAGGCTGTCGCCCAGCGGAAGGGCCAAAAAGTATCCGTTGAAATAATGGACTAGACGTGTGCCTGCCCGACTGCTTGGCGCTTGCCTCTGTTGGATTGTGAAACACACAAAACTCCGGGGGAGTTTCTCTCCCCGGCGCAGGGCTTTTGCCCCGTCCCCGAGCCAGCGGCCCTTATGCGCTGCCCTCGGGGTATTTTTATACCGGGAGGTATTTCGCTGGTATGACTGAGAAAAAAAAGTTTTTAGAGGCGGGCAGGATCGTAAATACCCACGGCGTGCACGGTGAGGTCAAGATTCAGCCCTGGACAGACTCGCCGGAATTCTTCCAGAATCTTGACTGCCTCTATATTGACGGCGAGGCGGTACATGTTAAGAAAAACCGCGTTCATAAAGGCGCTGTCATCGCAGAGCTTGATGGCGTCTGCGACATTAACGCCGCTATGCGTTTAAAGGGAAAGACGGTATTTATGGACCGGTTTGACGCAAATCTGCCCGAGGGTAATTTTTTCATTCAGGACATCATTGGCGCGGACGTTTTCGATCAGAACGGCAAAAAAATAGGTAATCTCAAAGAGGTCCTGGATTTACCGGGCTCTGCCGTCTATGTGGTGCGCGGTGAACGGGAGATACTGATTCCCGCGGTGCCGGCGTTTATCCTGAACACGGATGTTGAAAACGGCACAATTACCGTCAATATGATCGAGGGGCTTTAAGGCTTTTTTGATTAATCAAAAAAGCCTTAGTTTAATTTCTTTAAAATAAAAATTATGACAGATGTCATATGGTTCCGCCCTATGGAACCGCGGATACGGCACAAAATACCCAGACTTTCCATGATTGTTTTGCGCCCAAAGTTGAATCAAAAGGAATGACCATTTTTATGCGGATAGATATCATGACCTTATTTCCCGACTCGATAGCTCGCGTGTTGGGTGAGAGCATCATTGGCAGGGCGGCTAAAAAAGGGATTATTGAGATAAACGCCGTACAGATAAGGGATTTCACCGATAATAAACAGGGCCAGGTGGACGATTATCCCTATGGCGGAGGCTGGGGCTGCGTCATGATGGCGCAGCCACTGAAGGCATGTCTAGACCATATCAAAGCTGACGCCGGGGACAGGCGCCGCAGGGTCATCTATATGTCTCCGCAGGGAAAGCCCTATAATCAGGAGACGGCAAAGCGCCTTGTCCGCGATTATGACCACCTTGTCCTGGTATGCGGTCATTATGAGGGCGTTGACGAGCGCTTTATCGAGGCCTGCGTCGATGAGGAAATTTCGCTCGGCGATTTTGTGCTCACCGGCGGAGAGATCGCGGCTATGGCTGTGGCGGATTCTGTCTGCCGCATGGTTCCAGGCGTTCTTGCCGATGAAGAATGCTTTACCGGTGAGAGCCACTGGAACGGGCTTTTGGAATATCCGCAGTATACAAGGCCGGAGGTCTGGGAGGGGAAAGCGGTACCGGAGATACTTCTGTCCGGAAACCACGAAAATGTTCGCCGCTGGCGGCGGAAAAAATGCTTTGAGCGGACAATGGATAAACGTCATGATATGTTTGAAAAGCTGGATCTCAGTTCCAGAGAGAATATGGCGCTGTTGTCTGAGATTCGCGCCGAACGCACGCCGAAGCCGAGATTATTTGGCTATCGGCGGGGCATAATGGAGGATATACCGCAGATTATGGTTATCGTTGCGTCCGCGCGGGACTTCTTGTGCTTGCAGGGGATCAATCAGTGGCAGAAGGGTTATCCCTCCCGCGAAGCGTTTGAGGAAGATATCAAAAAGGACAACTGCTGGGTTTTCGAAGAGAACGGTAAGCTCGTTTCCGTCATGGCAATCGTCACGGAGCCGGATCCCGGATATGCGAAAATAGCCGGCGCCTGGCTGACCGGGGACGCGCCGTACACGGCAGTGCACCGTGTTGCCGTCTTACCGGACTGCCGCGGTAGCGGAGTTGCGCGGCAGATGTTTGCACTCGCGGAGGATCTCAGCCTCGGCTGGGGACGCGGCAGCATTCGGATCGATACACACCCGGGCAATATCCCGATGCAGAAGCTGCTTGGCAAGTGCGGGTTTGTGCGCTGCGGTGAAATTAAGCTCATAGGCGGAGAAGAGGACGGCGAAGTGCGCATAGCGTTTGAAAAGGTGCTGATATGACGGCGCTTACCAATATTTCGGTGATAAGGGAACTGCTTCAGCGCCACGGATTCCGATTTTCAAAATCCATGGGGCAAAATTTTCTGACAGCCGCCTGGGTACCTGAGCGGATCGCCGCCGAGTGTATGGCCGATAAAGAAACGGCGGTTCTGGAGATAGGTCCCGGCATCGGATGCCTGACGCAGCAGCTTGCACAATATGCCGGACAGGTGCTGTCCCTGGAGCTTGACCGCGCGCTTGAGCCCGTTCTCGCTGAGACGATGGATGGCTATGATAATGTTGAGGTGTTTTTTGGCGACGCGATGAAGCAGGATGTCTGCGCTATGATGGGACTGCGTTTCCCCAAAATGCGCTGTGTTGCCTGCGCGAATTTGCCGTATAATATCACGACGCCCATATTGACTCTGCTGATTGAGAGCGGCTGCTTTGCGTATATCACCGTTATGATACAGCGCGAAGTGGCACGCCGCCTCTGCGCAAAACCGGGTACTGCCGATTACGGCGCATTTTCAGTTTATACCCAATGGCACACCGAGCCGGAGATACTCTTTGATGTCTCTCCCGGCTGTTTTATTCCACAGCCTAAAGTAACATCCAGTGTGATACGCCTTAAAAAGCGCGAAACGCCCCCGGTGGAGGTTGAGGATGTAAAACTGTTTTTCAGGCTCGTTCGCGCGGCGTTTAACCAGCGGAGAAAAACGCTGGTCAATGCCCTGTCGCCCGTTCTTGACGGCATGGATAAGGCGAGTATTGAAAAAGCGGTGTGCGACTGCGGTCTCGATGCACGTGTGCGCGGTGAGGCGCTGGGTATTCCGGAATTTGCGAGGCTGACAAACAGACTGCTTGAATGATGGCTACTCGGGGAAATTTAAAATAAATGGCACGGGTTTTCAATTTCTGCAATTGCATGAATGAAAAAAACAAAAGTACTCGATTGCAAATTTTCTGGAATATCTTTGAAAATGGTATAAGGCTTATTTATAAAGTATAAAATCTATTTTGGTCAAATAGTGTAATTTTCCTACTGGTTTTAAGCATTTTACGGTCTTTTTTATATAAAATTTTATTTATTTAAAATTTAGACTAGAATTTTTACTTATCGTTTGTTATAATTTGGACTATCAAGAAGTTTATCTAGTAAAAACGTATTTTTAGGAGGAAAACTATGAATACCTATGGACTCGAAAAGCTGGGCATCATCCATCCCAGCGCCGTTTATCGTAATCTCTGTCCGGCAAAGCTGGTTGAGCATGCGCTCCGCCTTGGCGAAGGTGTGCTGATGCCAAACGGTGCGCTGAACGTCAATACCGGCAAGTACACCGGCCGGTCACCCAATGACAAATTTATTGTCGACAGCGCAGGTGTTCATGATGAGATTGCTTGGGGTAAGGTCAATGTTCCTATCTCTCAGGAAAAGTTTGACAATATTTATGAGAAAATGATCGCTTATTTTCAGGGACGTGAAATATTTATCTTTGACGGATTTGCCGGCGCGGATCCTGCTTACAAAAAAGGATTTCGTGTCATTAATGATCTGGCCTCTGAGAATCTGTTTATACACCAACTGCTTCTCCGCCCCGATGCGAGTGAGCTTGAGAGCTTCACACCCGATTTCACCGTAATTGCGGCACCTATCTTTAAATGCATACCCGAGCGTGACGGTGTCAATTCAGAGGCTGCCATACTCGTCGACTATGAGAAAAAGCTTGTGCTCATTGCCGGCAGTCAGTATGCCGGTGAGATTAAAAAGTCAATTTTCTCCGTCATGAACTACCTCATGCCCAAAGAAGGCATTTTCCCCATGCACTGTTCCGCCAACATCGGCAAAGATGGCGACACCGCCGTTTTCTTCGGCCTGTCCGGAACCGGAAAGACCACGCTTTCCGCAGACCCCAACCGCAAGCTCATCGGTGATGACGAGCATGGCTGGGCCGATGACTCTCTGTTTAACTTTGAGGGTGGCTGCTATGCGAAGTGTATTAATCTGGCTGAGGAGAGCGAGCCTGAGATCTTCCACGCCATAAAATTTGGTTCTCTTGCTGAAAATATTGTCCTTGATGAAGAGACGCGCGAGCCCGACTACAGCGATGGCAGCATCACAGAAAACACCCGTGTAGGCTATCCTGTCGACTATATCCCGAATTCCGCCATCCCAGGTATCGGTTCTCAGCCGAAAACCGTTATTTTCCTGACAGCAGATGCCTACGGCGTACTGCCCCCCATCTCCAAACTGGATAAAAATCAGGCTATGTACTATTTTGTCTCCGGCTTTACCTCCAAGCTTGCCGGAACCGAACGTGGTATCAACTCTCCCGTGCCCACTTTCTCCACCTGCTTTGGCGAGCCGTTCCTACCCCTCGATCCCTCCCTCTATGCCCAGATGCTCAGCGAGAAGGTTGAGAAGTCCGGCGCCAATGTCTATCTTGTCAATACCGGATGGAACGGAACCGGAAAGCGCATGAAGCTTTCTTATACCCGCGCGATGATTACCGCTGCTCTGAACGGAGAGCTTGAGAAGTCTGAGTTCGCCACCGATCCCATCTTTGGTGTTTCGGTACCGACTACCTGCCCAAATGTTCCGGACGAGATTATGGTTCCCATTAAGACTTGGGACGATAAGGCCGCCTATGAAGAGACTGCCAAGAAGCTTGCAAAGTCCTTTGTTGAGAACTTTAAGAAATATACCCACATGCCCAAAGAGGTTGTGGACGCAGGTCCTAAGGCCTGATAAGGGTTAGATGAAAAAATGGACGCCACAACCGTGGCGTCCATTTTAATGGATTTTTGGAGTGAGAATCATGACAGAGCGAAAAGCCATGTCGGAGTCGCTGTATCTGGGACTGATATTGGCGCTCGCCGGAGGAATGCTCGACGCCTATACTTTTCTCTGCCGGGGCGAGGTCTTTGCCACGGCGGAAACGGGAAACCTTGTCTTATTGGGCCTCAATATTGCGCGCGGGAACGTGAGCGAGGCTATGCACTATTTCTTCCCCGTGCTTGCATTTGCATCAGGCGTTTTTGCAGCTGAGGCATTAAGATATCACCTGAGCCCGCGGCCCGGCCTCCACTGGCGTCAGTGGGTGGTGCTTCTCGAGTTTATAGTTTTGGTTATAGTAGCCCATATTTCAAGCCGTCACGACTGGATTGCCAATATATTGGTGTCTTTCGCCAGCGCAGTGCAGGTCCAGACCTTTCGAAAGTTTCGGGGCTATGGCTGCATGACGACGATGTGCACAGGAAATCTCCGCAGCGGTACCGAACTGATTTTCAGGCATGTGACCGGACGAAGCGGCGACGGCGTCGAAACGTACTATACTCTTATCGGCGCATTTGTTTTGGGTGCGGTTATAAGCGCCTATCTGTCTTCCGGTTTGGGCAACAGGACAGTGCTCGTTGCCTGCCTGCCGCTTATACTGGCGTTTATTCTGATGTTTATTAAGAATGATGTGCATAACAGGCCTGATCAGACAAAATAAAATTACCCGGCAGGAGAACCTGTCGGGTAATTTTATTTATAAGTTAGCCGAAGAC
>JBFWKZ010000019.1:0-24847 GCA_050252415.1 Oscillospiraceae bacterium | reverse complement strand
CAGACAGTGATGCGCTGTCACTCGGCGACTGGGGGAAAATTTTTGCCGACAGCATTAAGAACTAGTTTATGGAAACAGCCCAGCCCTCACTGAACTACTTGGGGAAAAAGCCGGTGTGGTTAGAACTAACCACACCGGCTTTTTCTCCCTCTGCTGTCTGCCACATTCAGCTATGACTTTTTTTCCACAGATTTTGTGTTTTTTTCATATTTTCCGCGTGGACCCATGACTTCCCGCCCGCAGCCGAGGCAGCGCAGCTTGAAATCCGCGCCGACTCTCAGCACTTCCCAGCGTGTTGAACCGCAGGGATGTGCTTTTTTCATATTCAAAATATCACCAACCTGAATATCCAAAAATAATCCTCCAATCTCGGGGTATACTCAAAAATAGATATATTATTTATAGGGGGTAAACGACATGGCACAAATAACCGCCAATTACAATGACCGCGACAGTGCGAATCTGGCGCTCATGCGGCTCCGCCGAGGAGGGATCGATTTTGATCTCGTCAGTCTGAATACGAATAAAGAAAAAAACAATGGGGAGCTTCAGCCCGGCATCAGCTATCCTTTATGCTTCGGTTTAAACAACAGCATACCGACTGCAAGCATTACCTGCCCTCAGAGCCGTGAGGACGTATATCCAGATGGAAACCCCACCGAAATGCAGATAAGCGTCAAGTCAAGCCAGCTCCAACAGGCTTGGGATGTGCTGCGCAACACGGGCGCAAATGACATCCGCTCGCGAAATTAGGCTATCTTATCGTGTCCCAATAGTGCTTTGCAGCCTGCTCGTTTTTGTTGTCGCCGTACTCATAGTATGTCACGGTTTTCAGCAAATCGGGCAGGTATTGCTGTTTGACGTAGTGGTTCGGGTAATCATGGGCGTATTTATAGCCCTGCTCCCGTTCAAATCCCGCGCCGTCCGCATGCACGTTTTGAAGTTCCCGAGGAATAGACCCTACCTTGCCGGCCTGTACATCCGCCATTGCCCGCTTTATCGCAACATAGGCAGAATTTGATTTTGGCGCCGTTGCAAGCAAAACCACGGCATCCGCCAGCGGGATACGCGCTTCCGGCAGACCTAACTGCATAGCGCTGTCGACACAGGCTTTGACGATGGGAATCGCCTGAGGATAGGCAAGCCCCACATCCTCCGCTGCCATGACAAGCAGCCGCCGGCATGGCGAAATGAGGTCTCCCGCTTCCAAAAGCCGTGCAAGGTAGTGGAGCGCGGCATCCGGATCCGAGCCCCTGACAGACTTTTGAAGCGCCGAGATAATGTCATAGTGCTGATCGCCGTCGCGATCGTACCGCATGGCGCTGCGCTGGGTAAGCTGCTTGGCATCGTCCATGGTAAGAACAATTCTGTTCTCTTTCCTTTGCGCCGTTGAGAACAACAGCTCAATGGCATTGATCGCCTTGCGGACATCGCCGCCGCAGCTCTGCGCGATATATGGCACAATGCCCGGTTCAACCTCAGCCTTCATACCCTCACGGCTTTCCATAATCGACACCGCACGCAGGACAGCAGGAGCCGCTTCCTCCGGCGTTATCTGTTTAAATTCAAACACGGTACTGCGGCTGAGAATCGCGTTAAAGATATAAAAATAGGGATTTTCCGTCGTTGAGGCAATGAGCGTTATTTTGCCGTTTTCAATAAACTCCAAAAGCGATTGCTGCTGCCGCTTATTAAAGTACTGAATCTCATCGAGATAGAGCAATACGCCGCCCGGGACGAGGAGCGTGTCCAGTTCGTCTATAATCTGTTTGATGTCCGAGATACCGGCGGTAGTGGCATTCAGTTTGCGCAGTGTACGGTTTGTCTGCCGCGCAATAATACGGGCCGCGGTGGTTTTGCCCGTACCGGATGGGCCATAAAATATCATATTCGGAATATTTCCGCTTTTGACTATGCGTGTTAAAAGGCCATTCTCGCCCAGGATATGCCTTTGCCCGACCATTTCCTCAAGTTTCTCCGGGCGTATTTCATCCGCCAAAGGCCTGTACATATGCTCCTCCCCCCCGATAACAAAAGGGGGTGTCTCCCCCCCCTTTGTTTTTAAGTGTTTCTTATTCGTTATAAAGCGGGTATTTCTCGCAAAGGGCAATTGCTCTCCGGCGGATCTCATCTTGTTTTGTATCAAATTCACGGATCGCCATCACCACGAGCGCCGCGACTTCATCCATATCCGCCTCTTTGAACCCTCTGGTGGTGACGGCAGGAGAACCGAGGCGCAATCCGGAGGTTTCGGTTGCGCTGGCGGGATCGTCCGGAATCTTATTTTTGTTTGTCGTAATATTGACCTGTTCAAGTCGTTTTTGAAGCTCTCTGCCGGAAATCCCTGTTTCCCGCAGATCCAGCAGCACGAGGTGATTATCGGTTCCGCCGGAGACAAGCTTTACGCCTCGCTTCGTCAGTCCGTCGGAAAGTGCCGCGGCGTTTTTGACGATCTGCTGCGCATAAGTTTTAAACTCGGGCTTCATCGCCTCACCCAGGGCAACAGCTTTTGCCGCGATGATATGCATCAGCGGTCCACCCTGGCTGCCTGGAAAAATGGCGCTGTTTATTTTCTTTGCAATTTCGGGATCATTCGTGAGAATCATACCGCCGCGCGGCCCACGCAGCGTCTTGTGCGTCGTTGTGGTCGTAACATGCGCATATGGCACGGGGCTGGGATGCTGTCCGCCGGCAACAAGTCCGGCAATATGCGCCATATCGACCATCAGATAAGCTCCCACCTCGTCCGCAATCTCGCGGAAGCGCTTGAAATCGATGACCCTGGGGTAAGCGGAGGCTCCGGCAATAATCATGCGGGGCTTATGCGTAAGGGCAAGCTCACGCACTTTTTCATAGTCGATAACGCCTGTCTGGGGATTGACACCGTAGGAGACGATTTTATAGTTTTTTCCGGAAAAGTTTGCAGGGCTGCCATGAGTAAGATGTCCGCCATGGCCAAGATCCATACCGAGGACGGTATCGCCCAATTTGCATAGGGCAAGGTAAACAGCGCAATTGGCCTGCGCGCCGCTGTGTGGCTGGACATTGGCATAGCCGGCTCCAAAAAGCTGCTTTGCCCGCTCTATTGCTATGCTTTCGGTAACATCGACGCACTCGCAGCCGCCATAATAACGTTTACCGGGATAACCCTCAGCATATTTGTTTGTGAGCACGCTTCCTGCCGCGGCGAGAACAGCCGGGCTGACAACATTCTCGGAGGCAATAAGCTCGATATTGTTTCTGAGCCTGGTCAGCTCCTGACTGATAGACTCGGCAACCTCTGGGTCCTCTGCGGCAACAACGTCAATGAGCTCCTTTATCATTGTGTGTTCAATCCCTTTCTATATTTTTCATTGAGATTGGAATTCGCGTAAAATGCTTTTCCACAGTGAATTATTATATCTGAAACTTTATAATAATACAATTGGCGATTAGGCTAATTTAGTTCATTTTTAGAAAAATTTGTGGTAAAATCGTCTTAAAGTGTTTTTTACCACAATCAGCGGTCCGGAAACCTTCCACTTTATACGCCGACAGTGGGAAAGCCTTACATAGTGTAAATATGAATGAATTATTGTTTGTTAGGAGAACCCCTATGCTATTCAGATTGTTGAGTAAAGATGAAATATTAAAGATTCTTGTAACCGATATGCAGTACGACTTCCATCCAAGCGAAATAAAATCCCCTGAGCTCATACAGCGCCGTATCGCCGAGGGTCGGTACTTTGCCCGCGGCCTTTTTGAGGATGATAAGCTTTTGGTCTATGCCTTTTTTGTCAAAACCGAAAAGTATTTGCTGCTCGACTATCTCGCAGTAGATCGCAGTGTGCGCGGTAAAGGGTTCGGCAGTCTCGTGCTCCGCTATATCGCGCAAATGCCCGAGGCACAAGAACGTATACTCATACTTGAGGTCGAAGACCCGGACTTTTCCGAAAATGAGCGCGACCGAATTCGGCGTATCCGCCGTATAGGATTTTATCGGCATAATGGAATGTGCGATCTCGGTATAAAAACCCAAGTTTTGACCGATAACTATTTGCTGCTTGGTGCCTCACCCGCCTCGCCGGATGCCACATCCCACGCAATCGATTTGCTGTACCGCACCGTGTACTTGCCGGAATTTGTCCAAAAGCACATTATAATTAAATGATCAAAAAGATTCCTGAAATTCTTCGGGCATCTTTTTATACTGCCCGCCAGCAGGTAATATAAATATGCTGAATGATATGATTACCACCAATGATAGCTGCTTGCAAGATAAGATTAATTTCGCCTTCATTTTGGCGTTGTGCAAAAATTCATCTGCCAATTATTTCTGAAATTTTATCGTTATGTAAACTAATAATATATTTTTGATAAGCTGATTATAGCTTTTCAGGGATTTCCATGATTTTCCAATTTCTTTACTTATGCTTAAAAATCAAGCATTATTTGCCTGTTGATAACTGTGTTGAAAGTGTTGATAACTCTTTGAAAATATGATTGCGGATATTTTTTATGTAAAACGAATTGCCCCTCATACTGGACTGAAATGTTATTAGGAAATGTAATCTATGTTACCTGATAAATATAGAAACAAAGGCATTTCCCCTCTCCTCGTTATAAAAAGCAGATGTTTCATAAAATGACGAAAAATGTTGAATAATGTGCAGGATAGCCTGCAATATACAAATAGTAATCATCATTTGGTGTTGACTTCCGTCTGCGGCTGTGCTAGAATACTTCCGCACCTGTTTAAAAAGTCAAAATTAAACAGGCCAGTATGCTTGCGTGGCTCAGCTGGCAGAGCAGCGCACTCGTAATGCGCAGGTCGGCGGTTCGAATCCGCCCGCAAGCTCCACTTAAAAGCAGCATGTTGAGATCAAATCGACATGTTGCTTATTTTTTGGTTCAGGCAAATCGCGGGTCTGAAACGCCGCTTGCTCATTTATCTCTCTTGCGATTTGATGATTCCAGATGAGGACGAAACCGTCATGGAGCCCATGTTAAATGCCATGAAACATAGGCAGCCGGACGTATCTGATCTTAAAATCATGACCAAAACAAAAGGCCGCGGAAAAATTTTCCCGCGGCCTTTCTTTTACCCCCTGCTGCGCGCCCTGCAGATAAGTTGTGTCATCGTACCCATAGGGCAGTAGGTACACCAGCTTCGCGGCTTAAAGAGCATCATCGTCACAAAACCTAAAGTCGTAGACGTCAGCATCACACTGTAAAACCCAAATGAGAACTGAGCAGCCCAGTGGGGCAGCTGAGTCCCATGATATGCCCAGTGCCACGGCAGTTTAAAGGTCCACAGAAGCGTCACGATCTGGCGCAGTCCGGTCGTGCCGGCCGCCACCAGCCAGGTATTCCAAAGTATCTGAAAAAACATAACAAAGAAAAAAATTAAGAAACCGTACCGGAATGCTTTTGATCGCATCCAGCGCGGCATATCTTGTTTCCGTGAGAGGCCGAACCGTCCGCCCAAAATTTCAAAGAGCTGACCGCGTCCGCAGTAGCGGTTACAGTAGGTTTTTCCTCCGCCGAACAGCGAAATCAGTACCAGCGTAAAAAAGCACAGGAGCCCAAGCCAGGCGAAAAATATGTTGAAGAAGCCAAGCAGAAGATAAACACTCGAAAAGATCCAAAGATAATCATGCCAGCGTTTTTTCATTGGTTTTCTCCTTAATGGTAATTACGGACGCCGGACAGGCAATGACACATCTCCCGCATCCGACACACAGCACCTCGTCGATCTCTGCGTATATCCCCCGGAATACCGAAGCCGCAGCCCTGGAACAGGTCTTGGCACAACAGCCGCAGGCAACGCAGTTTTCACAGTCTATCTCGGCGCAGCGTTGTATTCTTTTTTGCATCTCGAACCTCCGTTATAAAAATTGCTTGGCAAAAGGATACCAGAAACTTTTGACGCCGTCCGTGACATTGCTACATTATGATTTCGTATCCAAACTGTTGTTGACTTACCCCGGAATCTTGTTATACTGAAGGTAGAAATTGTCAAAATATAAGGGTTAAATCATAGGGGTCTTCTTATCACGCCCATTAATGTGGCAAAGTTACAGAACCGTCCCACTTTTTTTGATAAGCTAGAGATATGAAAAAGCATAACTAGAACACGGAATAAAAGGAGGTCAGGGTATGAGAAAATATGTATGTACCATCTGCGGGTACATATACGATGAAGCTGCAGGTATTCCTTCGGCGGGAATCGCACCCGGGACAAGATGGGAGAGCTTGCCGGATAACTGGGCCTGTCCCCTCTGCGGCGCGTCAAAAGCCGATTTCAAAGAGCAGACCGTTTCTTCCCCCTCGGTACCACCCACGCCGGATATCACTGCATATGAACATGGCAAATACCGAGAGCTCTCTGCCGGTGAAATTTCCGCCGTCTGTTCAAACCTCGCCCGCGGTTGTGAAAAGCAATATCTCAGCGAGGAGTCTGCGCTTTTTACTCAGCTTGCCGATTATTTCAGGCGTAAAACACCGGCGGAGGATGCCGACGACATTCAGACTTTACTCGATCTCGTCCAAAACGACTTGGCGTCCGGCTTCCCAAACGCCAATGCGGTTTCCGGCGCAAAGGCCGACCGGGGCGCGCTGCGGGCGTTGGTCTGGAGTGAGAAAGTCTCACGTATCCTTAATTCATTGCTGGGCCGCTATGAAAAGGAGGGCGACGCCTTACTGGAAAACACCAATGTGTATGTATGCGAGATATGCGGCTTTATCTACATAGGCGACAATCCCCCCGATCTCTGTCCGGTCTGCAAGGTACCGAATTGGAAAATTGCCGAGGTTGAAAGGAGGTAAGACGTCATGAAAAAAGTTGCTGTCAGAAACATTCGCCTTTGCTCAAAAGACTGTCTGTGCCTCTATGTCTGCCCAACGGGGGCCACCGATACGGAAAACAGTATCATAGATGCCGATAAATGCATTGGCTGCGGCATATGCGCCGAATCCTGTCCTTCCGGCGCGATCTCGATGGTACCCACCGTCTATCCGCCGCAGCAGGAAAAGACCGCCGCGGTCATAAGTGCGATGACCGCCCTCGCCGAAAGCAAGGTCAAGCAGGAAACAATCGCCAGGCAAATTGCTGAAAAGTCGAGCAGCCCCATTCTCCGCCAACTGGCAGAGGCCATTGCAAAATCGAACCGTCTCATGGCGGAGGACATTTTGCGTGAATCCGGCTATATGCTTCCGCAAAGCGAAAACGTCTGTACCTTGTTACAATCTATGCTGAATAACCCTTCCGAGGATTTTCCGAAAGAAACGGCGGAAAAGCTTCTGAAGCGTCTTTCATATAACGAAAAAAATAAACAGGAGGAGTCAAAAATGGAAAAATGGCGCTGCAAAGTATGCGGCTATATACATGAAGGCCCATTGCCGGAAGATTTCACCTGCCCTCGCTGCCGGCAGCCTGCATCGGCATTTGAGAAAATTGAGGAGAAAAAGCCTTCCGGCAATCCTTATTCCAATACAAAAACAGAGAAAAATCTTATGGAAGCTTTTGCCGGTGAAAGCCAGGCGCGCAACAAATATACCTATTTTGCAGGTATTGCTCAGAACGAAGGCTATGACCAGCTGGCGGAAATCTTTCTGAAAACCGCCCGCAACGAGCAGGAGCACGCCCGCATCTGGTTTGAAGAGCTTGGGCACATGGGAAATACCGCGCAAAATCTCTTGGCAGCCGCGGAGGGCGAAAATTACGAATGGACCGACATGTATGACCGCATGGCGAAAGATGCCGATGAGGAAGGATTTCATGATTTGGCCGAGCGTTTCCGCCGTGTAGCCGCCATCGAAAAAAGCCACGAGGAGCGCTATCGTAAGCTGCTGCACAATGTTGAGATGAAGCAGGTTTTTGAAAAGGGCGAGCAGACCATGTGGGAGTGCCGTATCTGTGGTCATCTGGTCATTGGGAAAAAAGCTCCGGAAATTTGCCCGGTCTGCAAATATTCTCAGAGCTATTTTGAAGTTCGCAAGGAAAATTATTAATATAAATTTACAGGAGGTTAACATTATGAGTGAACAAAAATTTTACATCTGCAAGCATTGCGGCAACATCATCGGCAAGATCCATGATTCCGGAGTCCCCGTCGTCTGCTGCGGCGAAAATATGAGCGAGCTTGTCCCCGGCAGCGTGGATGCCAGCCTTGAAAAGCATGTCCCCGTCGTCTCCGTCAGCGGCGATATTGTGACTGTGGCGGTCGGTTCTGCCCCGCATCCCATGACTGAGGAGCATCTGATCCAGTGGGTCTATCTCCAGACGGAGCACGGCGGACAGCGCAAGTCCCTTAAACCCGGCGACGAACCTAAAGTTGCCTTTGCTCTTACCGGTGATAAGCCCATAGCGGCATTTGCCTACTGCAATCTGCACGGCCTCTGGAAAAAGGAGATCTGATTGATTCTCAAAAAGCCCGGCATGATATAAGCCGGCGCTTTGGCCAGCTATTAAACTGTATTAATTTCCGGTGGCGGGACGGACAGTTTAGACTGTCCGTCCCTTTTCTTTTTCCCTGAGACGAGGTATTGATCATGATTTGCTGGAAAGATCTAAGCTGGCAGGGTATAATTAAGCAATTAGGTTGGAATGTGTAAGGAAAGATTGATTATGACCGTTGCGAAAAGGCGCTTGGGGATAGTATAATGAAAAAGCGATGGGGAATATTCTGCGGCGCAGCGGTCCTGGTCTTACTGTATGTGCTGCTGGCGATGCAGTCTCAAACATCGCCGGTAACCAAGCTTGTTATCCACCCGGACTCCATTAGCCTCGTACCTGGTGTGCGCATGCAATTGGATGTGGAAGGATATACAGAGGATGGGCGTATTGCCACGGCTAAGCAATGCCAGGCTCTTGCGCTGTCTTGGGACTATAAAGTGACGGGCAATGCTTTTACCGTCAGTGAGGACGGCGTTTTGACGGCGATATCTTCGGGTATCGGGAACGTATGGGTACAAAGCGGAGACGGGAAACTGAGCTCGCGTCCTATTACCGTTTTCGTAAAGTAGGTTTATTGGTTCTATCCGCTATCAGTAGCTGCTGTGGAATAGAAGCAAATTCAATTCAGCGATGAGCTTGTAAGTGCAGTAAAATTTTTTTATTTAAGTGTCTCATTTTTAATATTATTTTTTTGTTTTCATCGACGTTTATATGCTTAAACGCCTCATTTCCGAAGCTATTTGGAAATGAGGCGTTTGTTGTATGAGGTAATTTTCAACTTAGTCTTGTAGCTAGCCCGTCGGGCTTTTCCGGCAGTCTGCGCCGCATTGTCCGGTATCTTAATCCGGAGGTTTATACGTATATTTTCTACTATTAACGAAAATACACTCTAAACGCGGCCTTTGGGGATTATCACTCTGCTAAGACGCTATACCGTATATAAATTCGTTTTGCAGCTGTCACAAAAATACGTCCATCCCAGGACCTCATCATAATACGAGAGGTGAACGCCGCCGCCCTGACGGAAATTTGCCTGAAACACCACTGAAGGTCTGTTCATCACCCGTTCGCCTTCGAGCAGTCTTAAGGCCAGCTGGGCACAGCGCATATCCGGATTGAGGGCGGCGAAATAGCTGCTGTCGGCACCGTAGTATTGTCCGGGCTGATAAATGACCTCAACAATGGTATTGGGAAATTCCGGGCTGTCCACACGATTGAGGACAACTTCTCCCACACACATTTTCCAGTCGTCTGGCAGCCACTGGCTGCCTGCTTCGGCATAGATGATCTTGGCGAGCAGGTAGAGATCCTCAAAGCTGATTTTAATGTAATCCAACCCTTCTTCATCAATCTTTGCATTCCTTCCAAACTGGGCGTTTTGTCCTGTGTCCCAATCTCCGGCCACTGCCGCCTGCAGCATCGTGTTCATATAGTCTGTCTCTTTGGCGTATGTTGCAAATGCGGGGCTCCCGACGAATACGAGCGTCATCACCGCCAGGATCGATGCGATCATTTTTTTCATAGGTTTCCTCCATGCATTTTTCATATGTTGTTCTATTTTATGCAGGAGCACACTATAAAATACCAAAAAAATAGCGCCCGTATCGGGCGCTATTATTATGTATCGTTAATCAGGCTGTCAAATGGCCATGGTATCGAGCGCTTTTAAAAGAATGCGGACCGCTCCGTTAATTGAAAACTTTTCCATATTCATGGATATATCGTAATTCTCGGCATTTCCCCATTTTTTGTCGCTGTAATACTTATAGTGACGTGATCTTGCCTTGTCGGTCTCCCGAACGGTGTGCGCAGCCCCATTGGGATTGATGCCATATACCTCAACCGCGCGTTTTATGCGTTGCTCCAGGGGCGCATGGAGGAAAATATTCAGACATTTGTAATCGTCTTTCAAAATGACGTCGGCACATCTGCCGACAATGACGCAGCTTCCCTTCGCGGCTATCTCCCGTATCGCGCCGAATTGAGCCAGATATACCTGATCGGCAAGCGAAGTGCCTCCGGGTACGACGCCGCCCACCGTACTCTCAGTGGAGTTGATGCCATAAAAAATGCCGCCGGCCGCGCGCTGCTCCGTCTTCTCGATAAATTCCGGTGCCAAGCCGCTGCGCTCAGCGGCAATTTTTATCAGTCGCTTGTCATAATAGGGAATCCCCAGCTTATTGGCCAACGTTTCGCCCACTTCCCGGGCACCACAGCCATATTCCCTGCTTATTGTAATGATGATGTCTTCCATAAAATCATCCTTTCCAGCGCCTATCCGAAACTTTTTCGACAAATTCATTATAACATAAGGCACATAAAAAAACAACTGCTCTGCTTCTTTAACTTTGTACTCGGTTATGCTACAATGGGCTTACGATTTTCCCAAAGGAGATAACAAAAATGCACCAAATCCACATAGACCCCACACTTTATTCCGGTCCGCCGGCTTCTTTAGCGGGGCGGGACCCGGTGGAAGTGCGCTGCTATGAATTTCTAGATAAACTCAGCATACCCTATCGCCGTCTTGACCATGATCATACGGACACCATTGAGGATTGCCATGAGGTTGAAAAGCTGCTTGGTATACGAATATGCAAAAACCTGTTTCTCTGCAACAGGCAGGGTACGAAATTTTATCTGCTTTTAATGCCTGGGGACAAGCCGTTTAAAACCAAAACGCTTTCAAAGCGTATCGGCACCTCACGTCTCTCTTTCGCCTCGGCGGAAAATATGTCGGCGCTGCTTGGATTGCGTCCCGGCTCCGTCACGGTTCTGGGCCTTATTAACGATACCGAGCAGCGCGTGCACCTCATCATAGACAGGCCTGTGCTGGAAGATGAGTACTTCGGCTGTCATCCCTGCGTCAGCACCAGTTCGCTTAAGATTGCCGTCGCCGACCTGCTGGAAAGACTACTTCCCGCTCTG
Source organism: Oscillospiraceae bacterium (assembly GCA_050252415.1). GTDB lineage: Bacteria > Bacillota > Clostridia > Oscillospirales > Oscillospiraceae > Heteroscillospira. The sequence goes on along the minus strand of JBFWKZ010000019.1, from coordinate 13,482 downwards.
GGTGTTACGCCGACGATCGTCGATCTTCCCGATGGCGAGGATGCCTGAATGGATAGTGCAAAAATCATCGCCCGCGAATTTAGTAAGAGCGAGGCGCACGTCCAAAATGTCATTAACCTGATTGACGAGGGCAATACCGTTCCATTTATCGCGCGCTACCGCAAGGAAATGCACGGCACGATGGACGACACCGCCATCCGCGGGATTGCCGACAGGCTTCAGTATCTGCGTAATCTTGCGCAGCGGCAAGAGGAGATTCTGCGCGCCATTGCACTGCAGGACAAGCTTACGCCGGAGCTGAAAAACGCTGTTGAGGCATCCCAAACGCTTGCGGAGGCCGAAGACCTCTACCGCCCGTATAAGCAAAAGCGCCGCACAAGGGCGACGATCGCAAAGGAAAAGGGTCTCGAGCCGCTGGCCGCTGCTATTCTGGAACAGACGTGCCCGCCCGAATCGCTCGCCAAGGATTATGTAAACCCAAAAAAACAAATTGATACGCTCGAAGCGGCGCTCGCCGGAGCAAGTGATATCATCGCCGAAATCGTCTCGGACGACGCATCGGTCCGCAAAGCTCTGCGTGAGCTGATGCTGCGCTTTGCGCAGCTTATCTCGGTTGCCGCCGGTGAGGCGGACAGCGTATACCGGCTCTATTATGATTTTAGTCAGGTTCTCCCCAAGCTTCAGGGCCATCAAATACTTGCCATAAACCGCGGTGAGAAAGAGGGCTTTTTAAAAGTCGGTCTGGAAATCGACCGGCCGTCTGCGTTGAGCATAGCCGTCCGATCGGTCATAAAGCCCGCCGCTCCCGGCTCAGCCTTTGTTAGAAGTGCCGCAGAGGACGCTTACAGCCGGCTGATCGCACCGTCTATGGAGCGTGAGATACGCGCCCACCTCACCGACCTTGCGGCGGAGGGCGCCATACACAATTTTGCGCTCAACCTGCGCCCTCTGCTGATGCAGCCGCCTGTCAAAGGCGCTGTCACCATGGGCTTTGATCCGGGCTACCGTACAGGGTGTAAAATTGCCGTCGTCGACGCCACCGGGAAGGTGCTGGATACGGGCGTTGTCTACCCCACGCCGCCGCACAATAAAACGGAGCAGGCGGCAAAAGCGCTAAAGCAGATGATTGAAACCCACGGCGTGCGGCACATCGCCATCGGCAACGGCACGGCTTCACGCGAATCGGAAAAATTTATTGCTGAACTGATCCGTACGATACCGGACGTGGGCTACATGGTGGTCAGCGAGGCGGGCGCCTCGGTCTATTCCGCATCTCAGCTCGGCGCCGAGGAATTTCCCGATTACGACGTCTCTCTCCGCTCCGCCGTATCGATTGCCCGGCGGCTTCAGGACCCTTTGGCCGAGCTCGTAAAGATCGATCCCAAGTCTATAGGCGTGGGTCAGTATCAGCATGATATGCCGCAGGCACGGCTCGACGAGGCCCTTGCCGGGGTCGTGGAAGACTGTGTAAATGCTGTCGGTGTGGATATGAATACGGCCTCACCCGCTCTCCTGAGGCATGTTTCCGGCCTAAGCGCCGCGACGGCAAAAAATATCGTCCAATATCGCGAGGAAAACGGGGCCTTTGCCACACGCAGGCAGCTCCTTAAGGTTCCCAAACTCGGCCCAAAGGCTTATGAACAGTGCGCAGGATTTTTGCGCGTACCGGAATCAGACAGTATTCTGGATAATACCGCTGTCCACCCGGAGAGCTATCCTGCCGCGGAAAAGCTTCTCTCACTCTGCGGCTACTCACTCATTGATGTAAAAATGAGCGGCATTCCGGAGTTGCCCGCACGTCTGGCAAAAGTTGGTGAAGCTCAGGCGGCGGCATTTTGCGTTGTGGGCATTCCTACACTGCATGATCTCATAAGGGAGCTGCAAAAGCCGGGACGCGACCCGCGCGATGAACTCCCTCAGCCCATTTTGCGCAGCGACATTATGGAGATCAGTGACCTCAAGCCCGGTATGGTCCTCAGCGGAACGGTCCGCAACGTCATCGACTTCGGCGCCTTTGTCGATATCGGCGTCCATCAGGACGGACTGGTGCATATCTCACAGATCTGCAATAAATTCATCCGCCATCCCTCCGAAGCCGTCTCCGTTGGAGATGTTGTCCGGGTGGTCGTCCTCGAAGTCGACGAAAAGAAAAAACGTATCTCTCTGTCTATAAAGCAGGTAAGGGAGGAGAACCATGCTAAATGACATCGAACGGGTAATACGCCGGGCAGGAAACGTGATGCTGTCGGCAAAACGTATCGGCGCAGAGGAAAAGACCGGAAGCGCCGACCTCGTGACGCGGTTTGACCGCGAGATACAAATACTGCTTGAGCGTGAATTGCTGGCTATCTGTCCCGAGGCCGGCTTTCTGGGCGAAGAGGACGGCACAACGGAGCATCTGGAACGCAAACGGGTCTTTATTGTCGATCCCATCGACGGTACGACAAATTTCGTCCGCGGTTTCCGCCACAGCTGTGTTTCCATTGCGCTTGAGCAAAATGGCGAGACCGTTTTAGGCGCTGTCTATAACCCCTATCTCGATGAGCTTTTTACCGCGGAAAAGGGGCGCGGCGCACATCTCAACGGCAAGCCGATATCCGCTTCAAACCGCGATATTCAACACGCCGTCGTTCTCTTTGGCAGTTCGCCGTATAACCACGAGATCGCGGCAAAATCCTTCCGCACGGCGCAGGCGCTCTTTGAGCGTGGGTTGGATGTGCGCAGGATGGCTTCCGCCGCACTTGATCTCTGCTACATTGCGGCGGGGCGCGGCGACATCTATTTTGAATATATTCTCTCACCGTGGGATCACGCGGCAGGACACCTTATTGTCCAGGAGTCGGGTGCGGTCGTAACCGATTTTTCCGGCAGCCCTGTCAATAACCGCGAGAAGTGCTCGATTTTGGCATGTAATAAAAGCTGCTATGGCGAGGCGCGAAAACTGATTGTCTGATAAAAAATCATCCTATCTGCAACATTAAGAGCCGGTACAAAACTATCGTTTGTACCGGCTCTCATGATATCAATCTACTATTGACTATTCAATCACGACTATGCGCACCACCGCGTCCTCGCCGATCTCACCGCTGTAATACACCGTAAAGGTGTCGGTATATGCTTTGGCGGCAGAGAGGGTTATCCAATTTTCATTTTCGGAGTTATAGACCTGAACATCGTCGCTTATCGGTACGTCCACACCGTCGATGGTAACGGTATCGGTTCCATCAAAGCTGCTGCGCGACACAGAACTCTCGCTCTCGAGAGTAGCCACGCCTGCGACCTTACCGTCGCTCTTCACGGAAATTCCGCCTATCGTCTCGTCTTTTATCGTGCTTGAGGTTACGATATAATCATCCGTTGTTCCATCGTAATTTTCGACACAAACAGTGCGGTTTGTGGCGGTGAGGCCGCCGGTTGTCGTAGACATTGTACCCGTATAAAGTATGCCGTAAGTATAAGCATTGCCGGTGACATCGTTCAGCACCAAGAGATTCACCTCTCCGTCGCTGTTCGTGGCGGCATAGAGAATTTCGGAAGATGAAACCGTTGACGTCTGAATGTCGTCAAGATCCACCTCAACCGGAATCCCGTTACCCACCCGGTCATAGATGGTCACATTATCTGCAAGCGGAACGCTGCCAAGCTTTTCACTTGTGACAGACAGCGTCCCGGAAACACTGCTCGATACGCTTGTGGATAGAGAAAGTTTCCCAACACCGGAAGAGGTAACGCGTACAAGCTGGCCGGTCAAATCATCCGTACTTCCGGAAATCGTACCGGATACGGTGATTCCCGAGAAGAGCGTCACTGTAGCGACTTTGCCGCTTACGCTCTTAACAATTCCCACCATAGCCGCTGTCTTCGTAGAAGGGGATGTGGCGGACACGACCTCTCCGCTGCCGTTTAAGGTCACAGTGATGCGGTCTCCAACATCAAACTGTGAAAGGCTTGAAACCGCCGACGAATCGACGTCAAGTTCCGCACCCATCATGGTCATGGTGGATGGGTTGCTGGCATTTGGCGTAACCGATTCATAGTAACCGGTCAGCATCACGCCTTCATATTCCTGTGAGTCGGAAGCGACCACAAGATTGATATTTCCGGCAGAGGAATAAAAAATCGTCACGCTGTCGCGCCCATCCAGATCGTACCAGCCATCTTCATAAGTCGTCACATCATCATCGATCACCATTACGGCGCCACTTGGAACGGCGTAGGATACGCTGCCGGATGAAGTGATTTTCGCTGCGGTAACATCACCCAGCGAAATTGTATGCCAAGCTTCATCATCGGGCACAAAGCCTTCAACAAGTCCATCGCTGTCTAAAAGCAGCGTTCCACGCCGATTAATCATGGCATCGGAAATTTGGGTCTCCTGTTCATAGGTACTTATGCCGCCGCTCGCCGTGTATGCGAGAAGGAGTCCTGTCGTGCCGTCGTTGGCCTCGTCATCGTTGTCCAGCACGACGGCATCGGATATGGTGCCATCGGCAAGGCTTGAGATATAGTCGTCGCCGCTCTCCGTCTCCTCACCAAGAAGATGATAAAAGAGTAGAGCCGCCTGGCCTCGCGTAAGAGTACTGTCGGCGTCGGAATCGATCCCGTCCGTCAGGCCCAAATCATCACCCATCTGCATATAGTCCTGCGGCCAGAGGGTACCGACATTATCGGAGGTATAACCCAACAGACGGAGAGCCACCGTAACCGCCTGGGCAACCGTCACCGGATCGTCGGGTCCAAAAGTCCCATCGCCGTAGCCGTTAATAAGCCCTTCATCTTGAGCCAGATTGACATAAGGCGCCGCCCAGTGTGAAGCCGTGAGATCGGTGTACAGCGTACGGTATGCGCTGCTCCTGACCTGATCGCTGTATTCGCTGGCCCGTATTGCCAACGCGCAAAACTCAGCACGCGTCAGTCCTTCGTTGGGTTTATAGCTGCCGTCGGTATAGCCTGTGAGAATACCGAGTCCGGACAGAACCTCCGCCGCCTCCGACACGTCGTTATCGCTTATGTCGTAAAAAGCTTCCGCTGAGCCTCCGCCGACGGCGAAGAGGCTTATACACAGCGCGAGTGAAAATAGTATGGGTAAAAATCTTTTTTTCAAAATGGACTACCTCCTAATCTGTCCGCAGGGCATCCACAGGCTGGAGATTGGATGCCTTGACGGCCGGATATATACCAAACACGATGCCGATAATCACCGAAAAAGTAAAAGCTCCGATGGAGACCAAGGCACCCGGCAGCAAAATAAGATCATACATTGCCTTTCCAAGAATAAGCGACAATAAGAAGCCCAGTGCAATGCCAATTACGCCTCCTAAGCCGCTGAGTATCGCCGCTTCTACCAAAAATTGGGTAATAATTTCGCCTCTTGGCGCCCCGATAGATTTTTTAATTCCTATCTCACGGGTACGCTCGGCAACGGTCACCAGCATAATGTTCATGATTCCTATGCCACCGACCAGCAATGCAATTGAAGCAATGCCGCCGAGAACAACACTCATAGAGGTCATCTCATCGGTACTGGAACTCATGGCGGAGTTTCCGTTTTCAAGCGAATATTCGCCGACGCTGCTGTCTACCGCACTATCTAACCAAACATCCAACTTATCCATAACGGTATCCATGTTATTGGAGCTATCCACCTTAACGGTAATTTCGGTTATGTAATCGGACACCAGCATGGCACGGTTAAGACTGTATGGGATCGCAACGGCATTATCCATCGAATCCTCCGTACCGCCGTCCTTCTGATAGTATGTGCCGATTACGGTAAAAGGCATGCCGCCAATCGTAACGGTCTGTCCCAGCGGGTCGGCATATTGAAACAGCGAGTCCGCCACAAACGAGCCAAGCACACAGACTTTATTGCGCTTTTCGATATCAAACGTACTGATGTCCCGTCCCGACTCGAGCGTATAATTGTTACATGTGGCAAACTGGTTGCTGCTAAAGTAGATTGTCGGGCTGGTACTGTTGGTATCATCCAGCGTCGTTGAGCGATATTGGACGGGCAACGCTTCACTAACTGAAGGCGATACCCCCTCGACATCCGCTATTGATTCATTGGCGTAATCATAGAGCTCGCCATACACGTCGGTCGCGCGGCTGGTGTCATACCATGTGAGCGTGACATTTACCTTGTTGACGCCCAGCTTTTCATAGTAGGCGGTGATATCCGCATTGTATCCAGAGACGAGCGCAACCAGAACGAGCACGGCGGTAACGCCTATGATAATACCGAGCATGGTGAGAAACGAGCGGCCCTTTTTCTCTCTTATCGAGTCCAGAGCCATTTTCAAGGCATTCATGTGACGCTCACCCCACTGCTTCCGGCATAATTATTCCATCCCACTGGCTGTCATGAACAATATGTCCGTCGATCAGCTTAATCGTACGTCTTGTCTGGGCGGCTATACCGTTATCATGCGTTATGAGAATAACCGTCGTACCGTCTTCGTTCAGCTCGCGCATGAGCTGAAGTACCTGAGCGCCGGTTTTGGAATCCAACGCACCGGTGGGTTCATCTGCCATCAAAACCGGCGAACGCGTCGCTATGGCTCGCGCGATCGCAACACGCTGCTGCTGTCCGCCGGAGAGCTGGGACGGTCTGTTTTCCGCCTTACTCACTATCTCCACCTGCTCTAATGCCTTTATCGCCCGCTCTCGCCGTTCGGCAAGCGGAACCTTTTGGTAGAGCATGGGCAGCGCGACATTCTGCCATACGTTCAGTGAAGGAATAAGGTTATAGCCCTGAAAGATAAAGCTTATCTGCTTTGAGCGGATCATCTCCAGATCGCGCCGGCTCTTTTCGCGGATGGCGACGCCGTCAAGGTAGTATTCACCGCGCGTCGGGACATCGAGGCAGCCAAGGATGTTCATCATCGTGGACTTACCGGAACCGGACGTCCCTATAACGGCAACAAACTCCCCTCTGTCAATGGCGACGCTGACGCCGTCAAGCGCGTTCACCTGATTTTCCTGTCCTTCGCTGTAGATTTTATAGACATTTTCCAATTGAATCAAACTCATACCGTACCTCCTTTCTCAATGGGGGATTAGCCCATCGGTCCTCCGCCCATTCCGCCGGGTCCTCCGCCGCTGAAGTCACCACCCGGCCCCTGGAAACTGTTGTCGGTATTTGCGTCGTCACTTTCCTCACTATCACTCGTCGTGTCACCGCCTGACGGGGCGCTCTCCTGATAGCGTGTGAACACAACGTCACCCTCACTTGCGCCTGAGACGATTTGGACATACTCATTATTTGAAACGCCGATCTCAACCGGTACGGCATAAAAACCATCCGGAATGTCAACCCCATCCAGATCAATGGCGTCGTCGGGTCTCGTATCGGATTCAATAAAGAGGCAGGTCCCCTCACTCGTCGTCTTAAGCGCGGAAATCGGCGCCAAAACGCCCTCTGACTCGTCACCAATCTGAATGGTATACGAGACGTTGATACCGGCGGAGAGTTCGCCTTCTGCGGGTATTTCGATGGTTATCGGGAAGTAAGCCACACCGTCTGAGTTCGTTGCCTCATAGCTTACCTCTGAGATTGTTGCGTCATAGACTTGATCCTCACTGCTGTTGGTTCCGGACTTTGTAACGGTAACGTCCATCCCTTTTTCAATACTGTCAATATCCAGCTCGTCTATGTCCGCGGTTATCTCCATGGTATCGAGGTTATAGATCATCACAGCGGTTGTACTGGAGCTTCTGGGTTCTTCTCCCTCGCGTATTCCGACCAAAATGACCTTGCCCGCTATCTCTGCCTGGACGGCATAGTCCTCCCGGGACTCCTCCGTCTCTTCTATCTTGTCCTCATAGTTTGATATACGTTCCTCAGTCTGGCTTATTCTATCATTCAGCGAGCTGAGATCTTCCAAATAGTCCGTATCGTCAATTTCAAAGAGCAACTGACCACTGGTGACTGTCTCATAGTCCACGACATTTACCGCAGAAATTTCTCCGGATGCCTCCGCCGTAAGCGTCTTAGTGTTCTTATATTCAAGCTCGCCCTCAATTGCGGGGTAGAGTTTCTCACCGGAGTCTGTCAGGAGGTAACCTGCACCCGACATTCCCTCGGTGAGCGCACCCGGATTTTCCACAGTTATGATTACGGCAAAACATCGTGTTCCTTCCGTTGTAACGCGGTCTACCTTCTCAATATCGGTAACTGTCCCCTCCAGATTCAGCATAAGACTGGCGACTGAGACATTAGCCTTCATTCCAACATAGATATCGTCTTCATAAGCATAACTGAAATATTGGGTCAGCGTGAGCTCGCTGTTATCCACCAGGACGGCAAGCGTTGTCCCGCTTGAAACATTGTCGCCTACTTCGACATTGATTTCAGAGATGTTGCCGGAAAACGGCGCGGTTGTCGTCAAATCGGATATGGTCTCATTCAAATCCGAGACCTGGCTCTGATAATCGGCAAGCGTATCTTCGAGATCGGCTATTTCATCTTCGTAATCTGCAATCTCATCGTCAAGCTCGCTGTCGTCCTGCTCATAGAGCATATCGCCAACCTCAACCGTATCGCCGGCCGAGACATACACCTTGTTGATCACTGCCGTCGATGCCACGGTTATGGTTTCGCTGTCGGTCGGAACGGTAACGCCTGTCCCTGTTATCGTGGTCGCAAGGCTGCCGGTCGTCAACGTCTCGGTCAGCGCGACCTGCTCGTCTTCTTGGAACAGCAGTAGCCACGTCGCCAGCACAGCCGCCACAAGCAAAACCACACCAATAATAATCATAACCGTCTTTTTTTTAGGCTTTTTCCATTTTGGCTTTTTCCATTTGCCAAAATTTTTTATTGGAACCCTTTCTTTCCATTTCTTTACAGGAAGCGTGAGCTGCATACCAAATTCCTCCAATCAGGATTCATCTTGATCAGTATAGTGGACAGGGCTGAAATTACTCTTAAAAATGGCCCGTCCAATTGTAAATAGATTATGAAAATATCAAAAATCTCTGGCAATTTTCGCCAGAAAACCTTATAATTTTAAGGTAAATTTCAGGCGCATACATTAGAATAATAGCAAATATAATTGGAGGTGCGCTATGCGGATCTTGATCGTTGAGGATGAGAAAAGGCTCGCTGAGACTCTGCGCGAGCTGATGAATGGGCAGCGGTATCTGACTGATGTGGTGTACGACGGGGCAGACGGTATTGAATATGGTCTTACAGATCAGTATGATCTCATTATACTGGACGTTATGCTGCCGAAGGCGGATGGGTTTGAAGTGGCGCGGCGCCTGAGAAGCGCCCACATCTCAACGCCGATACTCATGCTGACAGCGCGCGATGAGGTCTCAAACAAAATAAGCGGACTGGACTGCGGCTCCGACGATTATATGACAAAGCCCTTTGATTCCGGAGAACTGATGGCCAGGGTGCGTGCTCTCACACGCCGGCGCGGAGAAGTCCTGGGTGATGAACTTGAATTCGGCGATCTGCGGCTCGACTGCACATCGCGGGAACTCAGCTGCGGAAAACGCTTCGTGCGTCTCAGCTTCAAGGAATTCGAAATCACACATCTGCTGATGGCAAGCGCCCCCGCCGTTGTGACCAAGGTAGGCCTTATAAACCGCGTATGGGGCATTGATTCCGAGGCTGAGGACAACAATGTGGAGGTTTACATATCCTTTCTGCGCAAGAAACTGAGTTTCCTTGGCAGCACCGTATCGATCGCCACCGTGCGTAAGCTTGGTTATCTGCTGGAATTTCCGGCGAAATGAGGATTTTGCACTATGCTGCGTAAGCTTAAAATCAAATTTATTCTGACGAATATGTTGCTTGTAACGCTGGTTTTGTTGTGTGTCTTCAGCGTACTGCTCATCTCGAGTGCACGTCAGTCCAAGGCAGACAGCATTGCGGCTATGGAAATGACGCTCCGGCGGCATAGCGACGGGGATACTCCTTTTGAGTTTTCCATGCCGCCGGACAAAGAAGATCCGAACCAGCATTTTATTATTCCAACGTTCTGTGTCAATGTGGACGGGGACGGAAATGTCCTCGATGTCTTCAGCGGCAATGACGTTAAGGTGTCCAACGATGTGCTTAAAGAAGCTGTGTCACAGGTACTCAGCACCGATATGCACACCGGAAAACTTCCGCAGCTTGGATTGCGTTACCTTGTAAGGAGCGACAACGACGAGCTTCATATCGCCTTTTCCGATCTCGGATGGGAGCATGCCTCCCTCACCCGTCTTATCGTCACTTCACTGCTTGTTGGGCTTGGGGCTCTTGTCCTGTTTTTTTTCATCAGCCTGCTGCTGTCGCGGCTGTCTCTCCGCCCGGTGGAACAAGCCTGGGCGCAGCAAAGGCAGTTCGTTGCGGACGCTTCCCACGAACTCAAAACGCCGCTGACGGTGATTCTTGCCAACATCGGTATCGTTCTTGGCCGGCCGAATGAAACCGTGTCCACGCAAGAAAAATGGCTTGGCTATATTCAGGATGAGGCTTCTCAGATGAGAGGACTCGTTGATGACCTTTTGTTCCTTGCCAAAAATGACGCCGGGAAACGGCAGCGCGAAATGCTGCCCGTAAATTTCTGCGACGTTGTTACCGGTTGCGTTCTTCGGTTTGAGACGGTGGCCTTTGAGCGCGGCATTGCACTCGACAGCAAGGTCGATCCGGAACTCACCGTACATGGCGATGCGCAGGCACTGGACCGCCTCACGGCGATCTTATTGGACAACGCCGTAAAATACGCCGGCCCCAACGGGCACGTCTGCCTCTCCCTGCGCCGTGAATCTGAAAAAAGCATTCTCACCGTACAAAATACCGGTGAACCCATTCCGCCTGAGCATCTTGAACATATTTTTGAGCGCTTTTACCGCGCCGATACTTCCCGCAGCCGGGAGTCCGGCGGTTATGGCTTGGGACTCGCCATAGCACATGCTATCGTCCAATCGCATAACGGACATATCACCGCCGCCAGCGGCAGACAAGGGACAGTCTTCACCGTGACATTCCCAATAAAATCATAAGGTCATTGTTTCTAGTTGCCTATTGGCATCGGTGACGGTATATTCATAAGCTCAACAGCTCAACATATGATAATTCCAATATAAATTCTGGGGACTATCCCCGGGATCCTGTTTATAACCGGCGGGGCCGCCGCCCTGCCGGTTTTCAGTAGGCAGGATTCACTCCTGCCGTCTCGGATAAAAAATACTTGGGGCCCCATGGGGGTGAGAATATTCCATGGGAACTTTGACACTTTTCATGACGGTTACGGCTAAGTAGCCGTCATGAAAACTTTTTGTTGACAAAGCCCGGAGGACTTTGTCAACAGCCTGACCGGCAGGGCGGCCGCCCTGCCGGTTTTAATTTCCCACAGATTTTACGGGCTTGATCGGATGAAATTCCAACAACCTGTAAAAAATGGTAATATCCACCTTGTAATTGAGAAATAACACTTGGCAAAAGTTTGTTAAAATGTTATCATAGTCCCCTGAACAAGTGATGATAACAAAAGGAGTTTATAAAATATGAGGGGAATTCATAACAACATTGGCGATATACGCAGAAAAGTCTTTGCTGCCGTTGCTAAAATGGCCTACGACGGCAACTATTCCAGGCTGCGTGAGCTGCCGTTTGATATCATTCCCGGCGAGGATGCCACATACCGTGACAGTATCTTTGTCGAACGCGCCATCGTCAGCGAGCGCGTCCGTCTCGCCTGCGGCCTGCCGCTCCGGTCTCTGGACGACTATGCACCGACCGATGCCGGAATCGAGGAAAGCGCCATTGCCGAAAAGTATTATCATCCTCCGCTTGTCAATATCATCAAGTTTGCATGCAATGCCTGTCCGGAAAAGCGCGTCATTGTCACCGATATGTGTCAGGGCTGTCTTGCGCACCCCTGTGTTGAGGTCTGTCCAAAAAAGGCCGTCTCTATGGTCAAAGGGCACAGCCATATTGATCCGGAAAAATGCATCAAGTGCGGTAAATGTATCGAGGCCTGCGACTATAACGCCATCATAAAGCAGGAACGGCCCTGTTCCAAGTCCTGTGGCATGGATGCCATCAGCAGCGACGATCACGGGCGGGCCGACATTGACTATAATAAATGTGTCTCCTGCGGCATGTGTATGGCGAACTGCCCTTTTGGAGCTATTGCCGACAAAAGCCAGATACTCCAGGTCTGCACCGCCATAAGAAAAGGCGACAAATTGACGGCGATCGTGGCCCCGGCCTTTGTCGGCCAATTTGGCCCGGACCTCACCCCGGTCCGTCTGCCCGCAGCCATGCATGCGCTAGGATTCCAATCGGTCAAACAGGTTGCCGTCGGCGCCGACCTCTGTACGATCGATGAGGCAAACGACTTCATTGAGAAGGTTCCGGGCGAGCTGCCGTTTATGGCCACATCCTGTTGTCCGGCATGGAGCGTCATGGTCAAAAAGCTTTTTCCAGACCTCTCCGATACGATCTCGATGGCCCTGACGCCTATGGTGCTGACGGCCCGCATGATCAAGCGCAAATACCCGGACCATAAGATATGCTTTGTTGGCCCCTGCGCCGCAAAAAAACTTGAGGCCATGCGCCGCAGCATCCGCAGCGATGTGGATTTTGTCCTCACCTATGAAGAGCTTGCCGGCATGTTCGATGCAAAAAATGTTGATTTTTCAAAGCTTGAGAGTGATGAAAGCTTTGGGGCTGGAACAACGGCGGCAGGCCGCGGTTTTGCCGTCAGCGGCGGCGTCGCGTCCGCCGTGGTCGACCTGATAAAGAAAGACCATCCCGGCGTAGAGATAAACGTCGTCAACGCTCAGGGACTTCGCGAGTGCAAAAAGATGATGGCTCTTGCCAAAGCGGGAAAGTACAAGGGCTATCTGTTGGAGGGTATGGCCTGTCCCGAAGGCTGTGTGGGCGGTGCCGGGACGATTGAGGCATTCAATAAAGCTGCCGTTGCTGTGAACCGGTATAAAGAAGAATCCAAAAAAAAATTGCCGACGAGACGGAATATGCCGGCGCTTTACATCTGCTGCTGGAGGATGACGGCGAATAAAGCTATGATGAAATAGCCATGGCCTTCCCCCAAAAGATCCCGGGGATACTCCCAATGTCATTAAGTGAAGATAAAAAACCGTACTGAAAAAATTCCCGGTCTGTTTTACAAAAATAGGACCGGGGATTTAAGCTCAACAAAAAGCCATAGGATTGGCTTGGGTATTCTGGAAACGCTCCCGTTCCAGAACAGCGAAATAGCGGCATGAAAAGACCCGGGCGGACTTCAATCCGCCCGGGTCTTTCAGTTTACGCATTATTTATTAGAGATACGTCTGTTTTATAGTAATTGTTTCCGTTATGTTCGTTTCACGGCTTCACAGATCGCAAAACTTTCCTGAAATCTTCCAACATTTTGCCCCACTCGATCGTATTACTAGTAGAAGGAGGTTGTGAGATGATAAATCCTTTGCCAGCGCGCGGCAAGGAAGCGCCAGTACAAAACATTGAGGACATATACA
>JBFWKZ010000018.1:0-25041 GCA_050252415.1 Oscillospiraceae bacterium | reverse complement strand
ACGGTACCGTCGACATCGCGCATGACGGTGAGTTTAACGATGACGGTGTCCTTATCGCGCGGGTTGGTGTTGCCGCCAAAAGACCAGTTACCCATACTGTAGTAAATATATTTGCCGTTATATTCCTCACATTTTTGAAGTGTATGCGGGTGGCTGCCATAGACGACATCGGCCCCGGCGTCAATTGCGGCATGCCCCTGTCTGATCTGCATGTCGTTTACGGTATAAGAGCCCTCATCACCCCAGTGCAGAGCGGCAATGATGAACTCGGCACCGGCATCCTTCAGCGCGGCAATGCCGGCTTCTATCTGCGGTACCTTGCCAAAGCTGATGGCATAGACGCCAATTTTCAGTCCGTTTTTTGTGGTGTAAAGCGTCCACTCATCGCGTCCGGCATAGCCGATACCGGCCGCATCAAGCGCCGCTTTCGTATCGGCATAACCCTGCTCGCCATAATCGAGAACATGGTTGTTGCCGAGCGTGACAAACTCGACGCTGCCCGCTTTCAAAATATTGGCATATTCCGGTGAGCATTTGAAGAGAAAGGCCTTATTTGCGGCATCGGTGGATTCCGTGAGCGCGCACTCAAGATTGGTAAAGGTTAAATCGTCGTCATCAAAATAATCGAGCGTCTTAGCAAACGGATAAGTATAGTCGTCGCCGACCATGTTCTCATATGAGTAATCCAAAGCCTTTTGGGACTGGGCGCTGGCAAGCGTACAGTCGCCGATCATGGTGATGGTGAAGTATTCCGGCTCGGGTGACGGCGTCGGTGACGGTGTCGGTTCTGCGGAGGCCGTGGGTGTCGGCAACGCCGCCGCCTCCGGGGCGGGCGTTTCATCGGCCCCTGAGGCCGTCCCGCTGTTTGAGTAAACGCTGAGAATGCAAAATCCTGCGACCAAGATCACAAATACGATACGCAGCAGTATACTTAGCGTTGGATTATTCCTGTTTTTACCCATTTTTGATACCTCAAATGATCGTGCTGCGGTTTATTGTCCTGCGTTTTGGCTGAGATAGGCATTGATAAAGCCATCTAAATCACCGTCCATGACGGCGTTGATGTTGCCGTTCTCATGGCCTGTGCGGTGGTCTTTGACGAGCGTATAGGGCATGAAGACATAGGAGCGGATCTGGCTGCCCCATTCGATCTTCATTTGAACGCCCTTGATGTCGGAAATTTTTTCAGCATGCTGCTGCATCTTGATTTCGACCAGCCTGGAGCGCAGCATACGCATGGCGTATTCACGGTTTTGGTGCTGGCTGCGCTCTGTTTGACACGAGACCACGACCCCGGTAGGGATATGAGTTATACGAATGGCGGACTCGGTTTTGTTGACGTGCTGACCGCCGGCACCGGAAGAACGGTAGGTATCCACCTTCAGGTCTTCGGGGCGGATATCGATATTGCCATCATCCTGAATGTCCGGCATGACCTCAAGCGCGGCAAAGCTGGTTTGACGCCTGCCGGAGGCGTCAAATGGCGAGATCCGGACGAGACGGTGAACGCCGTTCTCGCTCTTGAGATAACCGTAGGCGTTTTCACCTTCGATTAAAACGGCGGCGGATTTGATGCCCGCCTCGTCACCGTCAAGGTAATCCATCGTCTTAAATGTAAATCCATGGCGTTCAGCCCAGCGCATATACATACGATAAAGCATTTGTGCCCAATCCTGGGCCTCTGTGCCGCCGGCACCCGCATGAAAGCTTAAAATGGCGTTATTGTTGTCATATTCACCGGAGAGAAGCGTGGCAAGCCGCATCTCCTCAAGCTTCGTTTGGAAAGCTGAAAAGTCGTCGATCAGTTCCTCGCGCATGCTGTCGTCACCTTCGTCGAGGGCCATCTCACATAAGGTGTAAAGGTCATCCCAACTGCTCTGCAGTTTATCATAACTTTCACACTTATGCTTCAGCTGTTTTGTGCGCTGGAGAATCTTTTGCGAATTTTGCACGTCATTCCAGAAATCCGGCTTGGCGGCTTCCGCTTCAAGCTGTACAATCTCGGCTCTGGCCTCATCAAGCTTCAGCGCGGCGCAGAGCGTTTCAAGCGTTGGTTTCAGCGCGTTGAGTTTTCCCTTATAGTCTTCAAATTCAAGCATCAATATAACCACTCTCTTTGTAATGTTCTTAACTTAAATAGTATATACAAAAATTTTATAAATGTAAATACTGTTAATTCCCAAAACATTTCGAAATTTATCCGTAAATGCTCTTTAATTTTTCCCGAAAACTTGTTATAATCATCATGAAGATTGCTGCGCTTTTTGCGCGAAGACTATTTAGAAAAGAGGACGATATTCGTGATTTCACACGGTAAGGAAGTCAAAGTTTTTTCCTGTAATTCGAATCTTCCTTTAGCTGAGGGAATTTGTGATTACCTTCACATCGATCTGGGAGAATCTAAAACCACCGCATTTGCCGACGGTGAGGTTTCTGTTTCACTTTATGAACCTGTCAGAGGAGAGGACGTTTTTATCATCCAGTCAACCTGCAAGCCTGTCAATAACAATCTTATGGAACTCCTCGTTATGATCGATGCCGCACGCCGTGCCTCTGCCGGACGTATCACCGCTGTCATCCCCTATTTCGGCTATGCCCGTCAGGATAGAAAGGCAAAAAGCCGTGATCCTATTTCTGCAAAGCTCGTCGCGAACCTCATCACCGTTGCCGGTGCCGACAGAGTGCTGACAATGGATCTCCACGCAAACCAGATTCAGGGATTTTTCGACATTCCCGTGGACAACCTTATGGGCGGGCCCCTTTTCGCAAAACATTATGTCAATGCATTCGGCAAGGGAAATGACGACTATATGGTTGTCTCTCCCGATGTGGGCAGCGTTACCCGAGCCCGCAATTTTGCACACAGACTGAATATGAAAATGGCCATCGTCGACAAACGCCGGGAACGTGCCAACCAGTCCGAAGTCATGAACATTATCGGCGATGTCAAGGACAAAAACGTCATCCTTTTTGACGATATGGTCGATACCGCCGGAAGTCTTTGCGGCGCGGCAAAGGCTCTGGTTGAGATCGGCGGCGCCAAAGACGTCCATGCCTGCGCCAGTCACGGCGTACTTTCAGCTCCTGCGGTACAGCGTATTAACGACAGCTGTATCAAGGAGCTTCTTTTGCTTGATACCATTCCATACCCGGAAGATCAGATCAAGTGCGACAAGATCCAGTACCTCACTGTAGCCCCTATGTTTGGAGAGGCAATTGCCAGAACCTTTAAAGAGACCTCTATCTCAACACTATTCGAATAAAGTTATGTTTTTTCATAAAAAAAGCAATGGGATCAGCTGGCTTGTGGTTTTCCTGGGTAATCCCGGGGTAAAATACAGCGGAACGCGTCATAATGTCGGATTTATGACGGCGGACGTTGCAGAGAAGGAAAAAAACGTTAAGATAAGCCGCCTGAAGTACAAGGCGCTGACGGCGGTGTGCGATATCGCCGGTCGGCAGACGCTGCTCATGAAGCCGCAGACTTATATGAACTTGTCCGGCGAATCGGTATGGCCGGCGGCTCAGTTCTATAAAATCCCGCCTGAACGTATTCTTGTCATATCCGATGACGTCTCAATGCCAACAGGTAAGCTTCGTATTCGGACCAAGGGCTCAGCCGGAGGGCACAATGGCCTCAAGAGTATCATCGGCGCTTTGGGCACCGATGCGTTTCCAAGAATAAAAATTGGGGTCGGAGCACCGCCGCATCCCGATTATGATATGGCCGATTGGGTTTTAGGTACATTCAAAGACAAAGATGCCGAGGAGATCTCGGAGGCCGTGCGCCGTGCGTTTGAGGCGGTGGAGGCCTATATTGCCGAGGGTCCGGAGCGCGCAATGAATCGCTTCAACTGAGATAAACATAGAGGAAGTACAGTCAAATGCGCTGCAATGACCTCGCAGGACAGAAAACGTGAGCGGCGGGGCAAACCTGCCGCTCATTTGCATACGCAGGGTTTTGGAGTATCACTCAGGAGGGTATAAAAATGAAGAAAAAATGTATTGCCATGCTTTTAGCCGGCGGTCAAGGCTCCAGATTATACGCCCTGACGGTCAGCACGGCAAAACCGGACATGCCATTCGGAGGAAAATACCGCATCATTGATTTTCCTCTTTCAAACTGTGCCAATTCAGGCATCGATACCGTAGGCGTCCTGACGCAATACCAGCCGCTTCAGCTCAACCGCTACATCGGCAGCGGACAGGCCTGGGACCTGGATGTCGTCAGCGGCGGCGTTTATATCCTGCCGCCATATCTCAGTATGGGGGATAAAAGCTCCTGGTTTTCCGGAACATCGAATGCCATATACCAGAACATCGGTTTTATTGAGCTCTATGATCCTGAATATGTTTTGATTCTCAGCGGCGACCATATTTATAAAATGGATTACAGCGACATGCTTGAGACACATATCGAAAAAAAGGCCGACTGCACGATTGGCTGCCTGCGCGTCCCGCTGGCGGATGCGACCCGGTTCGGCGTCATGAATACCGGGGAAGACGGCTATATCACACAGTTTGAGGAAAAACCCAAACATCCCAAAAGCGACCTCGCCTCAATGGGAATTTACATATTTACCTGGGAAAAACTCAAGGCTTATCTTATTGCGGACGAGCTCGATCCAAAGTCACAGAAGGATTTTGGAAAGAGCATCATGCCCGCCATGCTGAAGGCGGGCGAGAAGGTATGGCCATACCTCTTCAAAGGTTATTGGCGGGATGTCGGCACCATTACAAGCCTGTGGGACGCCAATATGGATATGCTCTCCGATTCCAGACTGGATATGAGAGATGAACGCTGGCCGATAAAGTCGAATTCTCAGGCGCTTCCGCCGCATTATGTCGGCGACAAGGGAAGGGTTGTCCATTCTATTGTCACCGAAGGCTGCATCGTCAATGGCAATGTGCAGAACTCTGTGCTGTCGAATTCGGTTGTTATCGAAGAAGGCGCCCAAGTGGAGTACAGCGTTGTCATGCCTGGTGCGGTGATCGAGTCCGGGGCTATGGTCCGATACACGATTATCGGTGAAAATACGAGGATTTGCCGCGGCGCACATGTTGGGTCTCCGCCCAACGGCAGCGCGGACTGGTGTGTTGCGACCTGCGGTCCCGATATCACCATCGGCGAGGGTGTAACAGTCGACGCGGGGGCAATGGTTTATAAAAGCGTGGAGGTGAGACTATGATCGATATGCATGGAATCGTGTATGCATTTCACGCCTTTCCCGAGCTCGGCCCACTACAGTCGCCGAGAACCGCCGCGTCTCTCCCTTTCTGCGGGCGGTACCGCCTGATCGATTTCAGCCTTTCCGCCATGATGAACGCGGGTATCCGTGATGTCGGCATCATCATGCAGCGGGACTATCAGTCTTTGCTTGACCATCTCAGAAGCGGAAAGGAATGGGATCTCAGCCGGCGTGACGGCGGGCTTCGGCTGCTGCCGCCCTTCGGGATGCCAAGCTCACGCCTCGGGGAGTATCGGGGCTGTATGGAGGCGCTTTCGGCGGTCAGACCGTACCTATCCGATATCCGACAGAAGTATGTGCTGCTGACCCGCGGCAACCTGCTCGCAAATATTGATCTCACGGCGGCATATGAGAGCCATGTGCGCAGCGGAGCGGAGATAACTACGCTCTGTACCGACAGCATCCCGGAGAGTCGGCATCACCGCTATCTCCTCAACAACGATGGGGCTGCGGTGGATATCCTCTGTATGCAGAATGAAAATACCGGTGGCGTTACCGGTATGGAGGCCTATATTGTCAATAAGAACACGCTGCTGGAGCTCGTGGATTATTCCTGTGCGCACAGGCTGCTGTATTTCCACAGAGATGCCGTCAAGCACTTTTTCAGTTGCGGCGGTACGATGAACGTCTTTATGCATTATGGTTATAGTCGCCATGTGGGAACGGTAAAAGAATACTTCCAAAGCAACATGGATATGCTGCATTCAGAAGTGAGAAATGATCTGTTTTCGCCCAGCCGTCCGGTTCGTACCCGTGAGCACGCCGATGTCAGCACCTACTATGCGGAGACCGCAGTGACGAAAAATTGTCTGATTGCCGACGGCTGTCATATTGACGGCAACCTGGAAAATTGCATCATTTTCCGCGGGACGTCGATTGCGTCCGGTGCGGTGCTTAAAAACTGCGTCATTATGCAGAATACGGTCGTAGGCAAGGGCGCAAAGCTTACAAACCTGATCTCGGACAAAGATGTGATCATAACGGAGGACATGACGCTTGCCGGAAGTTGTGAGCTTCCGTTGATCGTCCCGAAGGGGACCCGGCTTTAACTTGGGGAAGCGCTGAATAAATCGACAGTCGGCGACTGAGCGGATTGTTTTCCGCAATTTTGCTCCAAAAACCTCGTTAATACACCCAGTATTGCCTGCGTAAGATCCTCTCACTCATCTATCCAACGCGATTTAATCAGCGTTTCCCTAGAATTTTTAATAGCCTCCTATCGGTCGAGAAGTGTTGTGACCAATGGGGGGGGCTGCTTTATGCGAATAAGCTGTGGATAGGATTATGATATCGGGAAAAGTAAAACAGGAAAGGTCTGCCGCCCGTTTTATGCGGGCGGCAGACCTTTTATTGCTGTTTAATCGGTTTTGCCTGGTGGCTAACGATGAACTAACCGCCTTGGCATTAGCGCCGGCCACCGCCGCCGCCGCCGAATCCGCCGCCGCCGAAACCGCTACCGCCGCCCCAGCCGCCACCACCGAAGCCGCCGCCGCCACCGAATCCGCCGCCGCGATGGTTGTGGTCATCCCAGAAGTTTCGTCCGCTGCCGCGACCGAACAGAGAGCCCAGGAAGAAGGGAAAGAAAAATCCGCCTCCGCCTCCGCGGACATAGCGCCGGCGTGAGGTGAACATCGAGATAATAAGAAGAATAATCAGGATCTGAATGATCCCGGAGAGTGCGTTGGTACCGGTGTTGTTTTCGGGAGCATATCTGTCGGGGCCGGAATAGGCACCCTGATACTCGGGATTGGATGCGACCACATTTGAGCTATAATATGAATCGTACCAGTAGAGAAGCTGCATGAAGATATCTGTCACGCCCTGGTCATATTCACCCGCGTCAAAAGGCTGGGCCAGATAATTGTCCAATAGGTTGTTGACGTCGTCATCGGTCAGGCTGGCGGAAATTCCCGTGCCTGTAACCATCCAGAATTTATTTTCCTGAATAGCAAGCAGGAGCAAAATGCCGTTACTTTGGGAGGAACCGACACCCCAATCGTTGAATAGCTGCATGGCGTATTCGTCGGAGTACATACCATCGAGGTAATCGACGGTGACGACAACGATTTGCGCTCCCCGGCACTGCTGTTCAAGCGCGCCGTTATAGTTGATAATCATATCCTCGGTTTGAGGCGAGAGGACATTGGCATAGTCGGCGACGTAATAGGCGTCGCTCTTGTCGACAACGGCAAACGCGCCGATTGAAAATACCGACAAGGCAAAAAAGACTGCGATAAATAAAGCTGATATTTTTTTCATATTTTAGTACCACATCGTTCCATAATAATCGGGAGTATCGATCGATAGATTGTCATAGAAAAATTCCGCGGGAAACGTATATACATCGTCGCGGTAGAATTCGCGTACCGCTTCGTTATAGCCGGCATTGTCGATGACGTTTCCGGCATTTGAAAAGATCGATGCATAATTTTCAACCGCTTCGGCATCACGCTCCGAGAGGTCGCAATTGCTGAGCGCCTCGCGAAGATTATCAAAGGCGGTCGCCAGTTCCTGGTCGCTATAGTAATAAAAAGTGATGCCGGACGTATAGTCGAGATTATCCCGGGCGGTTTTAAGCGCTGTGTATTCGGTATCGAGCCCGTAGTTTTTTGCAATAGAGAGCAGGCCGTTAGCGGCATCACTGCGCTGCGTGATCTGGGAATAGATGCTTTTATGCACATACCCGTCATACTCGACGCCGGAATAAAACATTTCCTCGATATCCCGGGAATCCTTTTCCATACTGAGTTTTGCTCCGGCTGCCGTTGAAGTCACGACGACGGCCAAGGCACAGAGAAGCGCCACGGGGCGCTTGGCAAATAATGACATAACCGGTTCCTTTCGAAAGACAGATTATCAGCCTCGGATTTCCAGAAGCTTCTGCTTCAGCTCGCCCTCAATGCGGCCGAGTTCCACTTCCGCCTCCGCCCGGCGGGTACGGCCCTCGTCCTGAATCTGGCGAACTTCCTCAAGTGTGGAGATGAGCTGTTCGTTTGTGTGTTTGAGTGTCTCAAGATCAACGATACCGCGCTCGGATTCGCGTGCAATATTGACGGAGCCCATATGCAAGGCTTCGGCGTTTTTCTTCAAAAGCGCGTTGGTGACGTTGGATACCTCGCGCTGTGCCTCCATAGCCTGCTTGGAATGCTGAAGACTGAGCGCCATGACCATTTGGCTCTTCCACAGCGGTATGGTGTTTACGATAGAGGTCTGTATTTTTTCCGCCATGATGCTGTCGTTGTTCTGGATGAGACGGATCTGGGGCGACATCTGGATGGAGATGATGCGGGTGAGGTCAAGGTCGTGCAGTTTTTTTTCAAATCTGCCGAGCATGTTGGCAAAATCATTTGCCGCCTGTGCATCCTCCGGCAGTCCGGTTTCTTTGGCTTTTGCAAGCAGTTTCGGCAGCTCCTCGTTTCGCAGCTGCTCGATGCGGAGCCTGCCGGCCAGAATATACATGGTGAGCTCCTTATAATAGGCCTGGTTCATCTCATACATTTTGTCCATCATGGCGATGTCCTTGTTGAGCGTGATAAAGTGCTTGTCGAGCATGTCGATAATCTTATCGACATTGACTTCCGCCTTATCGTATTGGGCCTTCAGCTCGGAAATACGGTTGCTGGTTTTTTTAAAAAATCCGAGAAATCCCTTTTTCTCGCTCTCGTCAAAGTTAAAACCTTTGAGTTCGACAACGAGATCGGAGAGCATATTGCCAACCTCTCCAAGGTCCTTGGTACGGACCTTCCCAAGCGCCTGACCGGAAAAATCGGCGATATTCTTCTGCGCCGCCGCCCCGTAGTTCAGCACCTGAGCCGCATCGGTGATGTCGATTTGTTTTGCAAATTCATGGACGGCCGCCTGCTCATCCGGGGAGAGCTTGCTGATCTCGGGGCGCTCGACCGGAGCTTCTTTTTGGAGTTCGGCGGGAGCAATGGCAGCGGCGGCTGCGGCACCTGACGGGTCAAGCGTAAGTTTTGGTACATAATCCATATTTGTGTTGTCCATAATGATATAGTCCTTTTCTCATCAGTTTCTACAGTTATTTAAAATCGCTTTTTCCAAGTCCCTCCCGATTGATCATGGCGTTCATGACCTGTATATCGGTCTCAATATCGAGCGCCTGATTGGCAAACAGGGAGTCGAGCTGCTTTTCATAGGCGGAAATGGCGGCATCGAGCATGTCTTCAATGCGGTTCATCGAACCTGTAATGTTTTCCCCCTGTATGCCCTGGCTGCCCATGCGGTCATAGGCGTTGAGGAGCTTTATGGTGGTTGGCAAATAATAGCTCAAAAAACGCTTGATCTGAGGGACGTCGGAGGGGTCGTGGATGGCATCCTGTACTATCTTGTCCGAAATCTCCATAATCTTGTTGATTTTCTGACGCACATCCGGATTTTTTATTGATGCGTACAAACTGCCCATTTCTTTCTGCGCCGTCTTGCCCTCGGCAATGATCGCGTCGATCTCGGGGCCGTAAGAGACGGTTTCCTCTTTCTTTTCCTCGGGCTCCGGCGCTTCTTCGACCGCAGGCGCATATTTGTCCATAAGTTTTGCAAAAAACGGTTTTGAAGCGAATGCACAAAGGCTTGCCACCGCAAAAGTCACGATTATAGCATAGAGCTTATAGATCGGTAAAATAAAAGCCATTATGGCCCACACCGCTGCAAACAGATAGATGTGTCCGACAGGTTTTGCGCGTCTTGCTTTTTTTCTGGCCATTGATGTCCTCCGAAATACCGTCGCCCTGTCAAAAAGTAAGGGAAACGAGCATATAAAATACTATTATAATAATACTACTATTGTAAATTACAGTCAAGGACTATCAAATATGGCTAAATACAAAAATACTTGCAAGAAAAGGAAAAAGCATGTATAATGAAGTGCTGTGAATCATTGAAGTGGGGGCTGCCCCATTATGGAGCAGCCCCTATATATAAAAGCGGCGGCGCGCGCTGCGCAGCTAAATCATCCTATGCCGGGATAGCGCAAAGGGTGAAGCGCAGCCGTTAAAGGAAGTAAAGCCATGATAAAAATAGCGCCATCAATTCTTTCTGCTGATTTTGCAAGGCTCGGTGCCGAGATTGAGACGGTTCGGAATGCCGACTACCTTCATGTAGACGTGATGGATGGTATTTTTGTTCCCAATATTTCTATAGGCATTCCCGTTGTCGCCTCTCTGCGAAGGACGACGGACATGTTCCTCGACGTCCATCTGATGATTGACAGACCGCAGCGTTACGTCCGCAATTTTTGCAAAGCGGGTGCTGACCTTGTCGTATTCCATGTTGAGGCGGCACAGCCGCAGGATATCTTTGAGGCGATCGCCGCAGTAAAAGACGAGGGTAAAAGGGTAGGGCTTTCTGTCAAGCCCAAAACGCCCGCTTCCGTGCTCATGCCCTATATCGACCGGATCGACCTTGCCCTGGTAATGACGGTGGAGCCCGGCTTTGGCGGGCAACGGTTTATGGCCGACCAGCTTCCAAAAATACAGGCGGTCAGTGACATGATCAAAAAATCCGGCCTGCCGTGTGAACTTGAGGTCGACGGCGGAATAGACCCCGCAACGGCGCCGCTCGTCAAGCGGGCGGGGGCAAATGTCCTTGTGGCCGGCAGCGCGGTCTTTGGAAAGGCCGACAGGCCGGGCGCTATTGAGGCAATCCGCAACAGCTGATAAGGAGTCGTAGTCATGGCGTCGGTTTTTCCCGCGGCACTTGAAAATTTGATTGATTGTTTTGCATCCCTGCCGGGGATAGGCAAAAAGAGCGCGCAGAGGCTTGCGTTCTACGTTCTCTCGCTCCCGGAGGGCGAGGCGGAGAATTTTGCGGGCGCAATCCTTTCCGCACGCGGCAGTGTGCACTGCTGTCCGATCTGCCAGAATCTGACGGATGGGGAGATCTGTGCAATTTGCAAAAACGACCGGCGCGACAAAAGCACCATCTGTGTCGTTGCCGAGCCCCGGGATGTTGTCAGCATAGAGCGCAGCCGTGAATATAATGGCGTATATCATGTCCTGCATGGCGTACTGTCTCCGCTGAGCCATGTCGGGCCGGACGATCTGTGCATCAACGAGCTGGTGAAACGCGTTGCCGCCGGCGGCGTTGCAGAAGTGATTATGGCAACGAACCCCGATACCGAGGGAGATACCACGGCAATGTATATTTCACGTCTGCTGCGGCCGTTTGGCGTTAAGGTTACGCGGCTGGCCTATGGTATTCCCGTCGGCTCCAATCTTGAGTTTGCTGACGATGCCACGCTTCTGCGCGCACTTGAGGGCAGGAGAGAACTGTAAACTGTAAACAGCTTTTCATAGAAATTTACCCGTCCGGGCTATAAGAGCAGGCGGGAGGTTATAATAAACATACGAGCTACATAAACGATCGGGCGTTGACGCTGTTTTTAGATTTTCGTGAATCAGGACGGAAAAATTTAAAGGCGGGGTCGAATTTTGCTTTGCCCGAAAGCTCTAAAAAGGAGAATAGTATGGCAAATAAACTAAAAATCATACCTCTTGGAGGACTTGACGAGATCGGAAAGAACCTTACGGTCTATGAGTATGGAAAAGACATTATCGTCGTTGATGTGGGAATGGGTTTCCCGGACGAGGATATGTACGGCATCGACGTGGTCATTCCCAATGTCAGTTACCTTGTTCAGAACAAAAAGCGCATTCGTGCGATTGTCCTGACCCATGGTCATGAGGACCATATCGGCGCATTGCCGTATGTACTGCGCGAGATCGACGCTCCAATTTATACGACAAAGCTGACGGCGGGCCTGGTCGAACTGAAGCTTGCCGAGCACAATTTACTCGATAAAACCAAGATCATCACCCTTGAGGCGGGCGACAGCTTCCGTGCTGGGTGTATGACCGTCGAATTCATCCATGTGAACCACAGCATACCGGACGCTGTCGCGCTCGCCATCACAACGCCAATCGGCAAGGTGATCCATACCGGCGACTTTAAAATCGACGTCACCCCTATTCAGGGCACGATGACGGACCTCGCACGGTTTGGGGAGCTTGGCAAGGAAGGTGTGCTTTGCTTGCTTGCCGACTCGACAAATATTGAAAAACCGGGCTATTCCGATACCGAGCGCAAGGTGGGGGAGCGCTTTGACCAGCTTTTCAAGGGCTGTGACAAGCGTATTATTGTGACCACCTTTGCCTCAAATGTCCACAGGCTCCAGCAGATCATAAACGCCGCGCACAAGTACAGGCGAAAGGTCGGCATCACGGGACGCAGCATGGAAAATGTTATGCGTGTGGCTACAGACCTCGGCTACATCACCGTACCGGACGGCGTAATCGTCGATATGAATAAAATAAACGGTCTGCCCAAAAACAAGGTGGCGATCATCACCACCGGCAGTCAGGGCGAGGCAATGTCCGCACTTTATCGCATGGCGTTTTCAGGGCACAAACAAATCGAGATCACCGAGGGTGACAGAGTGATCATATCTGCCTCCGCTATTCCCGGCAATGAGCGGACGATAACGAAAGTCATCGATGAGCTGTTTGCCAAGGGCGCAGAGGTCATTTACGAGCGCATGAGCGAGCTGCATGTCTCCGGCCATGCCTGTCAGGAAGAGATAAAAATGCTGCACGCTTTGGTCAGGCCGCAGTTCTTCATTCCCATTCACGGCGAACATCGGCATCTTTGCAAGCATGCGGAACTGGCAAAGGCCATGGGGGTCGAGCCGAATAATGTTCTTATCGGCGAAAACGGCGGAATTATAGAAATAACGCCGAAGCGGATAAAACGCGGCGGTACTGTCACGGCCGGAAAAGTGTTTGTCGACGGGATGGGCGTTGGCGATGTCGGCAGCGTTGTCCTGCGTGACCGCAAGCTGCTCGCTCAGGACGGTATGATCGTTGTTGTGCTGACGCTTTCCGCTGAGGATAACAGCCTGATTTCGGGGCCGGATATCATCAGCCGTGGCTTTGTGTATGTTAAGGAATCGGAGAGCCTTATGGATGAGATGCGCCGCGTTACGCTGGAGAGCCTTGAGAGCTGCCACAATCAAAAAATCAACGACTGGGCAACCATCAAGTCGCGTGTGAAGGCAAATCTCGCTGGATATTTGTATAAGATGACCAAGCGAAGCCCGATGATCATCCCTGTTATCACAGAGGTCTGAAATGCCGGCGCTGTTCGATGCGCACTGTGATACGGCCGGCGCTCTGTTTCAAACCGGCGAGGGACTTTGCAGGAATACCCTGCATACCGATTTGGAACGCGGAGGGGCCTTTGTACCGCGCGGTCAGGTCTATGCGCTTTGGCAGCCTGCTGAGGGCCTGTCACCGGCAGAGCTCACCGCAAACTTTTGGCAGATGTTTCATAATCTCTTATTTGAAATACAAAAAAATGCCGATAAGGTCGCCCTTTGCATGACAAAGGGCGACCTTGATGCGGTGTTTACCTCCAATCGGCAGGCGGCGCTTATTTCCTGCGAAGGAGCGGAGCTTTTCGGCTGTGATGAAGCGGCGTTGATACGTGCCCATGGCATGGGCCTGCACATTCTGCACCTCTGCTGGAACCATGACAATGCGCTTTGCGGAGCGGCTATGGCTTCCGGCGCCGGTCTGACGGAACGCGGGAGAAACTTTGTGCGGCTTGCGGGTAAGCTTGGCGTGATTATCGACCTGTCCCATGCCTCGGACCGAGCCGCGTGGGATGTGTTGGAGCTCGGCTGCGCAAGGGTCCTTGCAAGCCACTCAAACAGCCGCGCCATCTGCAACCATCCGCGCAATCTGCCGGATGAACTGCTGCGGGATATCGCATGCGCAGGCGGGGTGGTGGGGCTCAATCTTTATCCGCCATTCCTTGGCGGGAGAAACCCCGGACTGATTGCCGGGCATGCACGGCATATCCTGGATATCTGCGGAGAGCATGCCGTATGCCTCGGCTGTGACTTCGACGGGGTCGACGAGCTGCCGGACGGCATTCGCGGCATCGAGGATATACCGGTCGTTTTTGAGGCGCTGATTTCCGCCGGTATATCCCCAGATACGCTGGAAGATATTTTTTTCCATAATCTCAAGTATTTTTTGGAGAGAGCGCTATGAACGTACAGATCTTTGGCAGGAGCAAATGCTTTGATACAAAAAAGGCGGAGCGCTATTTCAAGGAGCGCCGCATCAAATACCAATTTATCGACCTCATGCGCTATGGCATCAGCCGCGGCGAATTAAACAGCGTCAAAAATGCCGTCGGGCTGGACGCGCTCATTGACGAAAAGGCGAGAGACGTCGAGAAGCTCCAATATCTTGCCTATGCGGACGACAAATTTGAAAAGCTTCTTGAGCAGCCGTCTTTTTTAAAAACGCCGATCGTCCGGAATGGCCGACAGGCCACCGTTGGGTATGCCCCTGAGGTATGGAAGAGCTGGGAATAAGCGCCATTCGGCACATTGAGTCGATTAATAGTTTGCTAAGGAGAGCCGCCGCATGTTTATGCGGCGGCTCTCCTTAATTCCGCTCGTGTGAGCGTTATTCGACATCCAATTTGTAATTTCCGGTGGGGACAATACCAATATAGGAGCGGCCCACGCCCAGGGTCAGCTCTGAACCGTCCTTAAGCGTATAATAGAACTGCTCGCCCTCAGCATCGCGATGCCAGATGATGGGGATGTATTTGCCGCCGCAGAAGAAATAGCCGTTGCCCTCACCGACAAGGTCAATTCCAAGACGACCATAGTTATCCAGCGTGCGGGTCGGCGCCTCAAGCACCATCATATTGGTGAAGCCGACCTTTTCACCGGTGTCGCCATCCTTATAATCGCTGCCATACTGCGACATGTAATAGACCTTGTCGGCTGAATCGTATGTAAAATCACTTTCTTTCCACGAGGCAAAGGTGAGAGCAATCTTTTCTGCGCTCTCTCCGTTTGCGGGCGTGGCGTCGTCGGAAAAGCTGAGTCCAAAATCATAAGGCGTATCGCTGGTAAGGGAAATGCCGCGCTCCTGGGCGTATTTGAGGATATTCTCGGAGCTGATGAACAGACTGTGCTCAAGGCCGTTGGGAATTCTGGCCGGGTCACGGTAATAGTAGGAACCCGCATTCGCGCCGCGGACGCCGTCAAGGTTGTCCGCCCCTTTTGTTTTGACGTCGGAATAGGCCTGATCGCTGCCGCCGGCATGGACAATGACGGCGTCATAACTCAGGCCGATTTCAAGATAATACGGACGCAGACTTCTCATGGTGCCAAACCTTTCGGCAGAAGTTGGGTCGGTTACGATGAGCATCATTCTCGTAAGGCCGCCCTCGGCAAGCACTTCGTAGATCATATCCGCACTGGCAATGCCGCATTGCGGCTGAGCAAGGTTATGGTTGTTTATCATAATTGCAAGGGGACGGTCGGTGAGCGGCTCATCGATGATCTCGCCGGTCAGCGGATGGCGTATCGGCTCCGGCGTGGGTGTGGGCGTCGGCGTCGAGGTGGGTGTCGGCGATACCGTGGCGGTGGGTTCTTCAGAGGACTCTGCGCTGACTTCCGGGCGCTTGGTACAGCCGGGGAGGAGCATGGTGAGAACGAGCAGCAATATGAGAAGTCTTTTCATGTATTTAATACCTCAATTTGTCGAAATCTGTATGTTATTGTACTATTTCTTTCCGGTATTGTCAAACCCGGAGATTGGTGGTAAGATGATAAACAGGAGATGATTTTTATGTCTAATTTAACAATAAAAGGGCAGACGGAGAGCGCAATTCGGGAGCTCTTGGAGGCGGCAAAGCTAAAAAAGGGCGATCTGGTGGTTATCGGATGTTCCAGCAGTGAGATTGTCGGGCAAAAAATTGGCAAAGGGTCAAATCCTGAGGCGGCTAAAGAAGTGGCCGACACCGTTATGCCGATTTTGCAAAGTGAAGGTTTGCTTCTCGCCGCTCAGTGTTGCGAGCATCTCAACCGAGCCCTTATCGTCGAGCGCGAGACAGCAGAGAAGTTCGGCTATGAAATCGTCTGTGTGAGGCCGCAGCCAAAGGCAGGCGGCTCATTTGCCACAGCCGTTTATAACAAAATGCGCGACCCTGTTGCGGTTGAGTTCATAAAGGCGTCGGCGGGACTCGATATCGGCGGTACGCTCATCGGTATGCACCTGAAGCATGTTGCCGTGCCGCTCAGACTGGAAACGAAGTATATCGGAGAGGCAACGGTTCAGGCGGCAGGGACACGCCCAAAGCTCATCGGCGGCGAGCGGGCGGTCTATCCGGATTGGGCGTAACAGCGTGTAGAGCAAAATTTTTTTAAATTCGGGTAAAAACCGTAAAAAACTCTTGAAAACAGCGTACTGGTGTGATAACATATCATCTGCATGATGTGATTTATTCTGAAAGGATTGAAATAAATGAATTTATTCCTCACGATCGTCCAGGTTCTTGCGGGGCTTTTCCTTATTAGTGTCATACTCCTCCAGTCCGGAAAGAGTGCTGGCCTGTCCGGTGCGATTGCCGGCGGCGCCGATACGTTTATGTCCAAATCCAAGGGCGTGGATGAAAAGCTTGCGAAAATGACGAAGTGGGTCGCGCTTGTTTTTGTTATTCTGACACTTGTACTGAACCTGATCTGATTAAAGTAAAATAATGCCCGGGTGCTGATGTGCCCGGGCATTTTAATTTTTTTGACTGTCGTTATTATAATAATGCCTGCTGAACAGAACTATTTTACCGTTAAAAAAAGCAACACTTTGCTCTTTTTGCAAAAGCCTTTCAAAACGCTTTTGCTCAGTAGACATTATAAAAAGCGCAGCCTGTCTATCGTTTAGCAGACTGCGCTTTAATCATTTCCCAAGTATTTTTTCTTTGGCGTATTGTGAGCGGTGGAGAACGGTCGAGAGTTCTGTGAGTGCATGGGATGGTATCGGATTGCCGTACACGTATTCGTTGGCGTGAAGTGAGTTTAATGGGTTGTCACTGGATTTGAGCATAACTCTTATGGAGGTGCCCGTACCCTCATGGCTGTCCAGCATAATCGTCCCGCCGTGTTTTGCCGCGATAACGGAGGCAAGCGGAAGGCCAAGCCCGCCTTCACTGGCCGGAACTTCAAGCGGGTGAGTGGGATTTTTCAAGCGGAATAGCGATGAAAGCGCTTCAGGTGCGATACCGCAGCCGTCGTCATCCACTGAAATGACGGCATTGCCCATGTTTTCTGAGACACGCAGCGTAATTTTGCCGCCGTTAGGCATATTATTTATGCTGTTGGCGATGAGGCCTAATATGAGCTGTTCGATCAACTCGGCATCGGCA
The DNA here is from genome assembly GCA_050252415.1 of Oscillospiraceae bacterium. GTDB lineage: Bacteria > Bacillota > Clostridia > Oscillospirales > Oscillospiraceae > Heteroscillospira. Next base: position 7,549 of record JBFWKZ010000018.1, on the reverse strand, counting down.
TTCACAGTAATAAGCTCTTCCGGCGGGACATATTCTACTTTGATATTGAGGTCGGAAGTGAGATATCGGACCGAACTGACAATATCGGAAATAAAAGTGCCGAGCTCGAGTGGTTTGGGATTGAAGGGAAGGCTGCCGACCGTCAGGCCGGCAATTACCATTAAATGCTCTGCGACACGAAGAAGCTTATAGTAGTTCTGATATAAAATGGATATATACAGATCCTGCTGCTTTCCGGTGCCGCACATATCCACCAGACGGTCTACCGCCATACGAAGCGTCGTTATGGTTGAAGCCATAACGGCCAGTGCATTGACCGGTATGGAGGATATGGTTTCCTCATTTATAGCTTCAGCTATTGTGAGGACAATTACGTCCTCAATTTTTGTTACGGTGATGATGCAGTTCCGCTCAAGTACGGTTGTGGAGATAACTGAGTCACAACCGTACGGCCACCGGGGAAAAAGTTCCGAAGCAGAGCTTTTGGATATTTTACCGGAAAAGAATTTTTCAGCGGCGGGATTGCAGTATACGGGAAAATTCTCACGTATACCAATAACCGGCGCTGCACTCAATCGAAACAAGCTTTCGAGATTACTGAGTACGTCGCTCATTTCTACCTCCTTAACGAGGATAATAGCCATAGTATTTCAAATTCGCATAAAATATATGTATTGATAGGCAAGATTGATATGCAAAAGTTTAAGGATCAAACTACTAACCTATAAAATAACATATACTGACACTAAATACTAGTGATTTCTTAAAATATTTGACTATATTTGACAACTTATTATTACATGCGGACATTAGTATGTTACGAATGTTTTCCCGTTTAGCGCACAACAATTAGGTCATTTGTGCAAGATATGCACAATTTTGTGCAAAATATGTTTAATAATTCATGACATTTTATGGGGAAAAATGAGAGTTTTCTGTTGTTGCAAATTAAAAAATGAGATACAATAAACTTAACGGTAAAATGGTAATCTGATTTTGCTAAAGTATAAATACAACTATGGAGGAATGACTTACATGAGTATTAAAGCGGGAATCAATGGCTTTGGCCGTATAGGACGTCTTGCCTTCCGCACCGGTATCGAGAGGGGAGACTTTGAATTTGTTGCTCTCAATGCCCCTGATAAGACGCCTGAACAGCTTGCCTACCTGTTCAAATACGACACAGTCCACGGACGCTTCAACGGAAACGTTGACTATAACGACGAATATCTGATTATTAATGGTAAGAAGACAAAAATTTTGGACAGCCGTGATCCCAATACGCTCAACTGGGGAGAATTGGGCGCCGATTATGTCTTGGAGTGCACAGGTAAATTTCTGACAAGGGACAAATCAATACCCCATCTCCAAAACGGCGCAAAGGTCGTCATTTTTTCCGGCCCTTCAAAAGACGATACGCCAATGTTCGTTTATGGGGTAAACCACATGACATACACTCCAGACCTGGATATGGTCTCGAACGCCAGCTGCACGACAAATTGTCTTGCGCCTATGGCAAAGATTATAAATGATACTTGGGGAATTGAAGAGGGCCTGATGACCACGGTGCACGCGGTCACCGCTTCAGAAAATTCTGTTGACGGATTCAATAAGAAGAACTGGCGTCTTGGAAGAACCGCTTTCGACAACATCATTCCCACGACAACAGGTGCGGCAAAGGCGGTCGGCAAGGTCATACCCGAGCTGGAAGGAAAGCTGACGGGAACCTCGCTCCGTGTGCCAGTACCCGATGTTTCGGTAGTCGATTTTACAGTCAAACTCAAAAATCCCGCGTCATATCAGGAAATTTGCGATGTCATGAAGGAGGCTTCTGTTGGCGCGTATAAGGGAATTGTCGGGTATGTAGACGAGCATGTTGTTTCATCCGATTTCAAGACGGACGACCATACGTGTATTTTTGACGCAATGGCCGGCGTTGCACTCAATGACACTTTTGTCAAGCTGATTGCCTGGTACGATAATGAGTGGGGCTATTCGAACAAGCTGCTTGATCTTACAAAGCATATACATAAAGTCCGCACAGGAGAAACACTATAACAAAATTCTATATTATCCTTATTATAGGGAGCGGGGCGGAACCCGCTCCCTATTTTTTCCTTGATTTTCGAAGATTTTTGTTGTACAATAGCCCATGCGCATTTGCGGCAAAAATCTGTAAATGAACGCATATACTGGTATAGCCTGGCTTCGGCACATGAACAGGAGGGGCTTAATGTCAGAAAGTAAGGGTCAGAATTATTTACACGGCGCCGCCATATTGGCAACCGGCGTCGTGATCATGAAGATTCTGGGAGCAATTTATAAGATCCCCCTTGGAAATATACTGGGTGACGATGGTTATGCCTATTTCCTCGTTGCCTATAATATTTATAATCTTCTTTTGACCATGGCGACCGCGGGTTTTCCCGTCGCGCTGTCACGTATGATAAGCGAAGCAAATACACTCGGAAGACCTATGCAGGTTCGCCGTACGTTCCGTGTTGCGCTCACAACCTTTGCGGTACTCGGAGCCGTGGGGTCCATTGTCATGTATCTTTTCCCAACGGAGCTTGCCGTCAGTATGGGGGAGTCGAGGTCCGCCCAGAGCATATTAGTTCTCTCGCCGGCTGTATTCCTTGCCTGTCTGACAAGCGCATACAGAGGCCATGCCCAGGGACTCAGCAACATGACTCCGACGACTGTGGGCCAGGTACTGGAGGTCTTCGTAAAGGTTATCGTCGGCCTTGCTCTTGCGTGGTATCTCACCAAAATTGGTAAGAGCTTGCCGATCGCTTCAGCTGGCGCGATATTTGGTGTTGTCGCCGGGGGACTGACGGCTCTTGTCTATATGTACATCTCGAAGATGCGGCACTATAAAAACACACCGCTGCAAAATCCCGACGTGCCTGAGAGCAGCGGGCGGATTTTCCTGCGCCTCATGCGCATAGGTATCCCGATAACGCTCGGCGCATCGGTTATGAGCCTTATCACTCTGATCGACGCAAAGCTGGTTTTAAACCGGCTTCAATCCGCTGCCGGTTTTTCACAGGATATGGCTGCTGTCTTATACGGCGTATATGGCAAGGCGATGACGCTGTACAATCTCCCCGCGGCTTTCGTAACGCCGATGACGATAAGCGTCGTCCCCGCTATTGCCGCCTGTGTTGCCAAGCGAAGTTATACTGAGGCAAGCAATATCGCTCAGGCTTCGGTACGAATTACTGCCCTTATTGCGCTGCCTATGGGCGTTGGACTGTCTGTACTGTCCTATCCCATCATGCGCGTACTGTACCGCAACAGTCACGAATCGGGGCCGGTGCTTTTATCTTTGATGGGAATCGCATCGATATTTGTCTGTATCGCACTTATTACCAATGCGGTTCTTCAGGCACACGGCAATGAGAAATATCCGGTTTATTCCATGATCGCCGGCGGACTTACCAAGATCGGCGTGAACTGGACGCTGGTTGGCAACCCTGAGATCAACATCTATGGTGCTCCCATTGGTACTATATGCTGCTACCTCGTCATGTGCGTCATGAACTTATGCTTCATTTTCCACTGCATGGAGAAAAAGCCCTCGCTTACAGGTATGTTCCTGCGCCCAGTGATCAGCACGGCCGCCATGGGAATCGCCGCGTGGGCCGCTTATTCCCCGGCTTTTAGAGTCGCTTCGGGAATCCTATCATCACAGTGGCTCGCCATGGCCCTTGCCATGATGATTGCGATCGGGATTGCATGCATCGTCTACCTGGTACTTATCATCAATACGCGCGCGGTGACCTACGAGGATATGCTGCTCATACCAAAGGGAGAAAAGATTGCAAAAGTACTACATATCCGTTAAATCAGAAAAAGTATGCGAGGAACGCAAATAATGGTAGATTTTGAACGTAAAAAATGCTATGATATGGAGGATTTCCGTAAGATCATCGCCGTGCTGCGCTCAGACAACGGCTGCCCGTGGGATAGAGAACAAACGCACAAGTCTATCCGGCGCAATTTACTGGAGGAAGCTTACGAGGTCTGCGAGGCGATCGACGAGGAGAACACCGAACATCTGCGCGAGGAACTTGGCGACCTTATGATGCAGGTTATTTTTCACTCCCGCATTGAAGAGGAGTTCGGCAGCTTTGACCTTGACGATGTTGCCGACGGGGCCTGCAAAAAGCTAATTCTGAGGCATCCTCATGTGTTCGGCGATGTTGAAGTCCACAGCTCCGGCGAGGTTTTGGAAAATTGGGATGCCATAAAACGGAAGGAAAAGTCTCAGCGCACCACGGCCGACGCCATGGAGAGTGTTGCCAAAACGCTTCCCGCGCTTTGGCGTGCGGATAAAATCCAAAGTAAAGCGGCGAAAGCCGGTTTCGATTGGGCAGACGTTTCCGACGCGCTTGCAAAACTGCGTGAGGAGGTAGGAGAGCTGGAAGAAGCCATGCGGGGTGGCGATACCGAACAAATTCATGATGAGATTGGCGATGTGCTGTTCGCTGCAGTCAAGGTTTCACGCTTTTCCAAGGCCGATCCCGAGTATGCGCTTCATCACACCTGCGATAAATTTACCACCAGGTTTAAGGGTGTCGAGGATGCAGCTGCAGCCGAAGGCCGAAAGATTGAGGATTATACGCTAAATGAATTGATAGAGCTGTATAATCTTGCCAAGAATCAGGAAAAATCAGTATAAGTCCCCGGAAAACCGGGATGCTTAATAAAACAAAGGCGTAAAGACGCCATGGATTTTTAGGAGGTTACTAATGAATAAGGCAGAACTTATTACCGCGGTTGCCGAGAGAACCGGACTTTCCAAGAAGGACAGCGAGAAGGCTGTGAATGCCGCACTGGATACGATCACTGAGACGCTTGAGATCGGAGAGAAGGTCCAGCTTGTCGGCTTTGGTGTTTTTGATGTAAAGAGCAGGGGTGTCCGTATGGGCAGAAACCCAAAAACCAAAGAGGAAATCGAAATCCCGGCTTCCCGCGTACCTCAGTTTAAGGCGGGAAAGCTTTTAAAGGAAGCTGTCGGCAAATAGAGGAGATAAACGGTGTGGCGTGTTGTCACACCGTTTTAACATAAAGGAGGATCAATTATGAGACTTGATAAATTTTTGAAGGTATCGCGCCTCATAAAGCGCCGTACCGTTGCCAATGAGGCCTGCGACGGACAGCGGGTCACGGTCAACGGGAAGCCGGCCAAAGCATCGTATGATGTTAAGGCGGGAGACACCATTGAAATTGCGTTTGGCCAGCGAACGCTGAAGGTTGAGGTCCTGGATGTGGCGGAGCATACGACCAAGGCCGATGCCGCGGGCCTCTACCGTGAGATCATATAAAAAGTGTTTGTCAAGTGTTTTTTTCGTGTTAAAAATTGTCGAAACGCAAGATGTAGTGTTGTTATGTGAACCGATTATGAATATTTTGAGGCCATAATGATTTTGACAGCTATGTTGAAAACTATGTTGACAATGTCTAAAACCGTTAGGAATAAAGCATTTTTTGGTAATCCCGTGGAGAGAGATTTATTCATATGGCGCTGAATATTTCATAAAAAAATAACCGGTTGTCATCCACGATTCAATTTTTGAATCGTGGATTTTTTGATTGACAAAATTCTCCGGCATGGGCATAATTCTAAAACCTGTCCCATATTATGGAATACTGTTATGCCGGAGGTGTGCACAATGAAAAAGCTGCTTGCATTGATTATGGCCCTGATTGTTACCCTGACTCCCGCCGCCGCCATTGAGACGCTGCCGGAGGATGCCATTAGTATACCGGCTCCGCATGCCGTCTTGATGGAGAAGGAAACGGGAGAAATTATTTTTTCCAAAGATGCCGACGAGCATGTCTTGCCGGCGAGCGTTACCAAGATTATGACGATTCTGCTCATTGTTGAGGCATTGGAAGACGGTACCATTACCATGGACGATATGGTTACGGCCTCGGCCAGGGCAAGGAGCATGGGGGGCTCGCAGGTCTACCTTGCCGATGGGGAGAGTATGACGGTCAGGGATATGCTCAAGGCAATCGTCGTCTCCTCCGCGAATGATGCCGCCGTTGCCATGGCCGAGCATCTCTGCGGTACGGAAGAGGGGTTTGTCGCCCGTATGAACAGCCGTGCAAAGGAGCTCGGCATGGAAAACACCAACTTTAACAACTGTACGGGACTTTTTGACGACGATGGACACTATACCAGCGCCATGGACGTTGCCGTCATGTCGCGCGAGCTGATAAAACATGATATGATCAAAGAATTCACCACGATATGGATGGATTCGCTCCGTGACGGGGCGTTTGGGCTCAGCAATACCAATAAGCTTGTGCGGCGTTACGAGGGTTGCACAGGGCTCAAGACCGGATATACATCGGCGGCGGGGCACTGCCTTTCCGCTACGGCTGAGCGAGACGGTGTGGAGTATATCGCAGTCGTCATGGGCTGCTCAAGCTCAGATGAGCGCTTCGACAGCGCGACGGCGCTTTTAAACTATGCGTTTGCAAATTATGCGCTGGCAAGATTTCAGCCGAAGGAGGCGATTCCGCCGGTGCGCGTTCTGCTGGGCGAGACAGGAAGTCTGCAGCCTGTTGTGAGCGGTAATGACGCGATGCTTTTGAAGAAGAGCGATATTAACGCCTTGGAATATTCCGTTGATCTGGTGGACGAAGTAGAGGCACCCGTTGCGGCTGGCCAGTCTCTCGGTAAGGTGACGGTTACGCTCAGCGGTGAGGAAATTGCCAGTCTGGACCTCGTTTCAGACCAGGATATCCAACGGCTCAGTCCGATTGCCATTTTCGGCAATTTGCTCAGGATGTTCTATGGCGGATAGTGGTTATTCCCCATCTGCTGGTGAAAATCACATGAATTTTTGAAAAAACGCCCCACTTCGACGGAAAAATCTAGGAAATTACTGTTGAAAAGCCTATTTAAAAAGTGTAAAATAGATTTACAGATCAGGTTTTATTTGGAAATGAAAGTTTTTATCCTTGTGAAATCCGGTGGAGAAATGGGGACGGTGATTTTTCCAGACAAGGCCTAACCCCTTACAGAAGAAGGAGCTGCTACTATGGTTAAAGTAGATTTGACAGAGTGTACCGATTTTTTTGATGCCCCGGGGCCAAATTACGCCCTCGCCGCGGAGGCTCACAGGACACTGGCAGACAAGAGCGGCGCTGGGAGCGAATTTACCGGCTGGATTGCTCTGCCGAAGCGCATTCGCGATAAAGAGCTGAAGAGCATTTTGTCTGCCGCAGAGAAAATCAGAAACAATTCTCAGGTACTTATTGTCATCGGTATAGGCGGCTCTTATTTGGGGGCCAGAGCGGCGATTGAGCTGCTCTCGTCACCTGAGCGCAAAGGTTTCCCGGAGGTATATTTCGTCGGCAACGGGCTTTCCCCGGATGCCCTCAACGCGACGCTTGACCGGCTTGAAAACAGAGACTTTTCGGTTAATGTCATTTCTAAATCCGGTACCACTCTGGAACCGGCGCTTGCTTTCCGCGTTTTTAAGAGCTTGCTCGAACAGAAATACGGCGCGCACGGCGCACGTAAGCGTAT
>JBFWKZ010000017.1:0-26381 GCA_050252415.1 Oscillospiraceae bacterium | reverse complement strand
TCTGACATCCGGCTTCCTTTGGATTCCACCTCACGATAGACACCCTTGCCTTCGGCTAACGCTTCCTGCTACCGAGCACGTAGTGGACTTTCACCACCAAGTTATTGCCCATGCCGGGCGCACTAAAGAAAGACATATCTTCACCTTGACGGGAAGATATGTCTTTTCTTGTGTCATTTGCTCAATTTAGATGTAAGCTTCTGATTATGCTCATAACCTTTTAGCTATCTGTTCCATGTGCCTGTTATCGGTACCGCAACAACCACCGAATATTTTGATGTTACTGATATTGCGCAGCTTTAACATAGCCTCGGCAAATTGCATTGGATCTGAGCACTTAAGATCCAACGATCCATCCAGCTCTGCATATGAAAGAGGGGAAGTATTTGCCTGAATTCCTAAGAATCGATTTTTCACTAGAGTATTTTGATTAAACGGCTGCGACAACGCCTCATAGACGATGCTTGGATGTACACAATTTGCCATATAGCATATTGGCTTTCCATCAACTGAATTGTCTATAGTCGCTATGGCTTTAGAAATCGTTGTTCCATCAATTAATTTTCCGTCTTTTTGTATGGTAAAGCTAATGATATACGGCAAACCTGTTTCTGACATTGCCTGTGCCATGCCTGTTGCTTCTGGTAATGTCGGCATAATTCCTGCATATAAGAAATCAGCCTCAGCCGCACAAAATAAGTCTGCTTGCCATTTATGAAATATTCGGGCATCTCTTGCTGATAATGCATTTTTTCCAGTGTAAGCATCGCCCCTACAGCCCATTAGCCCTCCGACATACATTTCCAAATTGCTTTCCTGTTGTATTTTGTGCAGGAATTTTACATTGTCAATAATAATTTCGGAATTACAGCTTGCCTGTTCTACTCGTTCTTTATTTGCGCGGCGGGTCGGTGTTGTCGCTAAAAACGGTAATTCATATTTCGCAGCAATATTAATATATTCCTGCCAGAGGCTTTTCAATGCAAAACGACCATTTGTATCATATATAAGTTTTGCCATCATTACATATTTATCAAAATTCAAATGAAATTCTCGTTTCAAACGCTCACCTAAAGCGCCCTCCATTAAAATACTATGTCGTTTTTCAATACATGTCTTAAAATGCATACGATCCCCCGATGCCGGCTGTGTTAAAAATAAATCGTCTGAATCAAGTATATCGTAATAAGCGCCAAATTAATAGGCAAAAAATCCATGTGCCGGTTCATATCCTGACACATGGATTTTATTGGAGCGGGAAACGGGACTCGAACCCGCGACTTTCACCTTGGCAAGGTGACACTCTACCACTGAGTCATTCCCGCAAATTTCAATTGCAGGAGTTATTCTACCAAATACCACATAGAAAGTCAAGGCCTTTTTCACGTTTATCCGGCATTCTCTTCGGTTGTGTCGCTTCCTGTCTCCTCCGCCATCACAATAAAGCTGGGACCGTCGCAGGAGGGGTAGTCGAGCTCATCCCACCGATAATCATTGACCATCTCGGCGTCGTTTTTAAGAAACGCGGCATTTGCGGATAGCCCTTTGACCTCAGTGACATCCACATGATACCAATAGTCGTCAACCTTTACCTGATTCCAATAATGCTGCTCATTGTTTTTCAGTCCGGAGACGACATAGCTTTCCAGTCCCTTGGCCGTACAGAGCGCATCATACGCCATTGCAATCGCCCTGCTGTCTCCTACGCCGAGGACCAGCGCATCATAAGCGGTTCCCGCCGTATCGTCGCTCTTATACACACAGTGGTCCGCAATCAAGTGTGCCGCGAGGACAGCGACGCTGTAGGGCTTATTCTGAGAAATCATCTGTGCCGAGCTTTTTATCGTATTCTCCAGTTCCGAGCGCATTTGATTCATTTCATCCTCAGACGCCGAATACATAAATTCAACGTCAAAGATATGCTGTGAACTCGATCCGGAAAATACGCTGACATTCAGTTCGGGCATTACCGGAACAAGCGCCGGCGCATCCGTGAGAGCTCTCTCAACGCGCTCTGCCATTGCCGAGCCGTCGATCGCCGAGGTATAAATTTTCATGGCGACATGCTGCTTACCGGAGGATACCGCTTCGACGACGGTATCGGCGATTTTATTGGCGCCCACGCTTTTAATCTCCGCCATCTCATCGGCCGAGCGGGTATAATTGATATACACCGTAGCCTGATAATAGGTGACGATACGGCTGATATCATAGGAAATATAATCGACCACATAGGCCCCCAGAGCGTTGGTGGACTTAAGCTGCCAGCACGCCTCCGCAATGTCGTCGCTGATACTGCCGGTATAGTTGTTAAATTGTAGCTGAGCCTCCTCCTGATGTTGCTCTACCATGGTGGTCAGAGCCGTCGTCAGTTGAGTATAGCTGCTTATAGCGCCGATTTCCGGCTCCGCCGGAGATGCGGATTCCGCACTATAGTCTGTAACGGAAAAATATTCTTTTTCCATAAAAGATGAGCATCCGCATTGAAAGACAAGCATAGCTGCCAAAACAGGAACCCAAATCCGCCTCATATGCCGCTCACCTCGCCTTCTGTTTTTTTAAAACCCGAGCGCCTCGTTTATAATGAGGACCTCAAGATTTTTTATCGTCAGCATCTTTGTCAGGGTAATGGAAATATTCCGGCAGATCCGATCCGGACTATCGCAGTCATAGCATCTGTCCGCATTCACCGCACAGGGCGTATTTCGGTTCAGCCGGCGTGCGTTTAACGGTGCCGCAACATTTCTCGCCCGGTAAATCGCGTCCTCTAAAGTCGGGACGATCTTATTGACGCCGATGACATAGTAAAGATAATCCTTCATGTAGCTCGCCGCAGCTACGCGGTTTCCGGCGCCGTCGATATTGACGATCTCCCCCGCTTCCGAAACGCCGTTTGCGCTGGTGATGTACACGGGCGCAAACATGGCCTTTTTGGCCTCCTCATGGTCCTTATTGCGGTTTCGGTAATAGACCTTGTTCGTCTCCTCAAGGCGTGCGCATATATCGAGCGCGTCCAGCGTCATGCTGCCGCCCGTACCGACGGTGGTATTTTTGATATTCTCGACGAGATAGTCGGCGGCCTGCCGTCTGTTTTCAAACAGGTGAACCGTATAGCCTCTTTTTTCCATATTGGACTTGATTTTTTGCAGATCCATATCGTCTCAACCTCCATGAACGCACTTTTATTCCATTTAATCGTTTGACATGATATCCGAGAATCCCCGACCGAAAACTTCTCTTGCGTCTGTCACAACAAAAAATGCTGCTGGGTCTACGGCCCTTGTGAGCGTTCTGAGCTCAAACATCTGTGATTTTTTGACGGTACAGAGAATAACATTTTTATTCTTTCCGGAATAGGCCCCATGGCCATCCAGAAGCGTCACCCCGCGGTGCAGCTGCTCTGTGATTTTATGCTGTATCTCATTACTGTAGTCGGTAATAATAAGACACAGCTTCGCGTTGAGGCTGCCGTAGAGGATAAGGTCTATAACCTTGGCGGCGACATACATGGAGATCATGGTATACATCGCCTTGTCATATCTGGAAAAGATGACGGCATAGGTCATGACGACAGTCGCATCTACGGAAAGCATAATCGTTCCCAGATTTATATAAGGATATTTCCGCCTCAGTATGCGTACCGTGATGTCGCCGCCTCCGGTTGCCAGCCCGGTCGAGTATATGATTCCTAAACCAAGCCCCTTGATGACTCCGCCATACAGCGAGGCTAAGAGGATATCGTTCGTCGCCGTAAAGGGCAAAAATCCCATGGCATCCACCAAGAGCGAAGACACGACCATAGCGATCGTGGAATTCAGCATATAGAAAAAGCCTAACTTTTTCCAGGCCAGAATAAATATCGGGACATTGACCACAATGGTGAGCATACCAACCGGCAGCATTGTGAGCTGGTTGATAATCATTGCAACACCGGATGTGCCTCCGCTCATGATGCCGTTGTTGTAGAGGAAAAAACGAAAGCCAAAGGCAAAAATAATTGAGCCTATAATGATTTTCCCATACATCACCGTCAATGCACGCCAACCCTTTTGATCCATGCAATTACCTCTTTAAATCTTATATCTTCCTCATAACAGCGTCATCTGCTCCTCTCCACTGTCTCCCTCGCGGAGAAGAGCGCCGACGGCCGGTATGCTCCTCATACGATAACGGGAAAAGTTCTTGATCGGAGCGTCCTCGATGAACACGGCTTTATCAAGCCTGAATTTGGGCTTCATCGTCATAACCGAGACGCCCTGGGTACTCCGCGTCGCCTTTGGCGCGAGCAATCCCGTATTAAAGATGAGCGCTCTGCCTTCGGTTGAATAGGCAGCCACCTCGCGCTCGCCCTCAAGCACAAGCACGGCCTTCAGCGGACTTTTGTCGCTATAGGCCCCCATCAGCTTGCGCCGGTTCGTTTTTGTCGCATATACCGACATTTCAAGGCGGGCCGCCTTGCCATTTTCAAAAAACAGCAAAAGCTGGCCTGAATAATCGCCGGGATTGACCACCGTCAGCACGTTTTCACCCTCATCAAAGCTGAGGTGTGACGGCAGGTAAACGCCGAGAAGCGACGCCTTGCAGTCTTCAAAGTCGGCGACTCGCACCTTATAGACCTGCTGTCTGTCGGTGAAAATCAGAAGCTCATCCCTGTTCTGCGCCTCAAAAGACTGCGAAAGTCCGTCGCCTTCCTTATATTTCTGCTCTCCGCTCATGCGCAGAGACAATGGCGTGATCTTTTTGAAGTAACCCTCGCGGGAGAGGAAAAGGTAGACGGGGTAGTCTTCCGCATGTTCTTCCTCAGAATATTCCTCCACCTCATCCGAATAAATAATCCCGGTCTTTCGGGCAGCGGCATATTTTTGCTTCACCTGTTTGAGTTCGGAAACGATGACATTTCTTATGCGCCGCTTGCTGCCGAGCAGATCCTCCAGATCGTCGATCTCTTTTTCGAGTTTTTCCGTCTCATCGACGCGCTTTAAGATATACTCACGGTTGATGTTGCGGAGCTTTATCTCCGCAACATATTCCGCTTGTATCTGGTCGATGCCGAAGCCGATCATGAGGTTTGGCACAACATCCGCTTCACGTTCCGTCTCGCGGATGATTTTTATCGCTCTGTCGATATCCAGAAGTATCTTCTTGAGACCGTTGAGGAGATGCAGTTTTTCCTTCTTGCGGCAGAGATCGAAATAGACCCGGCGCTTTATGCAGTCGGTCCGCCAGGCCACCCACTCGCCGAGAATTTCTCCCACACCCATGACGCGGGGATTTCCGGCGATCAGAATATTGAAGTTGCAGGAAAAGCTGTCCTGCAGCGTCGTCATCTTAAAGAGCTTCTGCATCAGCTTGTCGGGGTCTGTGCCGCGCTTGAGGTCGACAGTGAGCTTGAGTCCGCCAAGGTCCGTCTCATCGCGCATGTCGGAAATTTCACGCACTTTTCCCTGCTTAATCAGGTCGGCGACCTTATCCATGATCGCTTCGGAAGTGGTGGTATAGGGTATCTCATAGACCTCGATCAGGTTTTCCTGCTTGATATACCGCCAGCGTGAACGCACTTTGAAGCCCCCTCGCCCCGTACGATAGATCTGTTCCATCTCATGGGCGTCATAGATAATTTCGCCGCCCGTTGGAAAATCCGGCGCAGGGAGCGTGGACATTAGATTGTGGTTCTGGTCGCCGATATAGGCGATTGCCGTATCACAGACCTCGCCGAGATTAAATCCGCATATCTGGCTTGCCATGCCGACGGCTATGCCCGCGTTGGCCGAGACCAAAATATTTGGGTAGCTTGTGGGCAGCAGCGCGGGCTCTTTCATGGAGCCGTCGTAGTTGTCCACGAAATCAACGGTGTCCTTGTCGATATCCTTAAAAATTTCGGCGCATATCGGCGTCAGCTTTGCCTCTGTGTAGCGCGAGGCGGCATAGGCCATATCACGGGAATAAACCTTGCCGAAGTTGCCCTTCGAGTCGATAAACGGGGCAAGCAGCGCCTCATTTCCCTTGGCAAGACGCACCATCGTCTCATAGATTGCGGCATCACCGTGCGGATTCAGGCGCATCGTCTGGCCGACAATATTGGCGCTCTTCGTCCGCGACCCCGTGAGCAGATTCATTTTATACATGGTGTAGAGCAGCTTCCGGTGGGACGGCTTAAAGCCGTCGATCTCCGGGATGGCGCGGGAGACGATGACGCTCATGGCATAGGGCATATAGTTTTGCTCAAGCGTCTCGGTGATGGGCTGCTCCATGACCTCGGCGCGCAGCCCGAATACGTTGGGATTATCTTTATTTTTAGACGTGTCTTCCGACTTTTTCTTTGGCATTTAAACGCTTCCTTGGTCTTATTTTTTATGCGGCATTAAGCATTGCTTCAAGCTCCTCCAGCGTGATCACGCTATCGGACAGCGGAGGCTGCGTGGGAACGGTGAGCTGTCTCTCCTCGACACTGGAGGTGAGGGTAAACTCAACGATAAAGGCATTCTTCACATGGAAGGTGCCGCTGATTTTGGCATCGGTAGCACTGTAATTGAAATCGATATCAGCGAGGGCCGTAATGCCATTGCTGTCCATGGAGGCCGCAAGGCTTCCCTTAATACGGCTAAGCTTTTCGCTGTTCATCACGAGGTCGGCATGCAGATCGACGCTGCTCCCGCTCTGATCGTCCGTCTGCTCATAATCATAGGCATAGCCGCTGCCGGTTTTACGGAACAGGTCGTCACCGAGCATGGAGGTATAGCCGGTATCGCCCATGATGTAATCGTAAGCAAATACGCAATCGTACCAGCTGTTGACATACTGTTCGTAGATCAAATCGCCGAAGGTCATATCCTTGTAGTGATCCATTGTATCCAGATAGTCGTCATAATCAAAGCCCATATTCTCAAGCTTCATATCCACCGAAATCCAGCTGTCGTCGTCCAGCTCAACACCGGCGAGTTTCTCCAATGCGAGCGGGATGAGCGCGCTGCGGATATACAGCATGCCGCTGTCAAGGTCCATAATGATCTCTGTCGACTTGTCGGTTGCCGTCTGCAGTATCTGGATAAGAAACGTCAGCTCATCCTCGTCATCGACGATGGCTCCCCCATACTGCTCCGCCAGATCAATAAGCGCGTTGAGATCCATATCAATCGTCATCTTCATGCTGGTTCCGTTTTGCAGTACGACCGCGTCGATTCCGCCGGTATAGATCTTATCGCCGTTTATGGAGTCGAGACTCGTCACCTTGACGTCCAGAGACGAGTTGCCTTTATAGGTAGCGGTCAGATCCATATCGTTCGCCATGGTAAAAACCTTGTTTGCAATGGTGAAGTTTTGATTCAGCGTATCGATGATACTGTCTTTATCGAGAAATACCGCGGTCTTGTAGTAATCGCTCCACTTGACATCATAGCCCAAAGCCTCGGCGACAAACCGAACGGGAACAAAGATTCTGCCGTCTTTCATGTATGGCTCGGTGTCCAGCGTCAGCACATCGCAGTCGTCCCCCTCACAGACGGTGAAGCTGCTGTCGCCGAGAGTAAATTCCAAAGTCTTGTCGCCGGCTGTTATAAGAGCCGTTTTACTCTCAGCGTCATAGCTCACTTCCGCACCCAGATTTTCCATAATGGCCCGCAGCGGTACCATGACCCGGCTGTTTACGATCTCAGGAACGGCGTCGGTAAAGGTGAGCGGCGTGTTGTTCATCATGACGTTTACATCGTATATAAGACCCAGTTTTTCTTTCTCCTCTGCGAACTGACTCTTAAAATAATCATCCCACTGCGCATCGGTCCAGTCCTCACGCTCCTGCCACTCGCGCTGCTCATCGACGTATGTATCATACTCATCTTCCGTTATATTCCAATCTGTAAGCATCTCCTCAAGCGAGGAATAGCCGTATTCAGACCAGAGAGGCGGTTCAAAATCTTCCGCCTGAGCCGCCGAGGCCGGAAGCGTAACACCAATAAGCAGTGCTGCCGCCAATAAAACGCTGAGTAGTTTTTTCATCATAAATCCTCCAAATTAATTTTTCTGTTATTATGATATGTCCGCCAAATCGAGATATTTATAGCCGTTTTCGGCGATATGATTTTTTCGGCCCGACAGGTCGTCGCCGAGCAAAAGGTCAAAGATCTGCGCCGTACGTGTTACATCCTCGGGCATAACTCTGATTAGGCGGCGCGTGGCCGGGTTCATCGTGGTAAGCCACATCATCTCCGGTTCGTTTTCGCCGAGTCCCTTGCTGCGGTTGATGCTGGCCTTTGCGTCGCCGAGCTTATCAAGTATGTCCGCCTTTTCCCGTTCGGAGTAGGCAAACCAGGTTTTTCCTTTACTCTCGATCTCATAGAGCGGGGATTCTGCGATATAGACATACCCCTCGCGGATCAGAGTCGGCACAAGTCGGTAGAGCATGGTCAAAATCAGCGTCCGGATCTGGAATCCGTCGACATCGGCATCGGTACAGATTATGACCTTACTCCATCGAAGAGAACTAAGGTCAAAGTTGGAGAGCTCTTTCGTCTTTTTATTCTGCACCTCCACGCCGCAGCCCAGCACCTTTAAAAGATCCGTTATGATATCGCTTTTGAAAATTTTTGAATAATCCGCCTTGAGGCAGTTGAGGATTTTACCGCGCACGGGCATGATCCCCTGGAAGTCCGCGTCACGGCTCAATTTACACGCGCCGAGCGCCGAGTCGCCCTCGACGATATAGATCTCGCGCCGCTCCACCTCGCGGCTGCGGCAGTCTACGAACTTCTGCACACGGTTTGCGATATCCACGCTGCCGGACAGCTTCTTACGGATATTGAGCCGCGTCTTCTCCGCCTGCTCGCGGCTCCTTTTATTTATCAGCACTTGGTCGACGACTCTGTCGGCCTCCGCTTTGTGCTCGATGAAGTAGATCTCAAGCTGTGTGCGGAAAAAGTCCGTCATCGCCTCCTGAATAAAACGGTTGGTAATGGCCTTCTTTGTCTGATTTTCATAGGAGGTACGGGTGGAAAAACAATTTGTGACGAGAATCAGACAGTCCTGAATGTCCTGAAAACTGATTTTGCTCTCATTTTTCTGATATTTATTGCTCTTTTTAATCTGGGCGTCCACAGCAGAGACAAATACGCTCCGCGTCGCCTTTTCCGGCGCGCCGCCATACTCCAGCCAAGAGGAGTTGTGGTAGTATTCAATCTGGTTTATGCGGTTTGAAAAGCAAAACGCCGCCGACATTTTGACCTTATATTCAGGCTTGTCCGCCCGGTCGCGGCCACGGCGCTCGGACTCGATCACCACCGGCTGGGTGAGCGGCTCCTCCCCGGCTATCTCCGTGACATAGTCGAGTATGCCGTTTTGATAGCAGATGTCGGTCGTCTCAAACCGGCCGCTCTTTTGGCTGCGGAAGCGAAAGGTGACGCCGGCGTTGACAACCGCCTGACGGCGCAGTGTGTCAAGAAAATAGGCCTCGGGGATATTGATATCGGTAAATACCTCGAGGTCGGGCTTCCAGCGGATGGTCGTACCCGTCTTTTTGCGGTCGGCGGGCTCCGTTATAAGCCCTCCGACATTTTCGCCCTTTTCAAAGTGTAGGCTGTATTTATGGTTGTCGCGCCAGACATTGACGTCCATATATTCCGAGGCGTATTGCGTGGCACACGTACCGAGACCGTTCAGACCCAATGAATATTCATAGTCGCCGCCCTCGTCATTTTTATATTTACCGCCGGCATACATCTCGCAGAAAACCAGTTCCCAGTTATAGCGGCCCTCGGATGGGTTCCAGTCCACAGGACAGCCGCGCCCGAAGTCCTCGACCTGAATAGACGCATCTTCAAACCGCGTTACGGTGATGAGATCGCCGTTTCCCTCCCTCGCCTCGTCGATCGCGTTGGAGAGTATCTCGAAAACCGCGTGCTGGCAGCCATCCAGTCCGTCCGAGCCAAAGATAACCCCCGGACGCTTTCGGACTCTGTCAGCTCCCTTGAGCTGGGTAATGCTGTCGTTTCCGTATTCTGCCGTTTTGCGTTTGCTCATTATTGATTTTGCTCCTCGCCACTAGAATTGCGTCAAAAACATTATTATCCTAATTTACTATTATAGTGTAATTTTTATCGAATTGCAAATAAAAAACGAGGAGACGAAAGATCGTCCCCTCGCCGCGTTTCAACGATTTTGTCGTCATAACACTTGACAGGTCTGAAATAGGACAGTAACATATAGAATATATATGTCTCCATATCCCGGCTTTTCTTTTTATCTTTATAAAAGCCGCCAAAACCTTGTCCGCTATTATTATAACACCGCGTTTTTGAAAAATACATCGGATAAATTTTCTTATTTTTGATTAAAACAGCCCGTACCTGAATACACTATTAGCGGGGCAAAAGCCCGGGCATTTTTAGTTTTTTCAAACAGTGCCTGATTCACTTTACGGGAGATAAGAATCAATGTTTGCTAAGAGGCGCGAAATAAAAGCAAGGAAAGCGGAGCTTGCGCGTGTAGACAAAGAGATAAAAGAGATTCGCCACAGCTTAAACGACGCATGGCAGGTATTCAACAGCACGACCGACCCTGCGCTGACCGAGGCATGTATATTTGAGATTAATGCCCTTAGGGCCAGGTATGACCACATCTTAAAGGGGGCGAGATCTTATTTCCTATGAAAGGCAGTCTGACCCATGTTATTTTTCGTCATTCTCGTAATCGGCATAGCAACAGGACTCCTGTCTATTCTGCTGCGGCTGCTGCGAAAACCGCTGGCGCTCGCCTTTAAGCTTTTGCTGAACGCCGTCTCTGGTTTTGTGTTCATCTTTATCTTCAATCTATTGGGCAGCTTTGTGGGCCTCTCGCTGGGACTCAACTGGCTGAACGCCATCGTCGCCGGCGTCCTCGGCATACCGGGAGTCATTCTCCTGTTGCTGGTAAAATATCTGATCTGAATACATAACCTGCCGGGGGCGCTGGCTCCCCGGTAAAACTTCAAAAGAGCGGGGCTGCTGTGCAGCCCCGCTTAGGTTGTAGACAAAAGGCTTTGCCTTTTGTCTACAAGGGGATAGCATGCAAGTCCGCTCACCACTTTCCTTGCATGAGAAGCGTCACTGCGGCGGCACATGTCCGCCTCCGTGACAGATTGTGAATTTTTTTGCCGCTGCGGCGGCGAAACTCTGCGAGGCTTTTTTGATAGTCTGAAGAGCGGGGCTGCTGCGCAGCCCCGCTCTTCATTTCAATCATAATTTTGAAATGCTATGCGGCTGTATTCATAGACATAATTTCTGAATTTTTGATAGGCCGGTTGGGCAAAATTGGGGGCAAATCCAAAGACTGCTGCAACACGGCAATCCTTATAACGATCTACCCAGCCCTTTGCAATATCCCGCAGTTGTTCATCCGTTGCATCATTTGGTATGGGCGGATTACCGACACCGATAACAATCGGTTCATTTTTATATTTTTGAGCCAGCATATCCTGATCATTGATTGCCGGCTGACCGCACCACATATCGACGCCCGCCTCAATCATGACCGGAACGAGAGACTCGGCCTTTCCGCAGGAATGATGTTCAAAATACAGCCCGCGCTTATGGGCAGACTCCACGACCCGCTTTAAATACGGCAGCAGCATTTCTCTGGCCGTATCGATCGAAAAGAAAGTTCCCCTCTGATAGGCCCAATCATCGTGAAGATATACGCAGTCAAAATCGAAAAGCGAACTCATCCTGCCGATATAATCATCATAAAAATCACACAACCGATCAAAAAATCGGTGAACGCCCATTTTTTGATCCTCATCAATAAGCGCAATGGCCGCATTGTCAACATCCATCAGACACATCAGTCTTTCCCAAAGGCTCATTTGAATTCCAAGCTCTCTGAGCTTATCGATTTTGAGATACTCGTCGTTTTCTTTTTTGTAAAGGTCCCAGTCAAGCGCATCAAGATCCGGGATCGAGACATAGTCTTCCCAATGATTGATATCGAGTACTTTGGGGTTCCCGGGCCTAACCGTCGCACCGGAGATCGCATACTCCCACTCCCAATCCAAATCAAACCAACTGCTATGTACGACTTTGCCGAATTTATCATAATCGACGCTCGGACCGCCATCAAAAATCTGATGATTGGCAACATTATCGGGATTTATTCTCGGTCTGAATTGAACTTGATCGCAGAAAATCCAGCCGGTTTCAGGAATCCAATACGGTTTTTTCCCATCAAACAATAATTTCCAGTTTTCCCGCTGCGTTATTGGCCTATTGTATATCGGGCTCTCGGGCACGGTAATTTTTCCCCCCATAACTTCGAACCTTTCCACGCCCGGGTACATGCCAACAATTTTAAATTCATCTTTGCTGAATGCCGGTCTTGCCATAAAAGCTCCCTCCTAATATTTTTTACTCATGCTCATAACGCCGACTTTGTTTCCATTGACATACGCCGCTTATCTATATTAAACGCCCTCTAACGGAAAGCAGCACAAGAAGCCGGCCGCTGCCGGCAGTCCATATCTTCTTCTTTGGCATAGGCGCACTGCGACAGCTGTCTTACTTATATATTAGCAAGGATCGCTCTTTGAGGCAATACAACAAAAGAGTTGCTTTTATTGAGGAGATAGAATACACTTTGTAGTATCGGAATGCAGACTTAAAGGAGTGAGGGCAATGCTGTTAAATGGGGATATGATTTTTTACTGGATTCACAATAAATTTCGAAATTCATCGCATCACTATGGCAAATTGCTCCAAAATTTTCGGGTGAGCAGGCCCATGTTTTGGAGCACAGCGGAAAAAATGTATGGTCATTTAGTCGTCATCGGCAGCTCCGATATTGCACAGATTATACACCATTATAAAAATACCATTTTTATCTGTGTCGGCTGCGATATAGCGCAGATAAACGGCAGCGGTAATGAATGTATCGTTATCGAGGAGCAGGCACCCTTAACGCTGGTATTCAATCAGCTCCTTGAAATATTCGATATATTTCTGGCGTGGGAAGCCGCTCTGGAAAAATCTGTGAATCGATCGCTGAGCTTTGATGCCATTATTCGGAGCTGCGATGTGCTTCTGGAAGATCCGCTGGCGCTGGTAGACTCACAGTTTCGCTATATCAGCTATTCTAAACGGCTTGCGTATGAAAACGGCTATGAAGAAAGATATGTGGAAAACGATAATTATCTGTCCCTTGAGGCGATCAATCATCTGACCGCTATGTCTGATTTTAATAAGCTGGATGAGATACATGATGTCTTTCAATATACATGTAACGAAAATTTTCTGCACAAAAATATTTTCAACAATCAAATTTACGTCGGCCGATTGTCCATTCCTTTCACGCAGGATAGCATCAAGAACGCCTATTATAAGCAAATTCTGATTATTGTCGCCCAATACGTTGAAACACTGTACGCAAAATTGGGAACCTTCTGGCATCGCAGATCTCAAGACACTAAATTCAAGCAAATTCTCAGATGTCTGCTCTGCGGAAATACAGTTGAACAGGAAACGCTGTGCAGTCTGCTTGCCAACAGAGGGTATGGTTCGTATGATCAATACTATCTGATTCAAATAAAGTCACATTTCACCAAAAACGAAATTAAGCTGGGAAACGCCCTAACCACGCAGCTCGAAGATTTGTGGCCGGGAACCTGCTGTATTGATTACCAGCAGAGGCTCATCGTCCTGACGAATATTACGAAATTTGAGAGCGGCACGAAAAAGCTGTTTACCCAAGAGCTTGCCTATTTTCTAAGAGAGAGCTTACTGTTGGCCGGAATCAGCCGTAAATTCACCAACCTGTTCTCAATTCAAGCGGCTTTTCAGCAGACCGATATTGCTCTGGACATCGGAGCGCGGGTAAATCCCATGTATTGGTATTTTAAATTTGACGATTATGCCTATTTACATCTGCTGCGCAGCGGATATCAGAATTTTCTCCCCGAGCAAATATGCGAGCTTTCCATCAACATACTGCGCGAATATGACAATAAGAACAATACCGAATTAAATCTTACCTTACGGACCTACATCCGCCTGCAATACAACGCCGTATCGGCATCCCGTGCGCTTTGCATTGCCAGAAGTACCTTTTTAAAACGCCTGGCACGTATTCAGGCCCTGACCGATATCGATTTTAACAACCATCATCAGCGCACCTATCTGGCACTCTCTTATGAAATATTTGAACAATTCAATGTCGACACCGAAGGAAATAAGACCGAGCTCTCTGAAAACAGCCAAATGGCATAGTTCCCATGGAGTCCCAAGTATTGATATTTGCGACGGGCGGAGTGAATCCGCCCTGCAGCGATCCTTTGCTTTCTTCAGATCGGTGCCGCTCGCGGCGAGTGTAAACGTCCCCGAATTTCCGCCGCGCACGGCGGAAACTTAAGCGAAGCTTTTATAGTCGCATCATTTAAGGCCTCTATATCATCTTGTCCATACCGCAGCCGTTTAAGAAACCGACCGGGTGTACGACGTGTTCTTCCCTGGCGTTCAGACCGCCCAGCGCAGGGTCTATCGCCAACGTGCCGCGGCGGATGCCGTTATAGCCATATTTTTTGCGTATCGTATCCATCGCGCCGTCTAAGCGGCGCTGTCTGTCCCGCTCGGCCCAATCGGAAAAAAGATCGAGCTGCTGAGGCCTGTCGGCAGGAACGAGCTGCGTACACCGTATGGCGATGCTGCGCAGCGGCAAAGGTGACCCGGCCTCGCGGAACAGTGCGAACACCGAGCTTAAGATTTCCCGGGTTATATCCGTCGGATACCTCAGCTTTATCTGGCGGCTGCACCATTCGAGTTCCGGCGAGCGCATGGAAAGCTCTACGATATGCCCCATCATCCCTTTTTCGCGCAGGCGCATCCCTACACTTTCGCTGAGCGTCATGAGTGTGACCCACACATCTCCGTCGTTTACCATGTCGCGCGGAGTCGTTGTGCCGTTACCCACGGATTTAACCGGCGGCATAGCGTCCTCCCTGCGCACCGGTGAACGGTCGTTGCCGTTTGCAAAAGCATGCAGCATCAGACCGGCCTTACCCAGCCTGCGCCGAAGCGCCTCGGGATCGCTCTGCGCAATGGCGCCTATGGTCGTGATTCCCATGGCCTCAAGCCGCTTTGACGTGCTCCGCCCGACGTATAAAAGGTCGCCCGCCGGAAGCGGCCAAACGATGTCCCGGAATCGCTGTCTGTCGATGACCGTCACCGCGTCCGGCTTTTTATAGTCGGAACCCAGCTTGGCAAAGACTTTATTCCAGGAGACGCCGATGCTGACGGTAACGCCCAGCTCCGACTTTATCCGCTGCCTTATCTCGGTTGCCGCCGCGGCGCCGTCGCGGACGCATCCGGTCAAATCCAGCCAGCTCTCGTCTATGCCAAAAGCCTCCCGGACGTCCGTATAGTCCGAATAGATTCTCTGTACCTTTGCGGAAAAGTCAACGTACAGGTCCAGTCTGGGCGGCAGCACAACCATCTCCGGGCAGAGCTGCAGCGCCTGCCAGAGCGCCATGCCGGTTTTAACGCCGCGCCGTTTGCATTTTTCGTCCTTGGCCAATATGATTCCATGCCGCCTCTCCGGACTTCCCGCCACGGCCACGGCTTCGTCACTCAGTTCCGGATGATACAGATGCTCGATATTGGCATAGCAGGAATTGATATCCGAGTGTAATATGAGCCTTTCCATATTGCCTCCGCAGTAGCCGTAATCGTATAGCTTCAGTATATATCTCTTATTAAGATAAGTAAATAGTAATTATTGTCTGATTAAGATATTTAATTTCTAAAATGATTGCCGGGTCCGTCATGGCCCGGCAATTTGTTTTCATATTAAGATAAAAGCACACGCCCCAGCGCTTCCGTCGTCTCCACAATGTAATCGGCACCCGAAAGCTCGTCCCCCTGGGCATAGCCATACGTCACGCCGACCGAGACGATGCCGCAGTGCTTTGCGCCGTCGATATCATAGTGCCTGTCCCCCACCATGACGGTGTGCTTTTTCTTTTCGTCACTGTCAATGTCCAGAGTAGAGAGGCACGCCTCCATGACCTCAATCTTCTCGCTTCTTCTGCCGTCGAGCTCACAGCCCAAAATGAGGTCAAAGCAGTCGGTCACGCCATATTCATCGAGAATAACCCGGGCAAATACCGTAGGCTTTGAGGTGGCTAGGGCCACTGTTTTACCGGCGCCTTTCAGCTTGCGCAGGAGCTCACGAATACCGGGGTAGCTTTCCGTCTCGCGCACGCCGATATCCTGGTAGCGCTCGCGGTAATACGCGACCGCCTGCCGGCATTCTTCGGGCGAAAAACCGAATTGCTCCCGGAAGCTTTCGTTCAGCGGCGGCCCGACAAAGGTGTTGAGTGTTTTGAGATCGGCAACATGGATTCCGAACTTTTCCAGCGCATAGGCCACGCTTCGGGTAATTCCCAATCCGCTGTCGCTGATCGTCCCGTCAAGGTCAAACAGTATCGTATCAAACATAAATGACTTCCTTTAAAGAGATGATGCTTCGAATCTTCTCACGTCCTCGCCCCTGCCGATCACGACAATGACATCGCCGCTGCCGATGCGGTACTGGGGATTGATGTTCGCCGTCGTCTTATCTCCATGCTGTATGGCAATGATATTGAGCGAAAACCGCTGCCTGATATTCAGCTCTATGATGCTCTTGCCGATCATTGAGCTGTCGGCCTCAAATTCGGCTATCTCAAGGTCGACGCTGAGACTGATATAGTCGATGACCGAGTTTACGGAGAGCTTCTGAGCCAGGCGCAGCGCCATATCGCGCTCCGGATAGACCACCTCGGCGCCGATCTTCTCCAAGATCTCACCGTGTTCCTTGTTTATGGCCTTGGCGATGACGCGCTTGACGCCGAGACCGACGATCCTCAGTGTCGTGAGGACACTGACATCGAGTTGTGAGCCTACGCATATGATAACCACATCACAGTTTTGGATACCCACCTCGGTAAGATTTTCAGTGGTCAGTTCCGTGCAGACATACGCCTGCTCGACGTAGTCGCGCACGCGGCGCACCGCACTCTCGTCACGATCAACCGCAACAACGTCAAGTCCCGCCTCGGCCAGCGACACGGCAAGCGCCGTCCCGAACCGTCCGAGTCCTATGACGCCGAAGATCTGTCCATCCTGCTTTTTCATCTTTTTCATAATAGCCTCCGTTTCAATCCCTAACCGATCGTGACATGTTCCATTGTATAGCTCACTTTCGAGTCATGATGGAAAAACCATACCGTCGCGATGGTCAGCGGCCCCAGCCTGCCGATATACATTGTGACAATGAGAATCAGCCTCGCCGCATCGCCAAGATGCGGCGTCAGGCCTGTGCTCAGGCCCACTGTCGCAAACGCGGACACGACTTCAAAGAGGATGCGAATGAAGTCATAGCCCGGTTCGCACAGGCACATCGCAAATGTGGCGGTTATGATGACCAAAAGGGCCATGAGTATGACGATAAACGCTTTTGAGATATCCGCATCGTCTATGCGCCTGTGAAACACTTCGCGTTTTCTGCCTGTCGCCGCCGAATCGGCCGCCATCAGCGCAACAAAAAAGGTCGTCGTCTTGATGCCGCCGCCCGTCGAGCCCGGAGACGCGCCGATGAACATCAGGAGGCAGACCACCATTAGGCCCGCATTTGTGAATGAGCCGATATCAATGGTGGAAAAACCTGCCGTTCTGGTACTGACGCTCTGAAAAAACGCCTCTAAGGGCGTGAGGTCCTCCACGGCTAAAAGGAGCATCATCCCGCATAGTATCAGAAAAGCCGAGGTATAGAGAACGATCTTGGTCTGAAGGGCGCATCGGATAAAGCCATCGTATTGCAGCAGATCGATAATGACCAGATAACCGATACCGCCCGCGATAATGAGAAAAGCGGTAATGAGGCTGAGCGGAACATTGCCGCCATAGCCGACAAACCCGTTCATATTTCCGCCCATAAGGTCAAACCCCGCATTATTAAAGCTGGATACCGAGTGGAAAATACTGATGCCGATCGCCTGGGCAAACGGGTACATCTTCATAAACACAGGCAGCAGCATCCCAGCGCCGATAAGCTCGATCGTAACGGTTATGAGGATGACCATACGGTATATCTGATTCAGATTTGCCATGGAGCCGATATTCCACGATGCCTTCAAAATATTTCTGTGGTACAGGCTCATACGGTTTCCGGCTGCCAGGGTAACGCCGACGCCGATCGTTGCCACGCCGAGCCCGCCTGTCTGAATGAGCAGCAAAATGACACATCTGCCGAAAAATGAGAAGGTTTCCGCCGTATCGACGACCACAAGTCCTGTAACACATGTGGCACTCGTCGCGGTAAAGAGCGCGTCAAGAGGCGTAATGCTCCTGCCGGGATTGTGCGAGATCGGCAGCATGAGCAAAATTGAGCCGACTGCGATAATGGCCAAGAAACACATTGCGATCATTCTCGCCGGCGGCATGGACTGCTTTCTCTTCACGTTGTGCGCGCTCCTTAATCTTAATTGGAAAAATTATATATCTCGCGGGGGTAATTGTCAATGTATGCGTCAGCGGCATATTGTGTAACGACAGCAAAAAAACTCGCCCTGTTCACCGTCAATGGCAGGGCGGAAAGGCAGGATATATGAATATAAAGCATGATACGCGCTTTTTTTTAGGCGCAAACTCCAAAGATGGCTTTTATTCTCTTTACGATAAATTTATAGATCTCCCCGGCGGAGACTTCCTGTGGCTGATAAAAGGAGGTCCCGGCTGCGGAAAATCCAGCTTTATGCACCGAATCGGCGCGGCGGCGCATGCCGCCGGTATGGATGTCCAGTACATACAGTGTCCCGATGATCCGGATTCTCTCGACGGCTTATATATTCCTGATAAAAAACTCGGCTACCTCGATGCAACCTCTCCGCATGCCATGGACTGCTCACTGCCCGTGGCCGGCGACCTGTATTTGAACCTCGGCGCATTTTACCGGCTCGGTAAGCTGAGAAAAGCTGCGGATAAACTCAGTGAGATGAACAAGCGGTACAAAGAAATATATCATAGAGTATACGCCCTGATTGCCGCTGCCGACAGTGTCGACCCCGGGAATGTTCCCGGCCTTGTCACCGACGGTGACCGGGAAGTTGCGCGCCGGCGCGCCCTTGGCGTTGTTGAGCGTGAGTTTGGCCGTCTCCGTCATTCCGGTCTTGGAAAGGAGTCACACCGTTTTATAAGCGCCATTAGCTGCTCCGGCTGCATCCGCCTGTACGACACGGTGCGTGCGTTATGTCCACGGGTTTATGCGCTTGATAATGAGTACGGACTTGCGGATATCTATCTTCGAACACTTGCCGAAGGGGCACGATTGCGCGCGATAGACACAATCGTCTGTCACGACCCCCTGCATCCGGAAAGACTTGAAGCGCTGCTGCTGCCGGAGCTGTCCCTGGGCTTCGTAGCAACCAAGTCGGTCTTTGAAGCATTCCCAAATCCCATACGTAATGTCCGTCTTGACGCGATCATCGAGAAATCCCGCGTCCAGGCCCAACGCAAAAAGATACGCGCCGCTGCCCGGCTCCGTGACAATTTGCTGGAAGAGGCTGTCGGCTACCTGAATGAGGCTAAGATGCTGCACGATAATATCAACGCGATCTATAATCCCCACGTCGATTTTGACGGGCTCTATGCCCTTGCCGACGAGCACATCAAAAGTCTTCTTCTAAAATAAAATTCACAAGTATCAGTAAGAAATCAGCCTCGACGAACCCGGCTGCGCGCAGGCGCATGCCGGGTTTTTCGCGTATGCAGGTCCTATAATGCGGTGCCGCATCCTACATTTTTATCTGCAAAATACAAAAAACTGAAAGCCCGGCAAAAGCCGGGCTTGGGAGGCTGTCTGAAACGTTCTTAGCGCCTTTTCGACAAAGGCTAGCCATGCAGGACGCCCGCAGCAGACTTGCAGGCTGTCCCAACATCGGCAAAAGGCAAAGCCCTTTGCCAACGGTCATGATGATTCACCATCTGTATTTGCAATCGTCTGACTAATAATATCATCCATGATCTCACGCGTGAGCGTTCCGCTGACGTAGCCGTAAACATTTCCATCCGTATCGATCATAAACGTTGTTGGAAATGCGCTGATTCCATACTGAGACATCACATTTCCGTCTGTGTCCATGAGCACAGGATACGTATAGCCGTTGGTCTCCAAAAATTCGGCAATATCCTCGGCCGTCCCCTCGTTTCCCAGATTCGGAGCGGCAACGCCCAGAACGATAAGGTCCTCGCTGTTTTGGCCGTAGTCCTCATAGAGCTCCTGGATATCCGGTAATTCCATGCGGCACGGTGAACACCAGGTTGCCCAGAAATTCAAAAATATGACCTTGCCCTTATAATCCGAAAGGGTGTGCTCGTTTCCGAACTGATCGGTCAATGTGAAATCCGGTGCGGGCACGATCGGCCTATCGCTTGCTTCTGCGCTTTCGGACGGCTCGGCGTTCGAGTCCGGCTGCGCAGCATCCGTTGGCTGGGCCGACGCCGTCACGGCAGGTGTTTCAGTTTCTCCGGCAAGGTTATCGCTCAAATTGTTCATAAAGCCAGTAATCATCATGATTCCGATGAGTACGAGCAGGACACCACCGATTTTTGCGGTATATTTCACCACATTTCTGTGTCTTTTAAAGACTTTAAGCAGTGTATCCGCAAAGGCTCCAACAGCCATAAACGGTATGACAAAGCCCAGAGTATACACACCGATCAGCAAGAAGCCGCGCGCCGAATCCGAAGCCGACGCCGCCAGCATCAGGACGCTGGCCAGGGCCGGGCCAACGCAGGGCGTCCATGCGAAACTGAAGGTAAAGCCCAAAATCAGCGCCGCGATTGGCCCCGACGCAATCTTACCCGGATCAAACGGCAGCCTGTGTTCACGTTCAAGTGCCGAAATCTTTATAATGCCCAACTGATACAGTCCGAAAATTAAAACAATAATACCGCCTATTTTAATAAACAGACTGCGATAGCCCGAAAAGAAGCTCCCTGCGGCAGACATGCCAAGTCCGAGAATGAAAAACGCGCCGCTGACCCCGAGTACAAAGAAGAAAGTATTAAAAATCAGCCTGCCGCGCCTGCCCTCGCTCGCCGCGCCTCCGGAGAGGTAGCCGAGATAAAGGGGCAGCAGCGGAAGTACGCACGGCGAAAAAAAGCTTATAAGTCCCTGGAGGAATACCGTTGCAACAGGCACACTAACCGATAGATCAAAATTCATGTCTGTCCTCCCTATTGTGATAGATTTCGCCGCCCTGTCCATTGCGGGTAAACGGCAGCAAATAACGATTAATTTATTATACCATGAATTTTTCTAATTCATGGTATAATTGTCATCGCCGCCGGTTGCCCCGCAAGGGGCGAGGCGGTCGCGACAGAGATGGCAGCCGGGCTCCCGCCGAAGGCGGAACCGTCCAGCGTGCCCGGTATAATAGCCGCAAAGCGGCTATTATACCATGAATTTTTCTAATTCATGGTATAATTGTCATCGCCGCCGGTTGCCCCGCAAGGGGCGAGGCGGTCGCGACAGAAATGGCAGCCGGGCTCCCGCCGAAGGCGGAACCGTCCGGCATGCCGGGTATAATAGTTGTTTTGCAATTATTATACCAACACCATCGGAAAGTGCAGTAACTTTATCACCAAAGTCTGTAAATATCTTAATCTGGAAATATTTTTATTTATTGTATTTATTTTACAGGAAACCGGGCAAAAACGCAAGTGAAAGCACACGAGTGCACGCTTTACAAAGTTTTAAATGGGTGTTACAATTAGGTTGGAATTGATTGTAAACTTTTAGAGGTTTTGTCTGCTTTTTACATTTGGAGGTAAATATGACCAGGCTCAGAAATCGCGTACTCAGTTTAATCGCCGCATTGGCCCTGATGCTGTCCCTTGCCCCAGCGGCTCTTGCAGGCAATAATTACGAACAGCTGGCAAATGAAGTCGCCGATCAGCTATGCAACGCTGTCCCTGATCCTACGATTGGATCCACCGGCGGAGAGTGGCTGGTCCTCGGCTTGTCGCGCAGTGGATATGAGGCGCCGGCTGGCTATTATGACCTCTATTATAAAAACCTTAAGCAATTTGCCGAAGATAACGACGGTAAGCTCAGTTCCCGCAAATACACGGAATACGCCCGTGTCGTCATCGCGCTTTCCGCCATTGGAAGAGACCCGTCAGACGTTGGCGGCTATGACTTTTTGTATTACCTTGCGGATTTTAACAGCGTCACCTCCCAGGGAATAAACGGCGCCGCCACAGCACTCATTGCCCTCGATTCCGGCAACTGGACGCTCCAGGAAAGTACGGATTTTAAAAATACGGCAACGCGTGAAAAATACATCAGTTATCTTCTCGATGATGAGCTGCCTGCCGGCGGCTTTTCACTCACGGGCTCAGGTTCTCCGGACGCCGATGTGACCGCGCTGGTGCTTCAGGCGCTGGCACCGTATACCGATAAGTCCGAGGTCTCCGCCGTTATCGACCGCGCGCTTTTAGCCCTCTCGAGAATACAGAATGACGATGCCGGTTTCGGTACACTCGGTCTGGATGAAACGGCCGAGAGCGTATCACAGGTCATCATCGCCATGTGTGCACTGGGTATACCGCAGACGGATACGCGCTTTGAGAAAAATGGAGCTACTCCGCTTGACGCGCTGATGCGCTACAGTCTGGGCGATGGCAAATTTGAGCATATTACAGACGGCGGCTATGACGCGATGGCTACCGAGCAGGCCCTCATGGCGCTGGCAGCTTATAATCGCTTTAAGTCCGATGAGAGCAGACTCTACGATATGTCGGACGTCGACTTTGTCGATACGGAGTATGACGTCTCTTCCCAGTCGCGAAATCCCGATGTACAAGCCGTTGCCATTACAGACCCCGACATCACTTTCAGTGATATCGCCAATCACAAAAACCGCATTGCGATACTGGCGCTGGCCCAGCGCGGCATTATAACCGGAATGAGCGGAAGCCTTTTTGCCCCCGACGACACGATGACCCGTGCGCAGTTCACCGCCATTGTCGTTCGCGGCCTCGGGCTCGAGCCAAAGTCCAGCAGCATTTTTGATGACGTGTCATCCGATAAATGGTACGCCGCCTATGTGGATACGGCCTTTTCCTATGAACTGGCAACCGGCAGGACCGAAACGGCGTTTGACCCCGAAGGGCTCATCACGCGCCAGGAAGCATGTGTCCTTGTCGCCAGAGCTGCTGTTCTCTGCGGCTTTGACAACACAATGTCGGACACTGAAATCCGCAACATGCTTGCGCAGTTCGGCGATTACCGCTCCGCCGACACGTGGGCACAGCCCGCTATCGCCTTCTGTTACAAAGAAGGCATTCTCTCGCAGTCTGCCCTAAACATTGAACCGCGGCGGTACATTCTCCGATGCGAGGTTGCCCAGATGATCTATAACATGCTCAGCGCCGCCGAGCTCATTTAACGGAGATTGGCCATGGCAAAGAAATTCGCTATAGGTTTTATTATCGTCGCCATCCTTGCCGCCGCATTCTTTGTCGGTGGCGACGCCCCCCAGCCCGTCCATGAAACAGCGCAGGAGAGCGAGACCGTCTCCCCGTCGCCCAGTCCGGCCGTTGAGGCCATGTCGGCGGAGTCAGCCTCCTCCCCGTCGCCCGGGCAGAGCGCAGTGCCGGCAGTAATCATTTCTCCCTTTCCAACGGCAACGCCGGAGAAGACAGCAGTTTTGCCCGCCCCCACAACAGCGGCGGAGGCAACGGTCTCCCCCGCCGACACAGTGGTATCCCCATCGCAGTCTGCCGCTCTGCCCCAGGACGCCGACGTGACCGAGGAGGCACTCACCTGCACGATCGCTATAGAATGTACCACGATCTTAAACAATATGGACCTGCTCTCTGAAGAAAAGCAAGAGCTGGTGCCGGAAAACGGTTGGGTACTCAGTTCCGTCGAGGTGGAATTCTACGATGGGGAGACTGTTTTCAACGTCCTCCAACGCACGGTCAAGCAATACGGTATCCACATGGAATACATGAACACCCCGATCTACAACTCCGCTTACATTGAGGGCATCGCGAACCTGTATGAATTTGACTGCGGTTCGCTCAGCGGATGGATGTACAGCGTAAACGGTCTGTTCCCCAACTATGGCTGCTCGCGTTATCAGATCCAGAATGGTGACAATATTGCGTTTATATATACCTGCGACCTTGGCAATGATATCGGCGGGGACGTCTCCGCCGAAGGACAATTTAATAAGGACTGATCTCTAAATGAAAAACATCCTGCTGATTGCAACCGGCGGTACCATAGCCTCAAAGCCCACCGATTCGGGGCTCGTCCCGTCAATAAGCTCGGAAGAGATCCTAAGCTATGTCCCGAAGGTCAGAGAAATCTGCCATATCACGGCCATGCAGCTGTTCAATCTGGACAGTACAAATATCGACTGGCGCCACTGGGTGGCGATCGCCGCCTGCATTCGGGACAATTACGACAAGTACGACGGATTTGTTGTGACTCACGGCACCGACACCATGGCCTATACGCTCGCCGCCTTATCCTATATGGTACAAAACAGCCGTAAGCCTATCGTATTCACCGGCTCGCAAAAATCCATATACGCCCGCGATACCGATGCGAGAGGTAATCTGCGCAATGCCTTTCTTTACGCCGCCGACGACCGGGCCTGCGGCGTACATCTCGTGTTCGACAGCAAGGTGATACTGGGTACGCGCGCCAGGAAAACCTATACGAAGAGCTATAACGCTTTTTCCAGCATAGACCACCCCGAAGTCGCGATCATCCGCGACAAGCGCCTGATCTTTTTTGTTGAGGAAAGGATTGAGGCGAAATACCCCGATTTTTATCTGCAGCTCAATCCCAGAGTCTTTGTCTATAAGCTGATTCCCGGCGCCGATCCACAGATATTCGCGTTTTTGAAACCGCACTATGACGCTGTCGTTATCCACTCTTTCGGCGTCGGCGGTATTCCCTGTTATGAAAATGAACAGTTCATCGATGCGATAGACGATTGGATAAGTTTCGGTAAAACACTCGTCATGGCCACTCAGGTGCCGCATGAGGGCAGCGATATGTCCGTCTATGAGGTCGGCTACACGGTCAAAAAACGTTTTGGCCTCATAGAGGCGTATGATATGACACTCGAAGCGGTTGTCACAAAGCTTATGTGGATTCTCGGACAGACATCGGACCCAAACGAGGTCCGCAGACTTTTCTATAAGCCAATTGCAAGAGATATTCTTTAGGGTTCGTTTGTAAAATCGACCGCACACGTCTGACGGCCCTGTCTCCCGCCCTGCCGCGCCGCTTTTTCTTGCAATAAACCAATCAATTATTCCCGCAAAAAATCAACTTACAGGACGAAAAACAGGCCTCGTCAGCCACGCACGCCCATTTTACAAATAAGCCCTAGACACTCTCTCATATTTTTACAGATGCCGAAAGGAGCATGATTATGGCAAACTATCCCACTCCGCATATAAACGCAGTGCCCGCAGATTTCGCCAAGACAGTCCTGATGCCCGGCGACCCCCTGCGCGCGAAATTCATTGCCGAAAATTATCTTGATAATGCCGTACTGGTCAACAATGTGCGGGGTATCCACGGCTACACCGGCACCTATAAAGGAACACGCGTCTCCGTTATGGCCTCCGGTATGGGCATGCCGTCCATCGGAATTTACAGCTATGAGCTATTCAAGTTCTTCGGCGTTGAGAATATCATGCGCATCGGCTCCACCGGATCGATGAGCCGGGATGTCCATGTGCGCGACATCGTTATCGGCATGGGCGCCTCCACCAACTCAAATTTTGCACGTCAATATGACATTCCCGGCACCTTTGCGCCAATCGCGGATTATACCATGATGAAGGCCGCGATCGACTCCGCCGAGGCACTCGGTGCCAGCTACCACGTCGGCAACATCCTCTCCAGCGATATTTTCTATGACGACGACCCTACGGCAAATGAAAAGTGGCAAAAGATGGGTGTCCTGTGTGTCGAAATGGAGGCGGCGGCGCTCTACATGAATGCGGCACGCTGCAAAAAAAGAGCGCTTGCAATCCTCACCGTATCCGACCATCTTCTCACCGGTGAGAAAACCACCTCAGAGGAGAGGCAAAATTCATTTACTCAAATGATGGAAATTGCACTTGAAACTGCGCTTAAGCTTGAAAAACTGTAATTTATATAAATAGCTGAAAACCATTTGCGTGTTTTCAACTATTTTCCAATAAATAATTCTCAATTATTAAAAAAATCACAAAAAACCTTTACAAGCAGCGCAATTGGTGATAAAATTTTCTCGCTTAAGAGCAATAAGATATTTTATAAGGAGCACCAATTATGAAAATCGTTGTACTCGACGGCTATAACAAAAACCCCGGTGA